>NZ_JBCGFD010000010.1:0-148181 GCF_038739755.1 Aeromonas sp. SE22
AACCAGCGACCAATTGATTAAAAGTCAACTGCTCTACCGACTGAGCTAACGACCCTCACCACGACCAGTACCGACTGCATTACTGCTTCGGCTCTGACGGCGGCCTATATTACGGATTTAAATTTCCGGTGCAACAGAAAATTCGTAATTTAAATCCGTTTGCTCACTGTGCGTACAAATGCAGGCTGTTTTTACAGTACCGTTACGAAAACAGTGACATACGGCAATGTTACAGCTTGCTCAGGCTCTGCTTCGCCAGCTGTGCCGGAGAGGTGTTGGGGTAACCCTTGATCACCTGCTCGTAGAACGCTTTCGCCTCGGCCTTCTTGCCATCCAGCTGTGACAGCATCCCCAGCTTCAGCAGGGCATCGGCGCGCTTGGGCGACTTGCTGTACTTGTTGGCGACGGTAGAAAACTGGGCGGCAGCACCGGCTCGATCACCCTTGTTGAACAGCAGCTGGCCCAGCCAGTAGTGTGCATTGGGGACATAGCTTGAACTGGGGTACTGCTTGATGAAGCCCTGGAAAGCCGGAATGGCTTTGTCGTAGTTCTTCTCTTTGAGCACCATGTTCACGGCAGCGTCGTAGGCCTGATTCTCGTCCTGATTGGTCGAGTAGTTGACGGCCGGGGCCGGATTGGCCGCAGTGGCGGCAGCTGGTGCGGCGGCGGCCGGAGCAGCGGCCTGCTGCTGGCTGCTCACCTTGTCCAGCTCCTGGTAGAGCTGACGCTGACGCTCTTGCGACTGCTCCATCTGGTAGGTCTGCTGCTCCAGCTGACCACGCAGCTCGGAGACCTCCCCTTGCAGGGAGTCGACCTGCTGCTGCAAGTCGGCTTGCAGTCGCAGACGGGCGTTCAGGGTGCGCTCCAGCAGGGCAACCCGATCTTCGAGGCTACCGGTGGGCACGATGGCGCCGTTGTTGCCATTAAGGACAACGCCGCCGGAATCTCCCCCCAAATCGCTGACCGGAGCCGCGGCGTGGGCAGAGACTGCAAATAAAACGGCCATCGAAATGGCCGCTTGCTTATACACAAAATTCATCCGTATAGAACCTTAGTAAACCAGAACCGCACGGCGGTTTTTGGCAAAGGCTTCCTCGGTGTGGGACAGATCCAGCGGCTTCTCTTCGCCATAGCTGACGATGGAGAGCTGCTCGGCCTGCACACCCAGGGTTTGCAGATATTTGGCAACAGCCTTGGCACGACGCTCACCCAGAGCGATGTTGTACTCCGGAGTACCGCGCTCATCGGCGTGGCCTTCGATCAGTACTTTCACGCTCGGACGCTCGCGCAGGTAGCTGGCATGGGCATCCAGCAGATCAGCGTACTGACCCTGGATTTCGTAGCCGTCAAACGGGAAGTAGATGACGTTGTCGCGCTGCAGCGCTTCGAACTTCTGACGCATCTGCTCTTCCGGGGACAACATGCCGTTGGCGCCACCGGTTTGTACACCGCCCATGCCGTCGGTCATACCTGATTCGGCACCAGCAGAGCCTGAATCAGAAGAGGAGCTACAAGCAGCCAGGGTGAACAGTGGCAGTGCGATGGCCAAACCCTTGAGCAGTTTATTGAGTTGCATGCTATTTCCTTAAACCTTTATAACAAAACAAAAAACAATTGGATTTTTATCAATTCAAGAAGGGCGACCAAGCTGGTGCACGAATTTCACCGCTACTGGTCGGAAGCACAGCCTTGAAGCGACCATCAGTCGACACCAACGCAAGACTCTTACGACCCTGATAGATGGTGGCATAAATGATCATGCTGCCATTGGGAGCCACACTTGGGGACTCGTCCAGTGCACTCTGAGTCAGGACCAACTGGGCATTGGTGTCCATATCCTGACGGGCAATACGGTATTGCCCTTGAACCCGGGTCACCATCACCATGATCTTGCCATCAGGTGTGATGGATGCGCCCTGGTTGGATTCACCTTCCCAGGTCATCCGGCGAGTCATGCCAGTCGCCAAATTTACGCTATAAATCTGGGGTTTGCCACCACGTTCAGAGGTGAACAGCAAATTTTGCCCGTCCGGCATCCAGGAGGGTTCGGTGTCGATCACCCGGCTGGTGGTGACCCTGGTCAACTGCTTGCTTGCGACATCAACAACATAGAGGTTCGGTGACCCGTCCTTGGAGAGAACGATAGCCAGACGACGACCATCCGGAGACCACTCCGGCGCACCGTTGATACCGCGGAAGCTGGTGATCAGGCTGCGCTGCTGGGTGTAGATATCCTGCACGTAAATCTCGGATTTCTGGTTCTCGAAGCTCACGTAGGCCAGTTTGCTGCCATCCGGCGACCAGGCCGGGGACATCAGCGGCTCGCGGGAGCGCAGCAAAGTCTTCTCGTTGTAACCGTCGTAGTCGGAGATCCGCAGCTGATACGGGAACTGGGTCCCCTGCTGTACAGAAACGTAAGCCAGACGAGTCAGGAAGGCGCCACGCTCGCCAGTCAAACGCTCATAGACGATGTCGGAGATACGGTGGGCGAACTGACGCATCTGGGCACCCGGGATGGTCGCCATGCGGCTATCCAGGATGTAACCATTGCTCTCGCCACCCTGCGCCTTGGCCAGCTGGCCCTTGAGCACATCGACCAGCTCGAAGTTGATCTTGTAGGTACCGTCACCCACGGCGGCGATGGAGCCTACCACCACAGCCTCGACCCCTTGGGCAGCCCAGGGTGCGAAGTTGATTTCGCTGCTGCTGCTCGGGGTCTGCGGCATCTGGCTGCGCGCCAGCGGCTTGAACTTGCCGCTACGCATCAGGTCGTTGGAGACCACTTCCGCGATATCCTGCGGCAGCTGGCCGTTACCTTCCCACTTGAAGGGGGCAACGGCGACGGGACGGGCGCTGTCAATACCGCCAGTGATGACGATATCCAGAGCCGCATGGGCACTCTGGCCCAGCAGCAAACAACCAACCAAAGCAAAAAACACTTTTCTGATCATGGCTTAAATACTCGGTTCCAATTTGAGGTTAAATTCCTTCAACATCTCGAATGCCGCAGGATCCTTCGGCACCGGCAACTGGTTGGCCTTCAATACGGCCGCTTTACCGGAACGACATACCGCCGGGTCACCCTGGCCGTTATCCACCGAAATGACAAAGCCACTGCTCGCAAGACGTACGCCGATAGTACATGTTTTGCCCCGCATGGTGGGATCCAAAATCATATAACGCTCAACAGTGGCCTTGATGAGTGCCGCATATTTGTCGACTTCACCCTTGGCTGCCGCCGATGCAGCCTGACTGCGCGCATTGGCTTCAGCCGCCATCTGCTGCTCCATCATGGCTTCCATCTCTTTCTGAAGCTTGGCCTCTTCTGCCTTGCGCTTGCGCTCGGCATCCGCCTTGGCCTTCTTCTCGGCTTCGGCTTTGGCTTTTTTCTCTGCGTCAGCTTTTGCCTTTTTATCAGCCTCTTCCTTGGCCTTCTTCTCGGCCTCGGCTTTGGCTTTCTTCTCGGCTTCTGCCTTCGCTTTTTTCTCAGCTTCGGCTTTGGCCTTCTTCTCGGCTTCCGCTTTCTTGGCCTTGGCCTCTTCAGCCTTGGCTTTCTCTTCCGCCTGTTTTTTCTCGAGCTCTTTCTTTTTCTTCAGCGCGAGCGCCTTGGCATCTTCCGCCGCTTTCTTCTCGGCTTCTGCTTTCTTGGCTTTTTGCTCTTCCAGCTTGCGGGCTTCCTCGGCTTTCTGGGCCTTCTCTTCCGCCTGCTTCTGCTCAGCCTCTTTCTTCTGCTTTTCGGCTTCGGCCTTGCGGGTCGCCTCTTCGGCCTGCTTGCGCTTGGTCTCGGCAATACGCAGGCGCTCCTGCTGCTCGGCCAGCTCGCGCTTGGCCTCTTCCGCCTCTTCCTTTTTCTTCTGCTGTTGCTGTGCAGCCTTGGGCTGAGCCTTCTGCTGCTGGATCTGCTGCGCCTGCTGGGCCAGGAATTCGCTATCCAGCATCACCGCATTGACGATCTGCCCCTGCGACTCGGGCCGCTTCGGCTTGCTGAAGTCGAGACCGACAAACAGGATGATGCCGATGATCAGGTGCAGCAGAAACGATGCGATGAGATAACCGGAAATACCACGCTTCACATCCATCTCCGTCAATTTACCGGATCAGTCATCAGGCCAACCTGAGGAACACCGGCTTTCTTGAGGGCCACCATCAACAGGATCACCTCTTCGTAGCGCACCGACTTGTCACCGGCCACCACCACGGGAGCGTTCTGGTTGATGGCCAGATAGCCCATGGCTTTCTCGGTGATGTACTGCTGCATCGCTTCGGGCGTGCCGCTTGGTACCGGCTCATCCTCGGCTTCGCCAGCCTTGATGACATACTCGCCATCGGTGTTGACGCTGACGATGAAGGGCGGCTTGGCATCTTCCGGCAACTGCTCGGATTCCGCCTGCGGCAGGTCAACCTTGACCCCCTGGGTGATCACCGGCGTTACCGCCATGAAGATGATAAGCAGCACCAGCATGACGTCGATATAGGGAACCACGTTGATCTCGGCCACCTTCTTGCGCCGGATCCGCTGATAGGTTTGCATTACTGATCACCCTGCTGCTGTGCAATTTGACGGTTCAGAATGGTGGTGAACTCGTCCATGAAGTTGGCGTAGGCGTTCTCCAGCTTTTCCACCTTGTTGGAGAAGCGGTTGTAGAAGATAACGGCAGGGATGGCGGCAAACAGACCCATGGCGGTAGCGATCAGCGCTTCTGCGATACCGGGGGCTACCATCTGCAGGGTCGCCTGCTGTACCTGACCCAGGGCGATAAAGGCGTTCATGATCCCCCATACGGTACCGAACAGGCCGATATAGGGACTGATGGAGCCGATGGTCGCCAAGATGGGCAGGTTGGATTCGAGATCGTCCACCGCACGGGAGAGGGAGACGCGCATGGCACGGTAGGTACCGTCCATCACCGCATCCTGACCGCGGGCACCAGCCTTCAGCAAGCGGGCATACTCCTTGAAGCCGGAGTAGAAGATATCTTCCATGCCTTCGATGTCATCGCGGCGGGAAGAGGACTCCTGATAGAGGCGATTGAGGTCGACCCCGGACCAGAAGCGATCTTCAAACTGCTCAGATGCGATATTGGCAGCCTTGATCGCCTTGGAGCGCTGGATAATCAGCGCCCAGGAGACAATCGACATGCTCATCAGGGTCATCATGACCAGTTTTACCAACAGGCTGGCTTGCCAAAACAGGCCAATAAACGAAATTTCAGCGTGCACTTACAGCACTCCCTTCACATTTACAGGTATTGCAACAGGTTTCATTTGCGGATGACTGACACAGGCTATCTGTACCATGGCCTGAGTGACCAGTCGCCCATCAGCCGCCAGGATCTGCTGTGAAAAACGCATGGATGCGCGTTTCACTTCAGTCACTTGCGTTAACACATTCAAAAGTTCATTAAAACGGGCCGCCGAGCGGAAATCGATCTCTGTTCGACTCACGACGAAGGCATATCCCTCCTGCAGCAAGACGTCCTGTTCGACCCCTTTGGCACGAAGGAACTCGGTGCGAGCACGTTCCATAAACTTGAGATAATTGGCGTTGTAGACGATGCCCCCGGCGTCGGTGTCCTCGTAATAGACACGCACCGGAAACTCATGGACTTCCCCCATAACAATCTGTGATCCATTCGACAGTCAGATGGGGGGCTATCATAGCGCAGGGCTGAATAGGAAAGAAGCAGGGGGAAGCAGGGAAATCCTGCCTCCCCCTGTTTTTTATGAGAGGAAATATGAATGTGTCAGCCAAAGGCCATACAACAAACTGGGCCAGGCGAGCCAGGGGTTGAACAGGATCCGCCCGAACACGCTTTTCAGATGAAAGCCGAGTCCGTTCAGGATGCCGCAGCAGACCGCCCACATCAGCCAGAACGACAACCAGTGGCCGTGGCTGCTGGTGTTGGCGGCTATCAGATTGGGGGCCTGCAAAATAGCGACGGCCAACAAGGCCGCCGCGAGCAACATCAACCCTTGCCATGGCTGGCGCTCCAGTGGAGCCGCCAGCCTGGCCAGTCGATCACTTATCCTCATCGATCTGACGATCCATGTTCTCGGTATGTTCCAACCACAGCGCATTGATGATGCCAAATGCACAGGCCAGCAGCAGACCCAGGATCCAGGTGAAATACCACATTATCAGGGCTCCTCTTAGTAGGCCGAATGTTGGTTATCTTCGATGTGCTTGTTGGTCACCCGGCCAAACATCTTGATGTAGGTCCAGATGGTGTAACCCAGCACAATCGGTACGAAGATAGCTGCGGCCACTGTCATCACCTGCAGGGTGTTGAAAGAGGCAGTGGTATCCCACATGGTCAGGCTCTGTGACGGCTCAAGGCTTGAGGGCATCACGAACGGGAACATGGAGAAACCGGCAGTCAGGATCACGCCAGCCATCGCCAGGGAGGAGGTAGTGAACGCTACCCAACCTTTGTTCAGCATGGCGAACAGCGCAGTCAGCAGGCTCATGGAGAGACCCAGTACCGGCGCGGCAATCATCCACGGGTAGAGGCTGTAGTTGTTCATCCAGGCGCCAGCCTGCAGCACAACTTCCTTGCCCAGCGGGTTGGAGACAGCATCGTTGGCCGCAGCCTTGACGATGACATAGCCTTCCATGCCGCTAACCCACCAGCCAGCCACCGCGAACAGCACCAGCAGCAGCAGCGAGCTGCCGATGGCTGCGGTACGGGAGCGAGCCAGCACTTCGCCTTCGGTCTTCATCATCAGCCAGGTCGCGCCCTGAGCCAGGAACATGCTGAGGCTGACGATACCGGCCAGCAGGCCGAACGGGTTGAGCAGGCCGAAGAAGTTGCCGTGATAGGTGGACATCAGGAACTGGTTGAATTCGAACGGCACGCCCTGCAGCAGGTTACCGAACGCGACGCCGAACACGATGGGCGGAACCGCACCACCGATAAACAGGCACCAGTCCCAGTTGTTGCGCCATCTCGGGCTCTCCAGCTTGGAACGGTAGTCAAAACCGACCGGACGGAAGAAGAGCGCCATCAGGGTCAGGATCATCGCCACATAGAAGCCGGAGAACGCAGTTGCGTAAACCAGCGGCCAGGCTGCGAACAGAGCACCACCCGCAGTGATCAGCCACACCTGGTTGCCGTCCCAGTGGGGGGCAATGGAGTTGATCATGACGCGACGCTCGATATCTTTCTTGCCGACGAAGGGGAGCAGTGCGCCCACCCCCATGTCGAAGCCGTCAGTGATGGCGAAGCCAATCAGCAGCACGCCGACCAGTACCCACCAGATGACACGCAGAGTTTCGTAATCAAACATGGTCACTCTCCTTATGCCTTGAGCTGTTCAAAGTGATACTTGCCGGTCTTCAGGCTGCTTGGGCCGAGGCGGGCAAACTTGAACATCAGGTACATCTCGATCACCAGCAGCACTGTGTAGAACAGGCAGATACCGATCAGAGAGAACCAGATTTCAGCGGCAGGCACATTGGAAGCGGAGACAGAGGTCGGCAGCACTTCGGCAATGGTCCAGGGCTGACGACCATATTCGGCAACGAACCAGCCAGCTTCGATAGCGATCCACGGCAGCGGAATACCCCACAGCAGACCCTTGAGCAGCCACTTGCGCTGGCCGATCTGGTGACGGGCACTGTCATAGAAGGCCATACCGATCAGCACCAGCATCAGCATGCCAACGGCAACCATGATGCGGAAAGCGAAGAACAGCGGCAGTACCTGCGGGATGGAGTCATCCACGGCGGCCTTGATCTGCTCGTCGGTAGCGTCGGTCACATTGCTGGTGTAGCGCTTGAGCAGCAGACCGTAACCCAGATCCTGCTTCACTTCATCGAAGCGAGCACGGGTTTCGTCAGACTTGTCACCAGACTGCAGCTTGGTCAGCAGATCGTAAGCTGTCATACCGTTGCGAACGCGCAGTTCGTGCTCGCTCTTCAGATCCTTGAGACCGGTGACCTGAGTATCAAGGGAACGAGTCGCGATGATGCCCATGGCATAGGGGATCTTGATGGCGTAGTCGGTGCGCATCTCTTCCTGATTCGGAATACCGAACAGGGTGAAGGCAGCCGGAGCAGGCTCAGTTTCCCACTCGGCTTCGATGGCAGCCAGTTTCACCTTCTGCACTTCACCGGTCTCGTAACCTGACTCGTCTCCCAGCACCAGTACGGAGAGGATGGAAGCCATACCGAAAGCGGCAGCGATGGCGAAGGAGCGACGGGCAAAGGCCACATCACGATTCTTCAGCAGGTAGTAGGAGGAGATGCCCAGAACGAACATGGCGCCACAGGTATAGCCAGCCGCCACGGTGTGGACGAACTTGACCTGAGCAACCGGGTTGAACACCAGGTCTGCGAAGCTCACCATCTCCATCCGCATGGATTCGAAGTTGAACTCGGCACCGACCGGGTTCTGCATCCAGCCGTTGGCAACCAGGATCCAGAGGGCAGAGAGGTTGGTACCCAGCGCCATCAACCAGGTCGCAACCAGGTGTTGATGCTTGCTCAGGCGATCCCAACCGAAGAAGAACATGCCGACGAAAGTAGACTCAAGGAAGAAAGCCATCAGACCTTCGATAGCCAGCGGGGCACCGAAGATATCGCCAACATAGTGGGAGTAGTAAGCCCAGTTGGTTCCGAACTGGAACTCCATGGTCAAACCGGTCGTTACCCCGAGGGCGAAGTTAATGGCGAACAACTTACCCCAGAACTTGGTCATGTCCTTGTAGATGGGGTTGTTGGTCATAACATAGACAGATTCCATGATCGCGAGAATGAAGGTCATTCCCAGCGTCAGGGGGACAAACAAGAAGTGATAAAGGGCCGTCGCAGCGAACTGGAACCGCGATAGGTCGACCACATGCTCAGCAATCATGATGTTTCCTCACCGATTATTGGCACGGCTATTTTAAGTTTTAAGCACAAAGCTTCCGTTGATGGCCATCAAATGGGTCCCGCCATGAGCACTCACAACAAAACCCCATTACTAACAACCAGCATTAACAACAAGGCAATAACTGAGAACAAAGAAAGCTAATGTTTAACATTTATAAAACAACCAGCTGGAATTTATTCTCGCCCATGATGACTGTGGTTTTATATCACCTTTATTTGATTGAAATCAATGTAAAAGCACCCGCAAAAGATGACCACAAAAGGCATTTTTAAACTATTTAACGTCTGATGACATGAGTCAGATCACAGAATAACAAAAACAGTAATTTATTGATTTAAATCAATTTAATTATTTAACCAACAATGCCTTCATTTAATTTGAAAAATGGAGCCAAGCTTCTTTTTCTTATGTTATTCTCAACTGACTCCCGCTCTGAAAAACTCAATTTAATAGTGCTAAAAATGCATACTCATGCGAGCCAAACCAGTCGAAAAATAAATTAGATAAACTAATCTGAACAGTGCAATTTTTCTTGTTTGCCCACGCCGATTCGAACTCCTACAATGCGCCTCGCAGTGAGGGCATACCCTTGGATACAGGCCGGTTAATCGGGGTTCACGGTACGTATTCGACCATCATTTTGAACCTGACTATTGGAATCGAAGATGAAAAAGTTTGTTGCTAAAACCATCCGTTACTACAAGCTTTCCTTTGTTCAGCTCTATCAACTGAACCGACTCTGAGAGCTCGCGACGGCTCACCTGTTTATTTTCCGGTCTGTGTCCAGACGCACTCACTGTCTGTGAACATCCATCCTGAATTGTCTTTGCCCACCGCATCCGCCGTGGGCTTTTTTTTGCCCGGATAACAAAAAACCGCCTTATGTGGCGGTTTTTTACTCAAGCAGCTGTTTT
The DNA here is from genome assembly GCF_038739755.1 of Aeromonas sp. SE22. Lineage (NCBI taxonomy): Bacteria > Pseudomonadati > Pseudomonadota > Gammaproteobacteria > Aeromonadales > Aeromonadaceae > Aeromonas > Aeromonas sp. SE22. The sequence continues at coordinate 9,791 of NZ_JBCGFD010000010.1, forward strand.
CTTACTTCTCATCAGGTCGCTGAAGGCCGAAATGAGCATATGCCCGCGTAGTCGCTATCCGCCCTCTTGGGGTACGCTGCAGATAGCCCTGCTGGATCAGATAGGGCTCCAGTACATCCTCAATGGTATCTTTCTCTTCACCGATAGCCGCCGCCAGGTTATCGAGACCCACCGGGCCCCCCATAAACTTGTCTATCACAGCCAACAATAACTTGCGGTCCATAAAATCAAACCCCTCGTTATCGACGTCCAACATGTCCATCGCCCGCGCAGCAATGGGGCCATCGATCCGGCCATCGGATTTGACCTGGGCAAAGTCGCGCACCCGTCTTAACAAGCGGTTAGCAATCCGCGGCGTGCCGCGAGAGCGACGAGCGACCTCAACGGCACCATCTTCTGTCATGTCGAGCCCCAGACAGCGAGCACTGCGGGAGACGATATCGGTGAGATCCTTGACGTTGTAGAACTCGAGGCGTTGCACGATGCCGAAGCGATCCCGCAGCGGGCTGGTGAGAGAGCCGGCCCGGGTGGTAGCACCGATCAGGGTAAAGGGGGGCAGATCGAGCTTGATGGAGCGGGCCGCCGGCCCCTCCCCGATCATGATATCGAGCTGGTAATCCTCCATCGCCGGATAGAGCACCTCTTCCACCACCGGGCTGAGGCGGTGGATCTCGTCGATGAAGAGAACGTCGTGCGGTTCGAGGTTGGTGAGCAATGCAGCCAGATCACCCGCTTTCTCCAATACGGGGCCAGAGGTGGTCTTGATGTTGACCCCCATCTCGTTGGCAACGATGTTGGCGAGGGTGGTCTTGCCCAGACCCGGCGGGCCGAAGATCAGCAGGTGATCGAGAGCCTCCCCCCGCTGCCGCGCCGCCTCGATAAAGATCTCCATCTGCTCGCAAACAGCATCCTGACCGGTATAGTCCGCCAGTTTTTTGGGGCGGATGGCACGGTCGATAATGTCGTCCTCGCGGGCGGCACTGGACGAAATGAGACGATCTGCTTCAATCATCTGCTACCTCACACCAGACTACGCAGGGATTCGCGGATGATGTCTTCCACCGACATGCCATCTTTGGCGATCTTGCTGACGATCTGGCTCGCCTGCTGCGGCTTGTAACCGAGCGCCACCAGGGCGCTGGCCGCCTCTTCCGCTGCATCCGGTGCTCGCAGTTCCGGCTCGCGAGATGGCAAGGTGACCGCTGCCGGAGAGAAGAGATCATGGCTGACCCACCCCTTGAGGCGATCCTTCATCTCCACCACCAGCCGTTCGGCAGTCTTCTTGCCAACCCCTGGCAGCTTGACCAGTGAGCTTATCTCTTCACGCTCGACACAGATGACAAACTGACTGGCCGTCATACCGGAGAGAATCGCCAGCGCCAGCTTGGGGCCGACCCCGTTGGTCTTGATCAGCTCGCGGAACAGGGCCCGCTCCTGCTTGTGGTTGAAACCATAGAGCAGCTGGGCATCCTCACGCACCACAAAATGGGTGTGGATGGTCGCCTCCTTGCCGATTTCCGGCAAATCATAGAAACAGCTCATTGGCATCTGCACCTCGTAGCCAACGCCACCCACTTCCAGCAAAACCTCGGGGGGCTGCTTCTCAATGACAATGCCTCTCAAGCGACCAATCACGGCTCTCTCCTCACCAGTACAGCAATTCGCAAATTGGCTCATAGCATAAAGAATAACTGGATAAGTATCCAGCATTGCCCTATCGGTGGCCGCTCATCGGAGAAGCATTTTATGCAAGATCCACCATGCTTGATCCTGTGCTTTTTCAGGCACGGGATAACCGGTAGCCGACTCCGCATCTTTGGCAAACATGGCGTTGTCTGATTAGACTTATTCGGCACCTGATAGTGCAATACACCAAGGAAGGCCATCACATGAAGATTGTTACGACCTCAAATCTGGGCCTCACCATATTGCTTGGCTGTACGCTGGGCATGGGGATCGTCGGCTGGTACGGCAGCCAGCGACTGGCCAATCTGCTCTCCTATGTATTGGGGGCAGCCTGGCAAACTGCAGATGGCGCCATGGAAGGCTCCATCGAACTGGGACACCAGCAACTGCAAATCCAGAAGATGCTCAACGGGATCTCGCTCGATAATGGCAAGCTGAATTCAGCCAAGGCTGCAACCGATGATGCACTGACGCGGGTGGCCAACGGACAACTCATCGACCCCTCCGCAGTCAAGATCATGGAGCAGCAGCAGCAGGACTATCGACAGCAGCAAGATGCCTTGCTGGCGCTCTATCGCAGCTATACCGATGTGGATCAATCCTTGCGCGATAATGCCGATCGACTGGCTCGCCTCTCGGAACAGATGGAGGTCATCGGTGATGAGGCCGTGGAAGGCCTGACGCAATCGCCTGACCAACCCATTAGCTGGAACGGCGGTCTGGAAACGCGATGGGAGGCTGCCGATGGCGGTATGGAGGCCAATATCGGCTTCTTGCGCCAACTCTACGCCATGGAAAAGATGCGTAGACTCGGAATCTCGGATGCCATCAAAAAGGAGCTGGAAGAGGCAATCACATTTTATGAGAGTGCCGCCAGCCGGATGCTGGCTACTGGAATGTTCGATGCACAGGGCAACGGGGAATTCGGCGGCCATACGCTGTCGAGCCAATACCGCGAGCTGCAGGCCCGCCACAAACAGTTACTGGGCAGCTGGCTAGCGGCCCTCGCCAGTTATCAGACACAACAGGCGACCTATGAGCAAAGCGCAGATCGACTAGCGCAACAACTGGTCGATGTCGAGGCAAAAGGCGATGCCACCGTGGAAGATCAAATTATCCAGCTCAATGGCATCATCGGCCAGACCAACACTCTGATCCTGGCTGGCCTTGTATTCAGCCTCGTCATCGTCACCCTGTGTGGCTTCTGGCTGACCCGCAAGCTTGTAACCCCACTGCTCCAGGTAAATAAACGCATGGAGGATATAGCCGCAGGCGATGGCGATCTCAACGTGCGCATCAACCTGAAGCGGGATGATGAGATCGGGTCGCTCGCCAATAGTGTGGATCGCTTTATCGAGAAGCTGCAGAAGATGATCAGCTCGACGATGCACAACAACCAGCACATCAGCGAGCATGTCCATACTTCGGTCAATCGGGTGGAAGCCATCAGCCAGAGCAGCCGCCAGACAGCAGAACACGCGCTGGCGCTGCATCATGACAGTGAAGAGATGGTACAGGTTGCCACCGGAATCTCTGACAACTGCAGCATGGCTGCCCAAAATGCCAATGAGGTGCGCCAGCTGACCACCGAGAGCAGCCAGTATGTCGCCTCTGCCAGCGCGGGCATGCAGCGTGTGGTACAGGAGGTGAGCGAGTGCGCCATCGCCATCAACTCCCTCAAGGAGCAGGCGGGCCAGATCGGCCAGATCATCTCCACCATCAGCGGTATCTCGGAGCAAACCAATCTGCTGGCACTCAATGCTGCCATCGAGGCGGCCCGAGCAGGGGAAATGGGGCGGGGTTTTGCAGTGGTGGCTGACGAGGTACGCACCCTTGCCAACCGCACAGCGGCTTCCAGTGCCGAGATTAGCCAGGTGATTAGCAGCATCCAGCAGCAAACCGAGACCGCCTATCTGATGATGCAGCGCAATCTCAAGACGGTGGAAGCGGGTATGCAAGACTCCGAGAACACCAAGCAGATCCTGTTCAAGGTACAAGGAGCCATCGACCAATTGGCCGATATGGTGCAGCAGGTGGCCGTTGCAACTGGGCAGCTGTCACACACCCTCAGCCACTCCTCCGATAAAGTCTCGGGGATCAGCCTGCAGGCCAAAACCGGTGAACAGGAGGCGCAGGAGTGTCTGCAACTCGCCTCGTCACTGCATCAGGCCAGCCTGCTGCAACAGCGGCTGCTTTCGCAGTTCCGGGTCTGATCCTTCTTAACAACCAAGATGCCACTCCCCGCGAGTGGCATCTTTTTATCTGGATGAATTAACTCCCTCTGGCCAGTTGTAGCGCCAGGATCAGCATGATGATGCCGACCAGCAGATCGATCCCCTGCTGCACCCTCCCCTTTGCCAGCCAAGGGGCCAGAGCGGCGGCGCCCAATGCCAGCGAATAAAACCATACCAGCGAGGCCAGCATGGCACCTGCGGCAAATGCCGGGCGCAAGGACTCTGCCACCTGACTGCCTACAGAGCCGAGCAACATCAGGGTATCGAGATAGACATGGGGATTGAGCAGGGTGACGCCCAGCGTCATCGCCAACACGCTTTTGGCCCCCTTTTGCTGGGGCGAGTCAGCAAGCCCGACCTGAGAACCACGCCAGGCACTGCGCAGGGAACGCACGCCGAACCAGGAGAGAAACAGCACGCCTCCCCAGGTCAGTAGCGCCATCCCGATGGGGCTTGCAGAGAGGACAGTAGCGCCACCAAATACCCCGATCCCGATCAGGATGAGATCGCACAGGCTGCAGAGGGTTGCGGTCAGCAGATGGTGGTTGCGATGGATGCCGCGGCTAAGCACAAAGGCGTTCTGGGCACCGATGGGAATGATCATGGCAAGGCCGAGGGTAAAGCCTTGCAGAGTAGTAGCTAACATGAAAAGCACCGTCTGAAATTGGGAATAAACGGCACTATAGCGATGAGCATCTATCCAGAGAAATTCATGGATTTACTGATTGATTCATTTTCCTAATGATTTCTTAATCTCGAATATCCACTCTCTTATCAAGCCATCTTGTCAATTACAGGATCTGACAATTGTGACCCTCCAATTGCAGCAGGAGAATCCATCGCTACCACCAAGGTCGTAAGGTTTTACTGCAGTGCGAGTGGAAAGTTTGTCACGACCACCTGTTCCAGGTTGGGCAACAGAATCCCGCTGCTGACGCCTTTTGCAATCGCTTGATAGCGGTTCATGGATCCTGTTTTGCGGGTGACCTGATTGAGATGGTAATTCACCGTGCGCTCGGTAATGCCGAGAATGCAGGCAATTTCACTCGAGGTTTTCCCTTCACTGGCCCAGAAAAGACATTCGGTCTCGCGTTCAGTCAAAGTCTCCGGGTACGAAGTTTCCACCATGTTGTAACGCACTACTCGTATAGCCGCTTCAAAGATGTAATTGGACATCCAGGAGAGAACTGGCGAGGACTCCAGCAGCAAGTCACTTGATGCCCGCTCGGAAGTGATGAAAGAGAGAATGCCGTTTTCGCCAGCAGCGCCATGAAGAGGGAAAGAGAGGCCATTGCGCAGACCGAATTCGGCAGCCATGCCCATCACATCCATACTCCCCTCTTGTAAAAAGCGGGCTCGTTCATCAAGGCGATTCCAGTAGATGGGTAATGTCTGTTTGCGCGCCAGCTGAATCACGGGGTCACATGCCAGCATGTTGTTTTCGGTATAGGCCTGCACCCAGGAGTCAGGGCACTGATTAAACAGCACAACCTTCGGTCTTTGCATCGACATGGGAATGATCAAGGCAAAACGATAGTAGTCATAACCCATTTCAATAGTGAAGCGCCCGATCAGCTCAGCCAAGCGGTTGCCATCTGTGGCCGATGTGAAGTGTTCGAGGTATTCAAGCAGTTGGTCGCGTTTCATGTGGTAGTCCCCCTGACCAGGCCCCGATTATAACGCTGAATAGAGTAATGGAGAGTTCATAATGTTTGTTTTCACTGGAAAAATGAGAGAACACCCACGAAACGAGGTGGAGAACGAACTCTATCGCTTTCGCAACAGTGTCTTTTCAGAACGCCTCGGGTGGGATGTCGAATCGCGTCGTGGACTGGAGCGTGACAGCTTCGATTCACCAGATACGCACTGGGTGCTGATCGAAGATAACGAAGGTGTTTGCGGCTGTATCCGCATGCTCAACTGTGCCGAAGCCTACATGCTACCAACGATATTCCCGACGGCACTGGCTGGCGAAAACGCGCCACGCAGTTCCGATGTCTGGGAGCTAACCCGTTTGGCCATAGATGCAAGCCGTGCACCCAGCATGGGAAGCGGAGTCAACGAACTGACCTGCGTTATCTTTCGCGAAGTCTACGCTTTCGCAATCGCTCACGGGATCCGCGAACTGGTCGCAGTGGTCAGCCTGCCGGTAGAGCGCATTTTCCGACGCCTTGGCCTTCCAATCGAACGCCTTGGTCACCGTCAGGCGGTAGATCTGGGCGCAGTTCGCGGGGTTGGCATTCGCTTTCATCTCGATGAACGTTTCGCCAGGGCAGTATCACAGCCACTCAAGGGTAACTATCAAAGCAGCCACTATCAGCAGCCTGAACTGACCCCTCAAGCATAAAAAATCCCGGGAGCCCGCCCCGGGACAAATGGCTCGCCATGACTCCGCGCCGGGCTGCCAGCGCGACGAGCCCAGTATCTGCTCCAAAAGGCTCCTCTACCACTGTCAGATATCACAGCACCGCCAGAATGGCGCCACCTCTCGCCGTTGTTGTCCCCGGCGCAGTCACGTAGAGTTGGGCTCTGCGCCGAGGGGAGGATGAGGGATGAAAGAGCTGGATTACAAACTGCTGCGGGCACTGGATGCCGTGTTGCAGGAGCAGAATTTCGAGCGGGCAGCCAGGTCGCTGTACATCACCCAATCGGCTATCTCTCAACGCATCAAGCAGCTGGAGCAGCAATTTGCCGAACCGCTGCTCATCCGTAGTCAGCCGTTGCAGGCAACCCCACTGGGGGAAAAGCTGCTGGCTCACTATCGTCAGGTGCACCAGCTCGAACTTGAGCTGGCCGGCGAACTGGCCCCCGCCACGCCAAAAGCCCCCATCCGCATCAGCATCGCCGTCAATGCCGATAGCCTGGCCACCTGGTTTCTGCCCGCTATCGCTCCCTTGCTGGAGCAGTATCCCATCGAACTCAATCTGTTGGTGGATGACGAGAGCCGCACCCTCGACAAGGTTCGCGAGGGCCAAGCCTTCGGCGCCGTCAGCCTGAGCCCCCAGCCACTGGCCGGTTGCTGCGTCGATGAGCTGGGCGAAATGAACTATCTGCTTACCGCCAGCCCCGCATTCGTGGCGCGACACTTCCCCCACGGTCTGACCCGGGAGGCGCTGGCCAAGGCTCCGGCAGTGGCCTTCGATCAACGCGACGACATGCATGTCAGCTTCATGGCGCAACACTTCGGGCTGGAGCCCGGCGGTTATCCCTGCCACACGGTTCACTCGTCCGAGGCCTTCGTCGCCATGGCCGAACAGGGCCTGGCCTATTGTCTCATCCCCGAATTGCAGATAAGAGGCCAGCTGGCTGGCGGGTCACTACTCAACCTCAGTCCCGACCATGTCTTGACGGAACGCCTCTACTGGCACCGCTGGGTACTGGAAAAGGGGGTACACAAGCAGCTATCCCAACGTCTCATCGACCATGCCAGATCGCAGTTGAAACCACGCTGAGCAGGCCATTCACCTTGGCTTTGCAGGGCTAAAAACGTATAGTGCTGGGCGATCCTTCATCAGGTCTCCACCCAGGTTTTCACTTCAGGTTCCTCACTTATGTTCCAAGACAATCCGCTGCTGGCCCAGCTCAAGCAACAAATCCGCGAAAACATCCCTAAGAAAGAGGGTGTTATCCGCGCCTCCGATCGGGGCTTCGGCTTTCTGGAGGTCGATGAGAAGACCAGCTATTTCGTGCCGCCTCCCTACATGAAGAAGGTGATGCACGGTGACCGGGTGAGCGCCCTGATCCGCACCGAAAAAGAGAAGGAAGTGGCCGAGCCGGATGCCCTGCTGGAGCAGTCCGTCACCCGCTTCGTGGCCCGGGTCAAGATGTTCCGCGACCGCCTCAACGTGGTCGCCGACCATCCGCTGATCAAGGATGCCATCAAGGCCCGCGTCAAGAAGGGTCTGGACGAAAAAGAGTTCAAGGAAGGTGACTGGGTGGTCGCCACCCTCAAGCGCCACGCGCTGGTTGACGGCAACTTCTCTGCCGAGATCACCCAGAAGATCGCCGCACAGGAAGATCACAACGTGCCCTGGTGGGTGGTGCTGGCGCGCCACAACCTGGCCCAGGTCGAACCGGCTGATCTGCCGGAGTGGAAGGTGATCGAAGAGGAGGAGCTGCCCCGCCGTGACCTGACCAAGGTGCCTTTCTTCACCATCGACGGCGCAAAAACCAAGGACATGGACGATGCGCTGGCCATCACCAAGCTGGATAACGGCTGGGAGCTGCTGGTCGCCATCGCCGACCCGACCGCCTATGTGGCCGAAGGGAGCGAGCTGGACAAGGAAGCCGCCCAGCGCGCCTTCACCGTCTACATGCCGGGCCGCAACGTACCCATGATCCCGCGTACCCTATCGGACGAGCTCTGCTCCCTGAAGGAGGGCGAGGAGCGCAACACCCTGTGCGCCCGTCTGCTGATCGCCGAAGATGGTCTGCTGCTGGAGGAGACCGAGTTCTTCGCCGCCCGCATCTGCTCCCACGCCCGTCTCAACTATGACGACGTCTCCGACTGGGCCGAGCATGGCAAAGAGCTGGCCATCGACGCCGGCGTGCTGGCCCAGCTGCCGCTGATGAAGGCGATGACCGAGGCGCGCATCAAGTGGCGCACCGAACATGCGCTGGTATTCCCGGATCGTCCCGACTACGACTTCGAGCTGGGCGAAAATGGCGAAGTGCTGGCTATCCACGTCGAGCCACGCCGCATCGCCAACCGCATGGTGGAAGAGTCGATGATCGCCGCCAACATCTGCGCCGGTCGCGTGCTGGGCAAGAGCGTCGGTTACGGCATCTTCAACGTTCACACCGGCTTTGACGAAGAGTCCCTCGACGGCGCCATCGACCTGCTGAAGAGTGCCGAAGCCCCGTTCGAGCGCGACGAGATCGCCAGCCTCTCCGGCTTCTGTGCCCTGCGCCGCTGGATCGACAACCTCGACACCCGCTGGCTGGATGGCAAGATCCGCCGTTTCCAGAGCTATGCGCTGATGTCCTCCGAGCCGGGCGCCCACTACGGCCTGGGTCTGGATGCCTACGCCACCTGGACCTCCCCGATCCGTAAATACGGCGACATGGTCAACCACCGTCTGCTTAAAGCCGTTATCGCCGGCAAGACCCCGGGCGAGCGCCCGAGCACCGAGCTCACCGAGCATCTGACCGCCTGCCGCCGTCTGCACCGCATGGTGGAGCGCGACATCGGCGACTGGCTCTATGTCCGTTATCTGAAAGCCGCCGCGGGCACCGATCAGGTGTTCAACGCCGAGATCATCGACGTGATGCGTGCCGGTCTCAAGCTGCGTCTGCAGGAGAACGGCGCCGTGGTGTTCATGCCTGCCCGTCACATCCTCGACAACAAGGATCGACTGGAGTGCAACTGGGACAACGGCCGCGTCTATCTGGACAAGACCGAGGTGGTCTACGAGCTGGGCCAAATCATCGAGGTGAAGCTGACCGAAGCGGTGGAAGAGACCCGCTCCCTTATCGCCAAACCGGCGGTAGATCTGGTGCCGGGACCGGCACCGGAAGCGCCGGTCGCCGAGAACAGTGCTGATAACGCCGCGGCACCGGCCGATGAAGCCAGCAAGGCGGAATAAATCCCCCTCTCCAGAGCCCGCCACTGTGCGGGCTCTTCTTTTCAGAACCCTTCAAATCTCCCTGCCAATCTGCCACTGATTGCTGTTACCTGTAACAGTTAATAGCCCCACGCAAAGCCCGTCATCACGCACCATAAAAGGAGCCAAAATCTGGGCTCTGGATCTCCATTTTGACATTTCAATCAATAAATTAAACGGACTCTATATATACTCGCTGGGTTAGACCCAAAGGGATATTGGCATGCAGGAATGGGATCCGGAACACTTCACCAACTTTGCCCAGTTATGCGAAGTCAGCCTCGCTACCATTCGTGACAAGACAGATGCCGACTACCTCTATCTCTGGCTGAAATCCCCCGAACCGAAACTCTATCGCTTCCAGCTGGAGCAGGGGCTGACGACGCTCGATCTCACCCATCTGGATGCGTTGCCCCTGCCCCACACCTTGATCGACAAGGCGATTCATCAGGGCCAGCTGATGATCGAGCCGGTCCACCAGCCTCCGGACGAGCGGGATGAATCAGAGCCCCAGCCGCCCCGCCTGCGCGCCTGCTTCCCCCTCAAACGTCACTTGAAGCTGGAAGGGGTCATCTACCTCGAAACCCACCGCCGGATCGATCGCCTCTCCCGCCATCAGCGTCAGGGGATCCAGCTACTGATCCACTACCTGACCGCCGAGCTGAGCAACCACCTACTCGCAGATCAGGTTGATCAGGAGCGGGACCAGCGGCTGCATACCCAGACCGATCTGGTGCAGAGTCAGGCGCTGCAGGGCTCCTTTCTCACCATGCTGCAGGCGCTGCACATGGTCAGTGTCACACTCTCTCGCAGCCGCAGCGAGAACCAGTTACTGCGTGATGCCGTGCTGCTGGCACGCAAGGAGCTGCAATTTGACCGGGTCGCCATCTTTCTCATCGAGCCCGATGGCAAGACCATGCGCGGCACCTGGGGCACCAGTGAGGAGGGAGAGCTGGTAGACGAACACGACTTTGTCAGCCCCATCCCGGATCACCCCACGGTGCAAGAGGCGCTCAAGCGCAAGGATTACGTGCTGGTGCTCGAAGATACCCCTCTCTACTACGAGAAACAGCAGGTGGGACAGGGCTGGAACGCCATGGTATCGCTCTGGGATGGCGCCATCCCCATCGGCTGGATTGCCGCCGACAACCTGCTGTGGCACCGCCCGCTCAAAGCCTATCAGAGCGAGATCTTCAAACAGTACGCCGCCATCCTGTCGCAACTGCTGATCCGCCAGCGCACCCAGGAGCAGCTGGAGCGGCTCAATCGCGAGCTGGAGGAGCGGGTCGCCGAGCGTACCATGCAGCTGGCCGAGACCAACCGTGCGCTGGAGGAGGCCAACCGGCGCCTCTCCCTACTGTCGCTGGAAGATCCCCTCACCGGCATCGCCAACCGGCGCCAGTGGGATATCACCATGCAACGGGAGTGGGAGTGGGCAAGACGTACCCAGAGCCTGCTGGCCGTACTGATGATCGATGTGGACGAGTTCAAGGGTTACAACGATCACTTTGGCCACGCCAAGGGGGATGAGTGCCTCCAGCAGGTGGCGCGGGTGCTGCAGGAAGCGGAGCGCCGCCGCACCAATCTGGTGGCTCGCTATGGCGGAGAGGAGTTCGTCATCCTGCTCTGCGCACCGCAACCCGGTGAAGCGGAGCAGCTGGCGGAGCGGATTCATGAGGGGCTAGCCCGTTTGCACCTGCCACATCCCGCATCCCGAGTTGCTGATTTCATTACGGTTAGCATAGGCTTTAGCTATCTGGTCCCCTCCCAGGACGAGGCATGGCAGAGCCTGACCGAACAGGCCGACCAGGCGCTCTACCACGCCAAATCAGAAGGGAGGGCCCGCACACTGGCCTATCGGTGATCCCATGCTGTTGCGTCGCTATCCCATCTTCAACCGTCGCCTGGCTCTGGTGGCCTACGGCATCGACTATCAGCTCAGCTCAGCTCACCGGCCGAATGGCCCGCACTGGCCCAACATAGCCACCTGCTGGCGCAGGGGCGCCAATATCTGCTCCCCTTCAGCCACGAACAGCTCGATGAGCAACGCCCCCTGCTGTTTGCTCAGGAGACCATCCCGCTGGTCGAGGCATCCAGCGAACGGCTACCCACCTCCTTTCCGGTGCTGGAGCAGTGGCGCGACAGCCGACGCAGACTCGCCGTCCATGGCGCCCATCGCGATGCCCGCTGGCTCGGTGCCAGCCGCCTGCTGGTGTTCTGGACGGGGGAAGAGGGGATCTGCCAACCCACCGATCACAAGCGGATGGCGCTCAACGTCGAGGCGTGGGAGGACTTTCTCCCCTTGCGGGAGGCGGGGGTCGATTTCTTCGCCGGCGGCTTTCTCGCCCGTCCCGAGCTGGTCAACCAGCGCGCCCAGCAGCCCGACATGGCGCTGGTGCAGCAGATCCTCCAGCTAATCTGCCACGAAGAGTTCTCCTTTGCTCAAGTCGCCCGCCTGCTGGAGCAGGATGCCTGGCTACCTGGCCTACTGCTCACCTATGTCAACGCCCCCGGTTTCGATCACGCCACTCCCATCACCTCGGTGCCCCGTGCCCTCTCCTATCTGGGGGAGCAGGAGATCCGCAAATTCGTGCTGATCAACGGGCTGGCCCGGGCCAGCCAACATATGCCCGAAGCCTGTACCCGGATGGCCATCGCTCGCGGCCGCTTCTGCGAGCTCATCGCCCTCACGGCGCTCGGTAAAGCCGACGCCAGCTGGGCCTTTCTGGTCGGGCTGGTGCAGGATGCCTCCCTGCTGTCGGAGGAGATGAAGCGCCACCTGCCCACGAACGTCAAACGGGCCATCGAGCTGCACGAAGGGCCGCTGTTTCATCTGTTCCAGCTGGTCAACACCTACGAGCAGGGCAACTGGGCTCTGCTGGCACAGCTGGCCCCGCACTACCAGCTCGATCCGGCCAAGCTCACCCCCATCTATTTTCAGGCACAAATGTGGGGGCAAGCGTTTCTCACCAGCTAGGTGATGGCGAGCCGGGGAGCCACTGGCTAGAATGGGCTCCCTTTTTTCAGAGACAGACCCCGCACCATGACCCTTTCCGGATTCCAAGGCCTGGTCTTTGACCTTGATGGCACTTTGGTCGACTCCATGCCGCTGCATCTCGCCGCCTGGGAGCACACCGCCCGTGAGTTTGGCTTTCGCTTCGATGCCGACTGGTTCTATGAACTGGGTGGCATGCCGAGCCGCAAGATCGCGCTACTGGTCGCCGAAGAGCAGCAGATCCCCCTCGATCCGCTCGAGGTGACCCGCTGCAAGACCGCCCACTATGTGGCCAATCTGCACAAGGCGACTGTGTTTCCGGCCATGCAGACACTGCTCGATCGCTATCACGGCACCATCCCGATGGGGATTGGCACCGGCTCACCCCGGGTCAATGCCGAAGCGGTGCTGCGCAATACCGGGCTGGATCGCTATTTTCAGGTGGTGGTGACGGCCGACGACGTGGAGCTGCACAAGCCCAATCCGGACACCTTCCTGCTGGTCGCCAGCAAGTTGGGGGTCGCTCCGTCAGACTGTCTGGTGTTTGAAGATACCGGGATCGGCGTACAGGCGGGCGAGGCTGCCGGGATGCAGACCTGCATGGTCAAAGAGGGTAAACCGGTAGGGATCGACTTCTGATGAGGTGAAAGTTATCGCCCCTGGCAGGGCGATTACGGGAGTCCACGCTCATACGGGACAGGATGGAGAATGAGCGGAACTCCCGTCAGCCGTTGACGCAGCTGGCGGTCAACGGACAGGCAGTGACGTACGATTACTCGTTGTTGCCGCCACCCTGATTGTCGTCATAGCGACCCGGCGCACCGTGGGGACGCGGCGCCATGGAGACACGCGGCTTGCGAGCACGCTGGATGTTCACCTGCGGACGGCCGGTGTGCATGGCGATGGTGGAGATCTTGGCCTTGTAGACCAGCTGCTGGTTGCCGTGTGCATCGGTCAGCAGCACGCTGTACTGGTCAAACCCGCTGATGGTGCCCTCCAGCTTGATGCCGCTCACCAGGAAAATGGCGACCTGACTGCGGTTTTTACGCAACCAGTTGAGGGCAGAATCTTGCCCGTTCCCGAGGGAGAAGGCTTGCTCAATCGTGGAGTAGCTTGGGGATTCAGTTGTCATAAATTATTGTCCCGCGGAAAAAAAGTGGCGTTTGATTGTGCTAAATGGCCACTGGCTTGTCAAAGTCATTCTCACACACCGCCCCGCAAATCGCAGCGCTGCAGGACTGGTCGCTGACCGATACAACTGCGATAATCGCCCCTCTGGTTCTCTCGCGAGCCTAATCTGGGGTTTTATCTTGCATCCGGTTTCACACCAACACCATACCACCTACGTTCATGACGACACCGCCTGCGAAGAGTGTGACCTGCTGATCCCGGCCACACCGCTGGCGGTGGGCGAAGCCAGCCACTGCCCCCGTTGCGGTCACACCCTGAGCCAGCATCTGCCACAGCAGGAGCTGCGTCCCATCTCCTACGGGTTTGCGGCGCTCATCATGTTCGTGCTCTCCAACTCCTTTACCTTCATGTCCTTCTCGGCCAAGGGGATCGGGCAGGAGATGACCTTTCTCCAGTGCATCTCGACTCTGGTGGACGAAGGGTATCTGTTTCTCAGCGCCGTGCTCAGCATCACCCTGATCGGTCTGCCGCTGGTCTATATCGGCTCCATCATGCTGGTACTGTGGCGCCTCGACAAAGACCTGCACAGCCACGCCCTGCGCTCTCTCGGCCGCCTGCTCTGCCGTATCAAGCCCTGGCTGATGGTGGATGTCTTTCTGGTGGGTGTGCTCATCTCGCTGGTCAAGCTGATGGGGATGGCCGACATCCAGATGGGCCTCTCGTTCTGGGCCTTCGTCGGTTACACCATCCTGCTCATCAAGACCATCTCGTCGCTGGATCGGATGTGGCTCTGGCAACGGTTGTTCGGCCCGACCGAGCAGCGTGAACTGGATCCCGAAGCGGGCGCCATGGCATCGGGTCTGGTGGGCTGCCATATCTGCGGCGCCCTGAGCGATGCGGGCAGCCACAGTTGCCAGCGCTGCGGCGGCAAGTTGCATGCCCGCAAACCGGGCGGCCTGAACCGCACCTGGGCCCTGCTCATCACCTCGGCCATTCTCTACATTCCGGCCAACGTCTACCCGATTATGGACACCGTCTTTCTCGGCGATGACAGCCCCTCCACCATCCTCGGCGGCGTGGTGCTGCTCTGGGCGATGGGCTCCTACCCCATCGCCGCCGTCATCTTCTTTGCCAGCGTGGTCGTGCCGCTGGTGAAGATCCTGGCGCTGTTCTGGCTCTGCTACATGGTGCAGAGCGGCCATGCCGAGTCGCCGCTCGGCAAGCTCAAGCTCTATCGGATGACCGAATTTGTCGGACGCTGGTCGATGATCGATGTCTTCGTGGTGGCCATTCTGGCGGGCCTGATCCGGCTCGACAACCTGATGACCATCTACCCCGGCCCTGCGGCCGTCGCATTTGCAGGCGTGGTGCTGATCACCATGGTCGCCGCCATGAGCTTCGACTCGCGCCTGATCTGGGATTTACAACAAGGAGAACGCGAACGTGAGTGAGCGTAAAACAAGGTGGAAACCGGGCTCTGACTTTCTGAGCTCCGCCGCCGCAATCTGGATGGTGCCGCTGCTGGCACTGTTCATCGGTCTCTGGATGCTGTTCCAGCACTGGTACTCCCAGGGCCCGAGCTTCACCCTGACAGTCGCCACCGCCGAAGGCATAGTGGCTGGCAAGACGGAGATCCGCTCGCGCGAGGTCACCGTCGGCCGCATTGATGCCGTCCAGCTGAGCGATGACTACAGCCACGCCGTGCTCAAGGGCCGCCTGACCAACGACGCCGCCAGCATGCTGCGCGGCGACAGCAAGTTCTGGGTGGTCAAACCCAGAGTGGGTCGCGAAGGGGTATCGGGTCTCAGCACCCTGCTCTCCGGCGCCTATATCGAGCTCTCCCCCGGCAAGAAAGGGAAGGCACGCGACGAGTACGCCATGCTCGACAAGCCGCCGCTCGCCTCGCTGGACGCCAAGGGGCTGCGCCTCACCCTCTCCAGCCGCGAAGCCAAGGCACTTGGCGAGGGCTCGCCCATCAACTATCAGGGCTTCACCATAGGTCAGGTGGAAGAGGCGAAGTTCCTGCCTGAAAAGAGCGAGATGCAGTATCAGATCTTCATCAACGCCCCTTACGACATTCTGGTGAGCAGCAACTCCCGCTTCTGGCTGACCCCGGGCTTCGAGGTCTCCATGAGCAGTGAAGGGATGAAGGTGAAGATGGATTCGCTGGAGAGCCTGATCGACGGCGGCATCACCATGGGCCTGCCTGCCGGCTGGTCTCCGGGTGATCCGGTCAAGCAGCACGAGGAGTTCACCCTGTTCCAGGATGAGGCGAGCGTGCTGGCCGGTAGTCTGGATCAGTTCATCGACTACGTCTTCCTGTTCGACGACAACGTGGCGGGCCTCCACCCGGGCGCGGCGGTGCAGTATCGCGGCATCCGGGTCGGCACCGTCATCTCGGCGCCCTACATGATCGAGGAGAAGGGGGTTCGCATCTTCCAGAACCGCCAGATCCCGGTACTGGCCCGTATCGAGGTGCAGCGCCTCTCCCACCGTTATGCCAAGGCGGAAAAAGATCAGTGGCGCGCCCTGTTCAGCAAGCAGTTCAAGGAGGGGTTGCGTGCCAGCCTCAAGACCTCGAGCCTGCTGACCGGCGGCAAGATCATCGACCTCAACTTCTATCCGGACGCACCGCGCTTCGATCAGGTCAAGCTGGCCGGCTATCAGGTCTTCCCGACCGTGCAGGGCGGGCTGGATCAGATCGAGCGCAAGGTGAACCTGATCCTCGACAAGTTTGTCGACATGGATATGGCCACCACCCTGACCAAGGTCAACAGCTCGCTCTCGACGCTGGATGGCACCCTGCGCAACATCAGTGCGGTCAGCGCCAATCTGGACAAGCTCACCGCCAAGGACTCCACCCAGCAGCTGCCGGCGTCGCTCAACGAGAGCCTCAAGCAGTTGCAGGAGACCCTGCAGGCCTATGATGCCCAGTCGCAAACCAATCAGGATCTGCGTCAGTCGGTGCAGACCCTCAACCAGCTGATGCGCGAGCTGCAGCCGCTGGTGCACTCTCTCAACGAGCAGCCGAGTTCGCTGATCTTCGATCGCGTCCGTCCCCGGGACCCTGAACCCAAGCGAGGCACACCATGAAAAAGTTCATCCTGACGCTGGCGCTGACCGGCCTGCTGGCCGGGTGCAGCGGCACCCAGCCGGCACTGCACTACTACTCCCTCGCCGCCGACAGCCAGCAACCGGCTGCGGCGCCGGTTACTCCGCAGCACCAGCTGGTGCTGCGCCCCATCGCGCTGGCGGGCCAGCTCGACCGGATCAGTCTGGTCTATCAGCTGGAGGGGCAGGAGCTCCACTTCACCGAGTACCACCGCTGGGCCGGTTCGCTCGACGATCAGCTCAACCAGCTCACCCTCAACGGCCTCTCCACCCGCCTGCCGGGCTGGGTCGTCCGTCAGGATGGCGGCCGCAAGGGCCCGGTGCTGACCATACTGGTCGAGCGCTTCCAGGGTCGTCACGATGGCCGCGCGGTGCTGAGCGGACGCTGGCGCCTGCTGGCGGAAGATGGCTCGGTACTGCGCGAAGCCCCCTTCAATCAGGTGCGGGTGCTGCCGGCCGATGGCTACAACGCGCTGGTCAGCGAGCTGGGTCTGGGCTGGCAACAGCTGCTCGACCAGATTGCCGACGAGGTACGCAAGCAGGGCTGACTACCGCAAGCTGCGAGTATCAGATAGCAAAAAACGACGCCAGTTGGCGTCGTTTTTTTATGGGCGCAAGTCAGAGGCGACTTATGCCTTGGCGGGCAGGCTCAGGCGAGCGACGGCTTCGACGTGCATTGAGTGCGGGAACATATCGACCGGCTGCACCTCGTCCAGCACGAAGCCCTGCTTGACCAGCCAGGCGAGATCGCGGGCCAGGGTCTGCGGGTTGCAGGAGACATAGACCAGACGACGGGGCGCCATGGCCACCAGCGTCTGCAATACGGCCTTGTCACAGCCCTTGCGCGGCGGATCCATCACCACCACATCGGCGCTCACCCCTTCGGCATGCAGGGCAGGCATCAGCTGCTCCGCCTTGCCGACGTGGAACTCGGTCTGCTCGATGCCGTTGAGAGCCGCATTGCGACGGGCGTCGCTGATGGCGCTCTCGACCGACTCGATCCCCACTACCTTGGCGGCCTTGCCAGCCAGGAACAGGGAGATGGTGCCGATACCGCAATAGATGTCGAACACCGTCTCGTTGCCGGTCAGCTCGCAATACTCCAGCGCCTTGGAGTAGAGCACGTCGGTCTGGCTCGGGTTGTTCTGGAAGAAGGAGAGCGGCGAGATCTCGAATTCGAGTTCGTGGATCTTGTCGCGGATCACCCCGCTGCCCAGCAGCACCCGGTTGTTGTCGCCCAGAATGCGGTTGGTGCGCGCTTCGTTGATGTTCTGCACCAGGGTAGTGATCGGCAGATCCTGCAGAGCCGCCAGCAGCTCGGCTTCGAACGGCAGCTCCTCGCTCAGGGTCACCAGCACCACCATCAGCTCGCCACTCTTGAAGCCCTTGCGGGTCATCAGGTTGCGCACGCAGCCGGTGTGGTTCACCTCGTCATAGGCCGCGATGTCGTGCGCGCGCATCCAGTTGCGCACCCGGGCGTTCAGCTCCACGTGCAGCGAGTCCTGCACCGCGCAATCATCGGCGGTGATGAGGTCGTGGGAGTGCTTGCGATAAAAACCGATCTCGGCACCCGCGTCACAGCCGCGCACCGCGTACTGCGCCTTGTTGCGATAGGCGAACGGGGTCTCCATGCCGAGGATGGGATTGACCACGGCCTCACCCAGCCCGACCTGCTCCAGGGCGCTCTGCACCAGACTCTGCTTGAGCTTGAGCTGGGCCGGATAAGCCAGCGGGCGCACCTGACAGCCACCGCACTCGGTGTTGGGGCAGAAGTCGGCCACCCGGTCGGCGGAGGGCTGGAGCAGCTCGGCGACCTTGCCGTGCAGGTAGTTGGGCTTCACCTCGGTCAGTTCGACCAACGCCTGCTCACCCGGCAGCAGACCTTCGACAAACAGGGGGCGGTCGAACAGGCGTCCTTTGCCATCTCCTTTGTCGGTCAGTTCCAGGATCTCGATCTGGTGTTGATGTCCCACTAGCGGCATGAGCGGCTCCAAAAGTACAAATAAAAGAGGGGGCGACGGGGCCGGTTTGGCCGACCCGTCACGAAAAGGTGGCAGAGTTTAGCGGAGATCCGGCCAAATTGCAGGCATTAAAAGCCCAATGGTTGTGGTACTACCCGCCCCGCTTTTGCAGCCCGGCCAAATGGCCCGAGGACAAGGCCCCGCCAGCCCCCGTTCCCGCGGGTTGCGGCAAGATTTGCATCGTCAGGATCGGCCAATCCCCTTAGCGAGCCCTCACTGGCAAGCTGCGGCCCGTTACAGGGACAAACCACGCGGTATAAATCAAATTTATGGGTTTTGCCAAAATGGCCAAACTTTTACTTATACCAAGCCAATTGCGGTCACATGCGCCTCCGGCAAGCCGGTGATGGCCAGTCGGGCATCCCCTCCGATCCGCGCAAGATGGCCGGCCCGCGCCGCCCTTTCGCGGCTGCGGCAAATTTAGCCCTTGGGCCGCAACGCCCAGCCTGTTAAAATTCCGCCCTTGAAATTATCCTGGGCCCCGCGCCCGTTCTAGCTAAGGTCTACCGCGATGCGTACCAGCCAATATCTGCTTTCCACTCTCAAGGAAACCCCCTCCGACGCTGAAGTTGTCAGCCACCAGCTGATGCTGCGCGCCGGGATGATCCGTAAACTGGCCTCCGGCATGTATGCCTGGTTGCCAACCGGTCTGCGGGTACTGAAGAAAATCGAGAACATTGTTCGCGAAGAGATGAACAATGCTGGTGCCATCGAAGTCTCCATGCCGGTGGTGCAGCCCGCCGAACTGTGGCAGGAGTCCGGCCGCTGGGATGACTACGGTCCCGAGCTGTGCCGCCTGACCGACCGCCACAACCGTCCCTTCGTGCTGGGCCCGACCCACGAAGAGGTGATCACTGCGCTGGTGCGTTACGAAGTGAACAGCTACAAGCAGCTGCCGCTCAACCTCTACCAGATCCAGACCAAGTTCCGCGACGAAGTGCGCCCCCGTTTCGGCGTGATGCGCGGCCGCGAATTCCTGATGAAGGATGCCTACTCCTTCCACATCGACAAAGAGTCTCTGGTCGATACCTACGAGAAGATGCACGCCGCCTACTGCAAGGCGTTCACCCGCATGGGTCTGAACTTCCGTCCGGTGCAGGCCGATACCGGCTCCATCGGTGGTACCGGCTCCCACGAATTCCAAGTGCTGGCCGAGAGCGGTGAAGATTTGATCGCCTTCTCCGATACATCAGATTACGCCGCCAACATCGAGATGGCCGAAGCGCTGGCACCGGCTGGCGAGCGCGCTGCCGCCACTGCTGCCCTGACCAAGGTTGCCACCCCGAACGTCCACACCATCGACGAAGTGGCCGCCTTCCTGAACGTGGCGCCGACCGCCATCGCCAAGACTCTGCTGGTACTGGGCGAAGAGGATGAGGCTGGCAAGCAGGCCGTCATCGCGCTGGTACTGCGTGGCGACCACGAGCTGAACGAAATCAAGGCCGAGAAGCTGGCTGGTGTTGCCAACCCGCTGACCTTCGCCAACGACGAGCAGATCAAAGCGGCCGCCGGTTGCGACGCAGGCTCCATCGGCCCGGTCGGCTTTGCCGGTCGCATCATCGTCGATCGCAGCGCCGCCCATCTGGCGGACTTCGTCTGCGGCGCCAACGAGACCGGTTTCCACCTGATCGGTGCCAACTGGGATCGCGACATCACCGCTTACGAAGTTGCCGACCTGCGCAACGTAGTAGAAGGCGACCCGAGCCCGTGTGGCCAGGGCAAGCTGCTGCTCAAGCGCGGTATCGAAGTGGGCCACATCTTCCAGCTGGGTACCAAGTACTCCGAAGCGATGAAGGCGAGCGTGCTGAACGAAGGCGGCAAGTCCGTCACCATGGAGATGGGTTGCTACGGTATCGGGGTTTCCCGTCTGGTGGCCGCTGCCATCGAGCAGAACAACGACCAATACGGCATCATCTGGCCGGACGCCATCGCCCCGTTCGAAGTGGCCATCGTGCCGATGAACATGCACAAGTCCGTGCGTGTTGCCGAGCTGGCCGAGCAGTTCTACGCCGAGCTGAAAGCAGCCGGTGTCGACGTGCTGTTCGACGACCGTAAAGAGCGCCCGGGCGTGATGTTCGCCGACATGGAGCTGCTGGGCGTGCCGCACGGCATCGTCATCGGCGAGCGCGGCATGGATAACGGCGTGGTGGAGTACAAGTGCCGCCGCACCGGCGAGAAGCAGGAAGTGGCCATCAGCGATATCGTCGCCATGATCAAGGCCAAGCTGGGCCGCTAAGCCCCACAGCCGCCTTAACGAACGCACTCAAAATGGTGCCAGTCAGCCAATGCTGACTGGCATTTTTTATTGCTCTCTCTGACGGATGGCCCTGTTACATCAGGATGCCGGGTATCCTCCTGCACTGTCTCCTGACTCCTGACCACCAAACCACTCCACCTGCTCTGGTAAGGAGGTGTCGCTATGCTGGGGTGATCTGACGGGAAATACCGGAAATACCCCTGCCATGTGCTCAATATGGTTCTGTGAAAATAAACTGCAGGACAATCCAGTCGTGCTGCGATATATAACCGATATTTAACAGAAATATTTGCCTAGCATGCCATTAATTGCCATGAAACCCCCAAGTGAGCCCCAGCAATTACTTTTTCACCACCCGTGAGCGCTCTCACAATCAGCACCACATTCTATTGTCTCTCGTTAATTTCAGGACTATCTCTTGACGCAAATATCAATTGCGTTTTTTAACCGGGAGAATATATGCAAGTCAAAGTGATTGAGAGAACCTTCAGACTGGTCGGCGAAAATGAACTTTTTGCTCAATTTACCTTTATTACATCGGGAATTATACATATCTGGTTTCCAACGACGGGGCTGCAAATGGAAGCACACCGTAACCATATTCATATTCAAGACAGCACAATTATATATACCGATGGCCTCAGCTCAGACCAGCATCGTGCCCTCTGGTCGTTAACTCTGCACAGCGAAGACATCAAGGAGTTCATCTCCATCATCTCTTGATGTACCCCATCACACGTGAAACCTAGTGACGATAGTCCAGGCCGCTCAACCGCTGGCAAAGCTAATCATGGCCAGGATGGAGAAATGACGCTGTATATAAAAACCTTCTATTTCATATGGTTATGTTTTTGTCGATGTGGCTTGCTTGACAAAAAACGTACAGAGATTGATGCTAAGTAATAGGTGAATTACTTTACTTAGAGACCAGACCAGATGGCGCGTCATCCCAAGCATTTACCGAGCGAAGAGCGGCAAGCCGCCACGATCCAGACGGTCATCACACTGCTGGCCAAGCATCACCCCGGGGAGCTCACCACCACCATCATTGCGCAGCACATGGGGCTCACCCAGGGGGCCCTGTTCAAACATTTTCCCACCAAGGATGCCATCTTCCAGACGGTGATGGAGTGGATCGCCAACACCCTGCTCTCCCGTCTCGAACGTGCCATAGAGGGTATCGAGTCAGCACCGGCTGCACTGGAAGCCATGTTTATGACGCACGCTGAATTTGCAGCTCATCACCCCGGTATTCCAAGAATGATGTTTGGCGAGCTGCAAAAGAGCCGAGCCTCGCCAACCAGAACGATTGCCAAGACATTGTTATTACGTTATCGGGCGATGTTGATTAAATTAATGCAGCAAGGTATTGCAAACCATGAATTTCCATCAACTCTGGATATGGATGCTGCGGCGACATTATTCATCGGCATGCTGCAAGGTTTGATTATGCAAGCCGTCATTGCCGAAGATATGGAACAACTCCAGAAGCAGGCTCCGGGAGTATTTTCAATATTCCTTGCCGGAATTACCCATCCTGAATCAGCTTCACCAGCGACCAGCTAAATTTATTACTGATTTAATCCATCACCAAAAAATATGACCGGTAATCATAGTAGCATAACATGATTGCCATATTGGCCGCTGCGTGGAGCCTCCAAATTATGCGACATCCTTTGTTCATGTTAATCATCGCTCAACTATGTCTGACCCCATTAATAAGTGATGCCGCAGAAAACAAAATGGCGACGGCAATCACGACGGTGACACCACAGCGGCAACTCTGGCCTGACATCATTCCGGCAATGGGCGTTGTTACCCCCTGGCAGGAGGCCATCGTCAGTGCCAATAGCGGCAACATGGCGGTGGTGGAGATCAACGCCGCTGTCGGTGATCTGGTCACTCGAGGCACCATGCTGGCTCGGCTGGATGACAGGATCGCCAGGGCGGATGTGCAGCGAGCCCAAGCCGAGCTCATCAAGGCCGAGGCGAGCCTGCAGCAAAACCTGGCCAATGCCCAGCGCATGCGCAGGCTCTATCAGGCAAAGAGTGTCAGCGATCAGGATCTGCTCAAAGTGGAGACCGAGCTCAAGCTGGCTCAGGCGCAGGAGCTGTCAGCCAAGGCATCACTGACCAGTCAACAGGTACGTCTGGACGATACCCGCATCATTGCGCCGGATGATGGTCTTATTACTGCTCGCAATGCCACACTGGGGCAGGTACCAGCCACAGGTACCGAACTGTTTCGCCTCATACGACAAAATCGCCTTGAGTGGCGCGCCGAACTGACCGCCGCCAAGATGGAGCAAGTCAAGCCAGGCCAGCATGTCTCCTTGCTCCTGCCATCCGGTGCCAGAACGGAAGGGCAGGTCAGGCAGCTGGCTGGCGCACTCGACAACAACAGCCGGATGGGTACTGCCTATGTCGATATCCTGCCGGGCAGCGGTGCCAAGTCGGCCATGTATATCGGTGGCCAAATTGAAGTCGAGAAACGGCAGGCACTGACCATCCCGGCACAGGCGCTGCTGATCCGGGATGGCCGCAGCGTCGTTTTCCGCATCGACGATGGCAAGGCCTATATGCAGGAGGTCACCGTGGGCCTGCGCCGCGACAATGCCGTCGAAATCACCCGGGGCATCCGGGAAAACGACCTGATTGCCCTCAAGGGGGCCGGGTTCCTCAACAATGGTGAAGCCATTCGCGTCATAACCGCCAAAGGCAAGGAGTAACCATGAATCTGGCAACCTGGTCGATCCGCAACCCCATTCCCTCCATCCTGCTGTTTATCATGCTGACCCTGGCCGGCGTGGCCGGCTTCCAGAAGCTGGGGATCCAGGATTTGCCGGATCTCGATTTACCGACCGTCAAACTGGAACTCCGTCAGCCGGGCGCCAGCCCCTCCCAGCTGGAAACCGATGTCGCCAAAAAGGTGGAAGATTCGCTGGCGACCGTACGTGGTCTGCGCCACATGACCACCAAAATTAACGATGGAGTGGTCACCATCACGGTGACCTTTGATCTGGAGCGCAATCTGAATGAAGCCTTGTCCGACACCAAGGATGCGGTTGATCGGATCCGCAGCGATCTGCCCGATGACCTGCAGGAGCCTATCGTCAGCAAGGTGATCGCGGGGCCAGGCGGCGCCATGCTCACCTATGCCATTGCCAGCGACAAGATGAGCGAGGAGGCCCTGTCGTGGCTGGTTGACAACGAACTGGCCAAGGCGGTGCAAGCCGTTCCCGGCATCACAGATTTCACCCGGATCGGTGGCGTGCGCCGGGAAGTGCGCATCGAAGTCGATCCCATTCGTCTCTCCGGGCTGGGGGCCACTGCGGCTGATGTATCGCGCGCGCTACGCAGTGTCCAGCAGGAGTCATCCGGCGGACGGGGTCAGATGGGTGGGGCTGAGCAGAGTGTGCGAACCCTGGCGACGGTACAGCAAGCCGACCAGCTGCGCGCCCTGCCGGTGGTGCTGAGTGATGGACGCAAAATCCGTCTGGACGAGATCGCGACCGTCCGGGATACAACTGCCGACAGAACCCAGTCGGCCATGCTGGATGGCAAACCTGCGGTGGGATTTCAACTCTGGCGCACCAAGGGGTTTGACGAGGTGCGCATTGCCGCAGGGGTAGAGCAAGCGCTGCAGGAGATCCAGCACAAATATCCCGATATCAAGTTGCTACGGGTCAACAGCACGGTCGAGCATACCGAGGAGCAGTACGAAGGTTCGATGCACATGCTCTATGAGGGCGCCATTATCTCCGTGCTGGTAATCTGGCTGTTCCTGCGCGACTGGCGAGCCACCCTGATCGGGGCGGTCGCACTCCCTCTCTCCATCATACCGGCCTTCGCCTATATGCACTGGGCAGGCTATACGCTCAACACTATTACGTTGCTGGCGCTGGCGGTCGTCGTCGGGATCCTGGTCGATGATGCCATCGTTGAGGTCGAGAACATCGCCCGCCATATGAACAAGGGGAAAAGTGCCCGGGAGGCCACTGAAGACGCGGTCAACGAGATTGCGCTGGCAGTAGCGGCGACCACCACCACGCTGATCGTGGTGTTCCTGCCCACCGCCATGA
Organism: Aeromonas sp. SE22; assembly: GCF_038739755.1. Classification (NCBI taxonomy): domain Bacteria; kingdom Pseudomonadati; phylum Pseudomonadota; class Gammaproteobacteria; order Aeromonadales; family Aeromonadaceae; genus Aeromonas; species Aeromonas sp. SE22. Next base: position 34,911 of record NZ_JBCGFD010000010.1, read on the forward strand.
TGAGTGGTGTCCCCGGTCTGGTATTCAAGCAATTTGGCTGGACCATAGTGATTGCCGTCGGCCTCTCTTTCATGGTCGCCCGCATCATCACCCCCATGATGGCGGTCTGGCTGATCAAACCCGGCCAGCACCAGCAAGAGCACGATGGCCCCACCATGCAACTCTATCTGCGACTGGCTCGCTGGTGCCTCGATCATCGTCTGAAGACCTTGCTCATCGGTGTCGGTCTGTTTGTACTCTCCGCCGCCCTGTTGCCGCTGTTGCCTACCGGCTTTATTCCGCCGGCTGATCGGGGTAGCACCACCATCAGCATTGAGCTGCCTCCGGGAGCCAGCATCAATCAAACCATGGAGATGGCCGAGGAGGCCAGAAATGCGCTGATTGGCACTGAAGGCGTGAAGTCCATGTTCGCCTATGCCGGCAATGCCTCGGCCAATGATCCCGGTGAAGTACGCTTTGCCAGCCTGGTCGTCGTGCTTGCCGAGCGTGGGGAACGTCCGAAACAGAGGGAGATCGAGCTGGCCATGCGGCAGCGGTTGGCTGATGTTCCCGGTGCCCGCTTCTCATTTAGCAGCGGTGGCTCGGGTGAAAAACTCGAGCTGGTGCTCTCCAGCTCAGATACACACGCGCTGATGAATAGCGCCAAACAGCTGGAACAACAGCTACGTGGCTTGCCATTTCTCCACAACGTGACCTCGACAGCCAGTCTGGAGCGACAAGATGTAGTCATCCGACCCGATGCCGATCAAGCTGCCGAGAGCGGTGTGACAACCCAGGCCATTGGCGACACCTTGCGGGTCGCGCTGGCAGGAGATCGCGAGTCCTCGCTCTCCAAACTGAATCTGGAACAGCGACAACTGGATATCCGTGTGCTGTTGCGCGGGGAGATGCGCCAGAACCTTGAGGCTATCGCGGCGCTGCGCGTGCCGGGTCGCACTGGACTGGTTCCTCTTGGCAACGTAGCCGAGATTGGGCTGGAGAGCGGCCCATCACAAATAGACAGATTTGATCGCGAACGTCAGGTCACGCTGACGGCAGATCTGGGGGGTTATGCCTTGGGCAATGCCCTGAAAGCGGCCAAAGCGCTGCCTGCTCTGCAGGATCGCCCGGAACAGGTACGGCTGCTGGAGTCTGGCGATGCAGAGACCCAGGCCGAGCTGTTTGCCGGCATGAGCGGCGCCATGATTGCGGGTGTGCTTTGCGTTTACGGGGTACTGGTGTTGCTGTTCAAGGATTGGTTCCAGCCTCTGACCATCCTCTCAGCCGTCCCGATGGCCGCGGGAGGCGCCTTTGCCGCCTTGCTGCTGACCCACGGCGAATTGAACCTGCCATCGCTCATCGGGCTGGTCATGCTGATGGGGATCGTCACCAAGAACTCGATACTGGTAGTGGATTTTGCCATCGTAGCCAGGCAGCAGGGGATGAGCCTGCGCGATGCCCTGCTCGATGCCTGTCATAAACGGGCACAGCCGATCACCATGACGTCGGTCGCCATGACGGCGGGTTTGCTGCCACTTGCGCTGGGCTTTGGCGCGGATGCCAGCTTCCGCCAACCGATGGCCATTGCCGTAATAGGGGGGTTACTGTCAGCCACCGCCATGAGCCTGCTGATGGTGCCGGTTGTCTACAGCTATGTGGCCGACCTGGAGAGCTGGCTGAAAGGGAAACTGGCCAGCAGAAGCGGCCAAGCAGGGGGGCACCAATGATCGATTTTGCTATCAGCTAAAAAACAAGGGAGGCATCACGCCTCCCTCTTTCTTTAACCTGAGCCTGTGCGGCAAGAGAAAAATCTACTCGTTGCGACCGATAAAGAGATCGGTTACGTGGCAACTGCTGCGCGCCGCCAGCGCATCGAGCATGTAGGCGGCGGCATCTTCCGGAGTCATGAAACGGGTCGGGTCGACGTGATCCGAGTTGTCCCAGAAGGCGCTACGGATCCCGCTCGGATAGAGGTTCACCAGCCGCAGCGGCGAGCCTTTCAGCTCGGCGCGCAACGACTCCAGAAAGCCGCGCATCCCCCATTTGGAGGCGCAGTAGAGGCTCTCGTTGGCCTTGCCCACCTGAGCGGCAGAGGAGAGCACGTTGGCCAGCACCCCACCTTTCTCGCCGATGAGACGCACCGTCTGCTGGGCCACCAGTATGGTGGAGACAAGATTGCTCTCCACCACACTGCGGATCTGCTCGGCGGTGTAGATGCCGACCGGGCCGAATTCGCCAACCCCGGCGCAGTGGATCACCATCTCGGGCAGGCCGCCCCACTCAACGGCGGCGGCAAAGGCCATCTCCACCTCTTCGTGGTGCGCCAGATCGGCGGCAATGCCGATCACCGCCTGACCGAGCAGATCTTCCTGCTCCTGCAGCTTCTCGTAACGGCGCCCCATCATGGCAACCCGATGGCCCCGCTCAACCAGCCCTGCGGTCAAGGCGCGGCCCAGACCGGAACCGGCCCCCGTCACTATGATGTAGCCCATTACTTCTCCTTGTCGTCAGACACTCAGATTAGAAGGTGAATTCGCCGCCCATGAACCAGCCGTCGATACGCTGGTCGACGTTGTCGAAGTCCACATTGGCTTCACGCCAGCCGGCGCGCAGCTTGACCGGCATGTTGGAGAACTTGTAGGAAGCGCCCAGACGGTAGTCATAGTTGTCCACGTCGTGAGTACGCAGATCACCGAAGAAGGCGAAACCTGTGTTCGGGATGTAGAGTTCGCTACCGGCGTAGGCCATCACGGTGTCCTTGTCGTAGCCCTTGCGACCGTAGGAGGTCAGCTCGCCATCGTAGTAACGACCGGTCAGACCCAGATCGATCTTGAACAGATCGTTGTTGAACAGACGGTAGTAGAGGTTCAGATCGTAGGCAGTCAGCTCATTCTTGAAGGCGCCGCCGGAGGTGCTGAAGTCGGAGATCTCAAACTTGGCGTTCGGCAGGAAAATGATGCCGTGTTCCAGCTGCAGGTAGCCGTTCCAGTTGTAGTGATCGTCATAGTTGGTGCTGGCACCATAAACCTGACCACTGCCCTGGGCATTCCATACGTCGGCACCGGCGGCGAAACGCCAGTCATTGGCGGCCATGGCACCCTGGCTGCACAGGGCAAACAGAACACCGGCAATCAGCGTCTTTTTCATCACTTCACTTCCTCTTGCATACATGGAAAGAGCGCTATTTTACCCGGTGCAGCCAAAATACCCAGTCTCAAATCTGAACAAGCGACGACAAATGTCAGTGTTTCATATGCTTCATGTTCATCCCCGCCATCGGCTCGATCGGTTTGACCGGCAGGGAGAGCTCCAGCTTCTCGCCATCATCCATGGTCAGGGTGAGCGGCATCGGCGTTTTTTCGGAGAGCGCACCAATCTCGAACAGCATGATGTGGAAGCTGCCGGGCTGCAGCGCTACCTCACCCTTGGCCGGGATCTCGATGCTCTCGACCTGACGCATCTTCATCACGCCATTCTCGTGCAGGTGGGTATGCAGCTCGGCGCGACCCGCCGCAGGAGAGGCTGCGGCTACCAGCTTGACCGGCTTGTCGGCATCGTTCTTGAGCACCATGAAGGCGGCGGTGTTGGGAGAGCCCGGCGGCAGCAAACGCACATAGCCGTCAACCGCATCCACCTTGGCCAGCGCGGGAGCCGTCATGCCGAGCACCAGCAGAGAATAAAACGCACGTTTAAACATGGTTGAAATCCTTTTATGATGTTGTTAAACGGCTCCAAGGTTACTCCAGCAGTAACCTTTGTGCACCCTTCAATAACAAGGATTTAGACATGGCCCCCATTCTCGTCGCCGAGCAGCAGGATGGCTTGCTCACCCTGACGCTCAACCGCCCCGACAAGCGCAATGCCCTCAATACCGCCCTCTATCAGCAGCTGGTGAGCGCCCTGCAACAGGCGGCAAACGATGAGGAGGTGCACGCCCTGCTGCTGCAGGGTCAGAGCGACTGCTTTACCGCGGGCAATGATCTGGCCGATTTCGTCGGCAAGAGCTCGCTGGAACCCGACGACCCCATCCTGCAGTTCCTCCACACCCTGGCTGACTTTCCCAAGCCGGTGATTGCGGCGGTCGGCGGCCCGGCGGTGGGGATCGGTACCACCATCCTGCTCCACTGCGATCTGGTCTATCTGGCGGATAACGCCCGCCTGCAACTCCCCTTCGTCGAGCTGGGGCTGGTGCCGGAGTTTGCCTCCAGCCTGCTGCTGCCGCGCATGGTGGGTCACCTCAAGGCAGCGGAGCTGTTGCTGCTGGCCGAGGCGATCGATGCCGACGAGGCACTGCGGCTCGGGCTTGCCAACAAGGTGATGGCCGCCGATGCCCTGCTCCCCTTTGCCCGCGAGCAGGGGCTCAAGCTGGCAGCCAAGGCGCCCAGGGCGGTGCAAAAGAGCAAGGCGCTGCTGAAACAGGAGCTCAAACAGGCGGTTCACTTCGTCATCGATCTGGAGGCGCGCGCCTTCGCCCAAGCGCTGCAAGGGGAAGAGGCGCAGCAGCGCATCGCTCAAAAGCTCAAACGCCGCAGCTGAGATCGACGCCTGTCAGTTGAGGCGAAAACGGCCGATTAGCTCGCAGCCCTGTACCTTGTCCTGCAAATGGATCAGTTTGGCTATTTCGGGGTTGGGGTGGCGCTTCAAGAAGGCGAGCAGGGCGCCGCGGCAGCAACCCAGCTCGCTGATCAGCGCCTCGCACTCCCGGTTGGGGCACTGCGGTACCAGCGCCGTCACCAGCTCGGAGGCAAGCTTGAGATAACGCAGCTCATAGGCGGGTTCATCCATCGCCCGCCAGAAATCTGCCAGCCGGTGGCAGGTAGCGACCCGCATGCTGGCCAACTCGGCAAGCTCAACCTCGCTCATCTCGTAGACATCCCCCAGCGCCTGCTGATAGAAGCAGACGGCGGCCCCCAGCGAACCGGACTGCCACGACCGCTCCGCCTCCAGCATGTAACGCTGCCAACTCTCTGGTGTCATTTCGTTATCCCCCACCGACTAAACCGGGAGGTTAATGATGGCTAATTGAGAATAAATATCAACCAGATGGTTAGTGCAGGATCTCCGCTGCAGGTTGGCAAATCGCTGCAATCCCCCTTATGATCCCGCCACTTGCCGATATCAGGGCTTACCCCGAATGCGACCCCGTCTGCCCCAAATGCTGGGCTGCTCCCTGCTCTGCGTGCCCCGCATGCTGGTCTGGATCTATTAGCTGCGCTCCATCGAGCGCAACCAATCAAATCCATTCAGCAAAGGAGTACCAGGATGAAAACCTGCCAGCACTGGTCACAGGTCGAATATCTGCATCTGACGGTCAGCAACCCCAACATCCGCCTCAAGGGGCAACATAGCTACTACTCGGGTGCCTGGGATGGCCCCTTCGAACAGGAGGTGGTGCGTTACCTCTATGGCGACAGCTTCAGCCGCCATCCCGATACCGGCTGGGAGCCGCTCTGGCATATCGACCAGCTCCATATCGGTGACTACGTGCAGATCGCCGCCGGGGTGAAGATCATCATGGGCGGCAACCACACCCACAACACCGCCTTCATCAGCACCTATCCGTTTGCTGATCTGGAGGCGCTAAAGCGCAGCTACCGCCCTGCCGGCGATACCCGCATCGGCAACGATGTCTGGATCGGTATGGAGGCGATGATCATGCCCGGCGTCACCATCGGCGATGGCGCTATCATCGCCGCCCGGACGCTGGTCACCAAAGATGTGCCGCCCTATGCCATGGTGGCAGGCACGCCAGCGGCCATAGTACGGATGCGCTTCACCGAGAGCGAGATCGCCCGGCTGCAGGCCCTCGCCTGGTGGGATTGGCCGAACGAACAGGTCAATGCCCTGTTGCCACTGATCCAGCAGGGCGAGGTGGCGCTACTGGAACAGGCGGCGGCCACCTGGCAGAGCCAAGCTTCTGCGCCAGATGCGACACCATAACGCGCAGACAGGCATAACAAAGAGGGCGCCCCACGGGTCGCCCTCTCTCGTAGTCTGGTTGTCAGCTCGCCGTTTTCGACTGGTTGAGGCTGCACTGCCGGCCGGGATAACCGGGCAGATCTTTGGCATCGCTGCCGCAGGCAAGCCGTTTGGCCTGCTGCAGCCGAGCCGCCAGATTGGCGCTGTCTATCGGCATCCACTGCATCTGCTTGCCGAGCCAGCTGGCCCAGGCAAACTCGACAAAGTAGACCTGATCCTGCTTGCTGAAGTAACCCGCATCCTGCAGCAACCCCGCCAGAGTGCGATAGGGGTAGTCAGGCAGCTTGTCGATGCTGGTCGGCAGCTGCTCCGGCGTGAGGGGTAACCCCTTCTCATCCTTGAGCCAGGCCCAGTGGTTGTTCTGCATTTGGCTCCAGAAGTTGTCTTTATCCTGCAAGCGACCGATCACCTTGACCCGCACCTGCTTGACCCCTTGCTGCCAGAGCGCCTTGGTCAGGTGATGTCGGTCCACCAGCCAGTAGCCGCCATCCGGCGCAATCACCACAGGGATCTCTTTCTTTTTCATCAGCTTGTCGAGCTGCTTCGGATTCATGTCCGCCAGCATCGCCTGGGTTTCATCCACCTGCAGCTGCCCCACCCCCCCCTGGGTCGGGTGCAGAGTCTCGATCCCCGCCTCGCACCAGCTGCCCACCGCCGTGTCGCGCTGACACGGCGTCAACGCCCAGACACTCTGGCTGAGCGCCCCGACCATCAGGAAACAGCCCGGCAATAACCATGCTTTCATCGTTTGCTACTCCTAGTCACATTCAATCCCGGACACGCGACAACGCGGCGCCGCCCCGGCGACAGATGAGAGCCGAATGCTGGCGGTCAGACCAGTAAACGGGATATCATGATTTCCCGTCTGTCGGCGACATTTTCTCGCCGAGTTTTCTCCCCGCTTCACACAATTTGAAGGATCCGACCCATGAAAGGATGGAGCCCCTTGCTGGCCCTCTTGGGCTGTGCCGCAGTCCAGGCTGCCGATATTCCCGCCGGAACCGAACTGGCCGCCACACAGGTGGTGGTTCGCCACCTGAAAGATGAACCTGCCAGTCTCAGTCCGCTCAAGCTGGTCGGCTTGCCCGAATTGCAGGTGCTGCGGGATCTGTTCGAGGGGCTGCTGACCCAGGGGCCGGATGGCAAACCCGTCCCCGCCGTTGCCGTGCGCTGGGAGAACAAGGACAACCAGTTTTTCACCTTCCACCTGCGCCCGGATGCCCGCTGGTCCAACGGCGATCCGGTCAAGGCTGGCGACTTCGTCTATAGCTGGCGCAAGCTGGTCGACCCGAAAGAGGCGGCCACTTTCGCCTGGTTTGCCCAACTTGCCCGCTTCGACAAGGTGGACGAGATCATGGCTGGCAAATTGCCTGCCAGCGAGCTGGGTGTCAAGGCGATCGATGACCACACCCTGCAGATCAACCTCTCCCAACCGGTTCCCTATTTCCTGAGCCTGCTCACCCACCCCAGCCTGTCGCCACTGCATCAGGCCAGCATCGAGAAGTTTGGCAACAAGTGGACCCAGCCCGGCAAGCTGGTCGGCAACGGCGCCTTCGTGCTGAGCAGTCGGGTGGTCAACGAGAAGCTGGAGCTGGTGCCCAATCCCCACTACTGGGACAAGGCCCACACTGTGCTGACCAAGGTTATCTTCATGCCGATCAATCAGGAGACCACCGCAACCAACCGCTATCTGGCGGGGGATCTGCAGATCACCGAATCCTTCCCCAAGGAGCAGTACGACAAGCTGATGAAAGAGATCCCGGGTGAGGTCTATACCCCAATGCAGCTTGGCACCTACTACTACGCCTTCAATACCCGTCAGCCGCCATTGAACGACGTGCGGGTACGCAAAGCGCTCTCCTACACCATCGATCGCGCCCTGATTGCCGACAAGGTGCTCGGCACCGGCGAGAAACCGGCCTACCACTTCACCCCGGATGTCACCGCCAGCTTCGAGCCCAAGGCCAACCTGCTCTCGAGCAGCAGCCAGCAGGAGCTGGACAGCAAGGCACAGGCGCTGCTCAAGGAGGCTGGCTACGGCCCTGACAAGCCGCTCAAGCTCTCGCTGCTCTACAACACCGCCGAAGTACACAAGAAGCTGGCGCTCGCCATCGCCAACATGTGGAAACAGAAGCTGGGTGCTCAGGTAGAGCTGACCAATCAGGAGTGGAAAACCTATCTCGACAGCCGCCAGAGCGGCCAGTTCGAGGTGATCCGCTCCTCCTGGGTGGCCGACTACAACGACCCGTCCGCCTTCCTCGGTCTGTGGGGCTCTCACCATAGCGGCAACATGACCGGCTTTGCCGATACAAGCTATGACCAACTGCTGGACAAGGCGGCGCAAACCCGCGACAGCGGTGCCCGCAGCCGGCTGTTCGATCAGGCGGAGAGCATCCTCGAACAGCAGGCGCCCATCGCCCCCATCTATCAGTACACCAATGCCCGGCTCATCAAGCCCTGGCTCAAGGGCTACCCCATCAACAACCCGGAAGATGTGGCCTACAGCCGCCAGCTCTATATCGTCAAGCACTGAGCAGATATAGAGCGCTGAAGCACAAGAGGGCCGCCTGCGGGCGGCCCTCTTATTGATACTGTTCACACCCGATATCGCCGCATAGAATGCCCGCTTTCCGATTCCATCAGCCGTTGTCGATCGCCATTTATCATGCGTTATCTGTTACTGCTCTCCCTGCTCTGGACACTGCCAGCCCAGGCCGAGAGTGAATCTCACTGCCAGCAAGCCTTCGTCGACTGGATGCTGCATCAGCAACAACAGTTCAGCGATCGCAAGGCGGATAAGATGACGCGGCGAAGGGCCGAGCGGGCTATCGACCTTGCCCGGCAGGAGTACGACAAAGCGGGCAGTTTCTGCCAGACCATGCAGCTAGTGAGCAGCTATAACGACGGCGATCCTCGCCTCACCCCGAGGAGTGGTGAAATTCACGATTTTGCTCCAGCCAGCTGACCCTCACTTCATCAATTCATAGTGTTGATTAATTGACCCAAGCCAAGTTCGGCTCCCTGAAGCGCCTTAGAATGACTAGCTGAAAACAATAATAAAAAACATATTTATCAGTTAGTTGGCTTTTTCAGGAACGACACATGACCAAACTCCATCAGGAGGGGGAGATACACTTCCCCGACAACATTGCACTCATCTCGACCACGGATCCCGCCAGCCATATCACCTATGCCAACCAGCACTTCTGTGATGTGGCTGGGTATGGTGCTGCCGAGATGGAAGGGGTGCCCCACAATCTGGTACGTCACCCCGACATGCCCAAGGCGGCTTTCGCCGACATGTGGCAGCGGCTGCGACAGGGCAAAAGCTGGATGGGGCTGGTCAAGAACCGCGCCAAAAGCGGTCAGTTCTATTGGGTAAACGCTTACGTCACCCCGATCCTCAATGCCCAGAAGGAGATCGTCGAGTACCAGTCGGTACGCACCAAACCCGCCGCCAGCGATGTGGCCTGGGCCGAGCAGCTCTATGGCCTGCTGCGCAGCGGCAAGGCGCTTCCCTGGCTGAGCCGGTTTCATATTGAACCGGGCCAGCTGACCCTTTGGCTCTCCGTTTCTGCATTCCTCACCACCCTTATTGCGTTTACTACCGACAACCTGCTCTGGCTGCTGCCCACTGCCCTGCTGCTACTGACACAAGCAATCCACGGTTGGCGCTTGCAACAGCGGCTGACGCATCTGCTCACCCTTGCCGATCAAGACAAGGGAACCCGCCTCTGTCAGGTGCTCTATACCCGGCGGCGCGATACCCTGGCTGCCGTCGAACTGGCGCTGCGGATGAAGCAGGCAGAGCTCAAGGCCGTAGTCGGGCGCAGCGCCGACACCAACCAGCAGATCCTGCAAGCTGCCGAAGATGACAGGGGCAATATCCAGACCATCGATACTCACCTGCAGCAACAGCGTGCCCGCAGCGAGCAGCTGGCCACCGCCATCACCGAGCTGAGCCACTCCATTCGTGATGTGGCCCACAGTGCCCATGAGGCGAGCAATCTGGTCACCGAGGTACAGCAGGTCTCCGCCGAAGGGCTGCAAGCGCTGGCGACCACCCGCTCCGCCGTCAACCAACTCCATCATGAGCTCGATGCCAACCACGCGGTGCTGGCCCAGCTCACCAGCGACAGCCAGAAGATCAGCGGCATTCTGGAGGTGATCAGCCAAATCGCCGACCAGACCAACCTGCTCGCCCTCAATGCAGCCATCGAGGCAGCCCGGGCGGGCGAACAGGGCCGCGGGTTTGCGGTAGTTGCGGATGAAGTGCGGGCGCTGGCCCAGAAGACCCGTGCCTCAACCAGCGAGATCCACGGAATGATCCAGGCGCTGCAACAGACCACCCGTCAGTTGTCAGACGGGATGACGCAAGGAGCGCAAACCTCGGAGCGCTGCCAGCAGCATGCAGGCACCACCGCCGACGTGCTCACCCAGATCAACCGGATGCTGGGACAGGTGACCCGCACCAGCGACGAGATCGCCCAGTCGGTAAGTCAGCAAGCCGATGTGACAGCAACGCTCGATGAAGGGGTGCACCAGATCCACCAGCTGGCCAGCCACACCGCCGACAACAGCAGGCAGGCGCTCGATGGCATCACCCTGCTGGTAGAACGGCTGCAGGATCTCTCGCGGCTGATCAACCAGTTCAGATATTGAAGCGACAGCGATCAAAAAAGCGCGTCACAAGACGCGCTTTTTTCGCTTTGCCTGACAGGAGAGTTATTCGTCCTGCTCGCTGGCAGCAAACTCCGGCACCTTCGCCATGGCATCTAGCACCACCTGAATATCAGCCCCCGGCTTGCAGGCGTTTTCGCTCAGGTGACGACGCCAGGCGCGCGCCCCCTGCATGTTCTGGAACAGCCCCAGCATGTGGCGGGTCATGTGGGAGAGGTAGTTGCCTTTGGCCAGCTCCTGCTCGATATAGGGCAGCATCATCCGCACCACCTCATGGCGGCTCGGCACGGCATTATTCTGGCCGAATACCAGATTGTCTACCTGCGCCAGAATATAGGGATTCTGATAGGCTTCGCGCCCCATCATGACGCCATCGACGTGTTGCAGGTGCTCAAGGGTCTGCTCCATGGAGGTGACACCGCCGTTGAGGGCGATGGTGAGATCCGGGTAATCCTGCTTGACCCGATAGACCCGAGGGTAATCGAGCGGCGGGATCTCGCGGTTCTCCTTGGGGCTCAAGCCGCTCAGCCAGGCCTTGCGGGCATGGACGATGAAGGTGCCGCAACCGGCATCGCGCACCTGTTCGATAAAGGCCTGCAGAAATTCGTAGGAGTCCTGATCGTCGATGCCGATACGGGTCTTCACCGTCACCGGAATATCGACCACATCGCGCATCGCCTTGACGCAGTCAGCCACCAGCGCCGGTTCACCCATCAGGCAGGCACCAAAGCGGCCATTCTGCACCCGATCGGAGGGGCAGCCGACGTTGATGTTCACCTCGTCATAGCCACGCTCCTCGGCCAGCTTGGCACAGCGCGCCAGATCGGCCGGATTGCTGCCACCCAGCTGCAGGGAGATGGGGTGCTCCTGCTCGCTGTAACCCAGATAATCACCCTTGCCGTGGATGATGGCGCCGGTGGTCACCATTTCGGTATAGAGCAAGGTCTGGCGGCTCATCAGTCGATGAAAATAACGGCAATGCCGATCGGTCCAGTCGAGCATGGGGGCGATAGAAAAACGCTGCGCCTGCATAAAAATCATCCGGGTTGGCTAAAGAAAGGGGCGGATTTTATCACAACGTGAAGCAGCCCCAGAAAATGAATTTTGTCGCCGCGCCATGCGAGGCCCTGTGATAGTATCCAGCTAATAGAAAGGGCAATTGCGCGATCATGAATCAAGACCAACTTTTACAACGAGCCGAGCGACTCTGTGTACAGCGAGGGATCCGCTTCACCCCGACCCGACGTCAGGTATTTCGCCTGCTGGCGGCACATGGCAATGCCATCAGCGCCTATGATTTGTTGGCTCAACTGCAGCAAACGGAAGCCAACGCCAAACCGCCAACCGTATACCGGGCACTCGATTTTCTGCTCGAACAAGGCTTTGCCCACAAGGTGGAATCGCTGAACGCATTTATCTTCTGCTGCCACTTCGATCACGCTCACCCGATGCAGCTGCTCATCTGCGATGACTGCGGCGAGGTGGTCGAGCTGCACGACACGGCGATCGATAGCGCGTTTTCCGAGCAGGCCCATCTGCATGGTTTTACTATTACCAATAAGACGATAGAAGCACATGGCCAATGTGCTCGCTGTACGCCCACTGTAGGAAGTCATCATGAAGGCTGATTTTGTAAATCCGTTCCTGCTCTCTCTGCTCAATGTGCTCTCCACCATGGCACAGCTGGAACTCAAACCGGGCAAACCGAAACGCAAGATGGACGAGCTGGCTCGCGGCGATGTCTCAGGCCTGATCGGCATGGTCGGCCCGCAGACCCGTGGCTCGCTCTCCATCAGCTTCGAAAAAGGGCTGGCGCTGGAGATCATGCGCCGCATGCTGGGGGAAGCGCCTGCCACCATCAATGAAGAGGTGACCGACATGGTCGGTGAAATCACCAACATGGTGACCGGTGGTGCCAAGCGGATGCTGGGCGAGAAGGGCTACGAGTTTGACATGGCCACTCCGGTTATCGTCTCCGGCCCTAACCACACCATCACTCACCGCGCCGATGGCACCAAGATCATGATGCCTTTCGAATCTGATTTTGGTCGTGCCACCATCGAAATCTGCTTCGAGTAGTCACGATGTGGACTGCCTTGAAATGGTTCTTTATCTGCTGGGCGTTGCTGCTGATCCTCTCTGATATCCAGATCAGCACCTCCCTCTACAAATACGAAGACAATCGGGTAGTCATCAACTTCCCCCGCTGGCAAGCCAAAGCGCCGTGGGGCACCTTCGAATGGCATGCCGGGCGCGTTCAGACCCACTGGTATGGTCTGGATGGCAAGCCCAAACCGGAAGGCCCGCGCATCTAGTTCGCCAGCTTGAAGACCCATACCAAGAGGCCAGCATCTGCTGGCCTCTTTTGTTATGCGGGCGGGTAAATCACCTGTTTACGCTGCCTCGGCAGTCAGATCGCCGACCGGCCGCACCAGCATGCCAAGCAGACAGGCCAGCAGGGTTGGCATCAGCCAGGCGAGCCCCTTGTCAAACAGCGGCAGGAAGGCAAACGCCTCCATCTTCATGCCAGCAGCTCCCAGCCCATCGAGACAGCCAAACAGGAAGGCCACCGCCAACACGCAGCGGAACGCCAGACGCGGGCGACCAAAGTAGCCCTTGAGGAAGGTCACCAGCACCAGCGCGATGGCGACCGGATAGATGGCCACCAGCACCGGAATGGAGAGGCCGATCAACTCGCTCAACCCCACATTGGCCACCAGCGCACAGAGCGCCCCCAGCAGCATGACCCAGTTGCGATAGGCCCAGCCAGTCAGACCGTGGAAGTAGTCGGCACCGGCACAGAGCAGGCCGACCGCGCTGGTAAAGCAGGCCAACGTGATAATCGCCGCCAGAATGAACTGACCCGGCTGACCAAACAGGCTCAACACATAGGCATTGACGATGGTGCCGCCATTGCTGATATCGCTCGCGACCCCTTCAGCGCTGTTGCCCAGATGAAAGAGCGAGATATAGACAGCCGACAACCCGACCGCCGAGATCAACCCCGCGATGGTCAGATATTTGAACTGGCTGCGATAATCCTCAATCCCCTTCTGGCGCAGCAAGCCGATGATCAGGGCACCGAACATCAGGGAGGCCAGGGTATCCATGGTGTTGTACCCCTCCAGCATCCCCTTGGTCAGGGCTGCTTCTATGTACTCACCGCTGGCATCAGGCATGGTGCCTTGCGGCGCCACAAAGACCCCGACCGCCAGAATGAGCAGCATCACCATCAGCGCCGGCGTCAGGTACTTGCCGACCGCATCGAGCAGCTTGCCGCGATCGAGCGCCACCAGGATCACCAGCGCAAAGAAGCTAAGGGTATAGAGCAGCAGCCCCCCATGACCGGCATCGCCGAGCCACGGCTTGAGCCCCATCTCGTAGGCAACCAGACCGGTGCGGGGAATGGCAAAAGCAGGCCCCATGATGATGTAGATGGCGATGGCCAGCGCAGTGGCAACGCCTGCCGGCAGATAGCGGGTCAGCTCGGTCCAGCCACCGGCACCACGCCCGGAGCTGCCCTTGGCCACCGCAATCAGGGTGATCAGCGGCAGCCCCACCGCCGTCAGCAGAAAACCGCACATGGCGGCGACCAGATGCTCACCGGCCATAAAACCGGCCAGCGGCGGAAAAATGATATTGCCTGCCCCCAGATAGAAGGCGAACGTCATAAACCCCAATCCGAATACGTCGGACAACTTCAATGATTTCGTCAAACCCAACCTCATCTGCCTTATCAGCTTGTTCTTGTTGATTACACCCACTGCCTGGCAGATAACCTGACAACCATATGCTCGCTTCCCGCTCTCCCCGACAATCGGATGAGGAGCGCCATCCTGAGCATAAAGAAGAGATATTTGATCTCAATCACACATTAATATCTTGAAACAATTTGCTTGGCCAGAATTAATCGCTGAATGACCAGGGTGGGGAAGTCGCAAAAGAGCGGTAGAGAGAAAGGAAGCGGGCAAGCATCCGGCAGCAGTGCAGTGATCAACAAACAAAAGAGCCTGCACAAGGCAGGCTCTTTGTTCAGAGAGAAGGACGCTATCAGGCAGCTTCGGCGGCCAGCTTCTCGGCCGGGCGAACCACCATCCCAACCACACAAGCCAGCAGGGTCGGCATCAACCAGGCAAGGCCCTTGTCAAACAGCGGCAGGAAGGCAAACGCATCCATCTTCATGCCGGCAGCACCCAGACCATCCAGGCAACCGAACAGGAAAGCCACCACCAGCACGGCGCGGAACACCAGACGCGGGCGACCGAAGTAACCCTTCAGGAAGGTGACCAGTACCAGCGCCACGGCAACCGGATAGATGGCCACCAGCACCGGAATGGAGAGGCTGATGAGCTGGCTCAGACCCACGTTGGCTACCACGGCGCAGATGACGCCCAGCAGCACGACCAGCTTCTTGTAAGCCATGCCGGTCAGATTGTGGAAGAAGTCGGAGCAGGCGGAGATCAGACCCACGGCAGTGGTAAAGCAAGCCAGAGTAATGATGGCCGCCAGAATGAACTGACCCGGCTGACCAAACAGGCTCAGCACATAGGCGTTGACGATGGCGCCACCATTGCTGACATCGGTCGCTACGCCTGCGGCAGTGTTGCCCAGCTCAAACAGGGAGATGTAGACCACGGAGAGGCCGATGGCCGAGATCAGGCCGGCGATGGCCAGATACTTGAACTGGCTCTGGTAGTCATTAATCCCTTTCTGGCGCAGCAGGTCGACGATCAGGGCACCGAACATCAGGGAAGCCAGGGTATCCATGGTGTTGTAGCCTTCCAGGATCCCTTTCACAAACGGGCTGTTCTGATAGTCACCGGCAGATTCAGGCATGGTGCCCTGCGGTGCCACGAATACGCCGATCGCGAGGGTCAGAAGCAGCAACATCAGTACCGGCGTCAGGTATTTGCCGATGGCATCCATCAGCTTGCCCTGGTTCATGGAGACCAGCACGGCCACCCCGAAGAAGAGCACAGTGTAGGCAGCCAGACCTGCCTGACCCATATCACCGATAAAGGGTTTGAGACCCATCTCGTAGGCCACCAGACCGGTACGGGGAGCCGCAAAGGCCGGGCCGATGATGATATAGATAGCAACCGCCAGCGCAGTGGCCACGCCCGCAGGCAGCAGCTTGGTCATGCCGGCCCAGCCGTTACCGGCCTTGGCGACGGCAATGATGGTGATGAGCGGCAGGCCCACAGCGGTAACCAGAAAACCCAGCATCGCCAGAGAGAGGTGTTCGCCAGCCATGTAACCAGCGAGCGGCGGGAAGATGATGTTACCGGCGCCCAGGTAGAAGGCGAAGGTCATGAACCCCAATCCGAGTACGTCGGACAACGTGAGTGATTTCTTCAAGTTCAACCTCGTCTGTCTTGTAAATTATTGCTTGTTATAGTTTTTATCGGTCATTGACCAGTTTGTTCATATGGGTAAAAAAAAGAGCCCCGCTTGATTTTTCATCGCGACCAGTGGTTTTGGCTGGTCTGGAGCGGGTGCTCGATCTGGAACCAGCATAATGGCATGAAAAAATAGTTCAAGACGAAATTTACATCTTCAAATAGAAGGGGCTGGTCAGTTGGATATATCTGTCGGAATAGGCTCCATCAGCAGAATGGATCACAATATCCCCCCTTTCACACCTGTTTAATCCTCTGCCAAGTCGCAATAAAACACGATTTGCCTCTTTACCCTCTCTGGTGATAACAGCTGTATAACAAATGCCATGCAGATCATAATCCGCCGATATGCATAAAATTTCATCAGCCATGGCCGTCGGCAGCACCAGTGCCACCTCGCCATTCGGGGCCAGCAGTCGGTCGCAGGCAGCCAGCAGTGCATGGCTGTCGAGGGCACCGGTATGGCGGGCCATCGCCCGTGCAGGGTCGCTAAATGACTGGCCTGCCACGAAGTAAGGGGGGTTGGAGACAATCAGATCGTAAGGGTCAGCCTGATACTCCTGCACCGCGCTTTCGGTGATGGTCACGCGATCGGCCCAGGGGGAGGCGGCGACGTTCTCTCTGGCCTGGATCACTGCATCACTATCCAGCTCCACCCCGTCGATATGGCAGTCAGATCTGCTGCGCTGGGCCAGCATCAGGGCGATGAGGCCACTGCCGGAGCCGATATCGAGCACCCGGCGCGCCTGTTCGACCGGGGCCCAGGCACCGAGCAGGATGCCGTCGGTGCCCACCTTCATGGCGCAGCGATCGTGATTGATATGGAACTGTTTGAAGGTAAAACCGCGACTACGTCCCATCTGGCCCCCGTCATCTGAAAAAATGGTTGGCGATTATAGCGACTAAGCCACACTCGCCATAGGAGCCGACGAGATAATCGCCTATAATCTGCCGTTTCCTTAATGACCGAGTATTGCCATGAGCCAGTCCTTTGATGATTTCGACCTGCACCCTGCCCTCAACCGGGCTTTGGCCGAGATGGGATTCACCCGCCCCACTACCATCCAGCAGATGGTACTGGAGCCAGCCCTGGACGGCCGCGATATTCTGGCATCCGCTCCGACCGGTACCGGCAAGACCGCCTCTTTCCTGCTGCCGGCGCTCCAGCACTTGCTGGACTTCCCGCGCCGCAAGCCGGGCCCCTGCCGCATGCTGATCCTGACCCCGACCCGCGAGCTGGCGCTGCAGGTCACTGCCCACGCCAAGGCGCTGGCGGCCCACACCAACCTCAGCATCGAGACCATCATCGGCGGCGTCAGCCATGAAGAGCAGCTGCCTGCCCTGACCAAAACCACCGACATCGTGGTCGCCACCCCGGGCCGTCTGCTCGAGTACATCGAGAAAGAGGAGTTCGAGAGCCACGACATCGAGGTGCTGGTACTGGACGAAGCGGATCGCATGCTGGACATGGGCTTCATCAAGGATGTGAACCGCATCGTGGCAGAGGCGCGCTACCGCAAGCACACCATGCTCTTCTCCGCCACTCTGGAAGGGGCCGGCCTTGAGAAGTTCGCCAGCGAAATCCTCAAAGACCCGGTGGAGCTGCACGCCGAGCCGCCGCGCAGCGAGCGTCGCCCCATCACCCAGTGGATCCATCTGGCCGATGACGCCGCCCACAAGCTGGCGCTGCTGACCCACATCCTGAAAAACCCGGAAACCCAGAAGGCGATCATCTTCGTCAAGACTCGCGAGCGTCTGGCGGAGCTCTCCGGCCAGCTGCAGGCGGCAGGCATCTCCTGCGCCTGGATCCGCGGCGAGATGGAGCAGAGCAAGCGTATCGAGTCGATCCGCAAGTTCCACGAAGGTGAAGTGCCCTTCCTGATCGCCACCGACGTCGCCGCCCGCGGCATCGACCTGCCGAACGTCAGCCATGTCATCAACTACGACATGCCCTACGGCGCCGATGTCTACGTCCACCGGATCGGCCGTACCGGCCGCGCCGGCAACCGTGGCTGTGCCATCAGTCTGGTGGAAGCCCACGACATGGCGATGGTCGCCAAGATCGAGCGCTACACCGAGGAGCGCCTCAAGCGCCGGGTGATCGACGAGCTGCGCCCGAAACACAAAGAAGCGCGGGTACCGGTGAAGAAGAAAAAGCCGGTCGATGGCAAGAAGAAAGCGACCAAGAAGAAAAAGAAGAAGTGATCGCCTAGCGATAAAGAGAAGGGCCATCCCGCGGGATGGCCCTTCTGCATTCTGTGTATCTGGCAAATCGGAGCTGTGTTGCCCCGGGCTCGCCACCGCCGTTGCAGGGCTATTTGCAGCCAGAACGACTCACTATAAATTTAATTTATGGGTTTTAGCTGAATGACCTAACCAAAACTTATAGTGAACCTCATCCGATCATCAGGGCATCAATCTGCCCGTCAGACGCCCTGCGGAGTCATCGCCCGATCTCAGGGCGCAACGCCTGAATGCAGCCAACCTGTCAGGCCACCGTCTTGCGCATACCGATATGGGGGATATCGTCCTCGACATATCCCTCTCCCTCGGCCACAAAACCGTGCTGGCCGTAGAAGCCCTGCAGATGGGCCTGCGCCCCCAACCAGATGCTGTGGGTCGGCCAGCGCGCCTCGCACGCTTTGACCGCCTCGCCGATCAGCTGGTGACCGAGACCACCGCCGCGCGCCTTGGGTGAGGTCACCACCCGACCGATGGCGGCGCCACTCTCGTCGCCGATGCCGGGCGCCATGATCCGCGCATAGGCGGCCAGCAGATCACCCTGATAGCCGAGCAGGTGCCAGACCCCTTCGCGGCGATCGAGCCCGTCCAGATCCTGAAAGGGACAGGTCTGCTCCACCACGAACACCTCGGCCCGCAGCGCCAGCAACTCATACAACTCGTCAGTGGTCAGTTCAGACCAGGGTTTCAGGATCCAGTTCATCGGCAACTCCTTATCAGTTCGGCCTGCCAGCATAATCGTGGCGCCAGCACCCTGCATTAACCTTTGTTAAGTTCTTTCAGCCGTTTGCGAATGCGACTCAGGCTGATGGGAGTAATGCCAAGATAGGCGGCGATCTGGTGGTCGGGCACTCTGGCATCGAGTGCGGGAAAGCTGTCGAGAAAGTGCTGATAGCGCGCCTGCGGGCTGCCGGTGAGCAGCAACTGCTCCTTCTCTTCCTTGATGCGCAACTGCACCTCCAACAGGTGCTGATACCAGCGCGGCCAGCCGGGCAGCTGGCGCAAGTCGGCCAGACTGAACAGCTGCAAACGGCAAGGCTCCAGCGCCTCCACGCTGTAGCGGGCCGGCTCGCCACTGAGCAGGTGGTGGAAGTCGAGAAACTCGTCCCCCTCCCAGTAGAACTCCTTGATGTACTCGCGGCCATCCTCCAGCACCAGCTTGGCCCGCAGCAGCCCCTGCTCCACCCTGACCAGCAGATCCGGGCTGTCGCCGGCGTGCCAGAGGCAGCTTTTCGGGCTGAGGGTCAGCGGGCGGGTAAAAGAGAGGAGGCGCGCGGCCTCCTCTCTATCTGCGACCTGCGCCCAATCGAAGGGGGGTCTGTCAGTCAGCATGATCAAGCACGGCGCTGGCGCACGGCTTCAAACAGGCAGACGCCGGTCGCCACCGAGACGTTGAGGCTGGATACCGCCCCCGCCATCGGGATGCTCACCAGCTCGTCGCAGTGCTCGCGGGTCAGACGGCGCATGCCTTTACCTTCAGCACCCATCACCAGCGCCATCGGGCCGGTCAGTTTGGCCTGATAGAGGTCGTGATCGGCCTCACCGGCGGTGCCGACGATCCAGACGCCGCGCTCCTGCAGCTCGCGCAGGGTGCGGGCCAGGTTGGTGACCTGAATAAGCGGCACCACTTCGGCGGCGCCACAGGCGACCTTGCGCACAATCGGGGTCAGGCCGGTGGCCTTGTCGCGCGGCACAATCACCGCGTGCACCCCGGCGGCATCGGCGCTGCGCAGGCAGGCGCCGAGGTTGTGCGGGTCGGTCACGCCGTCCAGCACCAGCAGGAAGGGCTGACTCTCTTGTGCCGCCAACTCGTCCAGCAGGCTGGCTAGATCGTGCTCGGCCAGCTTCGGCGCCTCTTTCACCCGGGCCATGATGCCCTGGTGATTGTTGCCTTCCGCTTTGTCATCAAGAGTCTTGCGGTTCACGCTCTGCACGCGCAAGCCGAGGGACTCCAGCTCGGCCAGCAGGGGTTGCAGCCGGTCGTCATCCCGCCCCTTGAGGGCCCACACTTCGATGAAGCGCTCGGGAGTGCGCTCCAGCAGCGCGGTGACAGCGTGAATGCCGTAGATCAGTTCAGTACTCATTTAGTGCTCTTGGCCTTATCGCGAGCTTTTTTGCCCGGTCGTCTGTTGCTGGGTTTGGCACGGCCACCCTTGGCGGGTTTGCCGCTCTCCTTGCCATCTTTCTCTTTGCGCTTTTCGTGGCGCTCGGCGCTCTTGGCCTTCTCCTTCTTGATCTCGGCCATCTTGCGAACCGCCTGCTTGGCGTTCTTGCCGGTGATCTTGAGGGGCTCTTCCACCATCACGAAGTCGATCTTGCGATCGTCCAGATTGACGCCCATCACCTTGACCCGCACCTTGTCGCCCAGACGGTAGCGGCGGCGGAAGTTCTCGCCGATCAGCTGCTGATGCAGGGGGTCGAACTGGTAGTAGTCGTTGGTGAGGGTGCTGACGTGCACCAGACCGTCGATGTGGATCTCGGCCAGACGCACGAAGAAGCCAAAGCCGGTGACGCTGGCGATGACGCCGTCAAACTCGTCACCTACGTGATCCAGCATGTACTCGCACTTGAGCCAGTCGGCCACATCGCGAGTGGCATCGTCGGCACGGCGCTCGGTCATGGAGCAGTGCTCGCCCATCGGATCCACTTCTTCCAGCTGGTAGTGGTAACCACCGCTCGGCGTCCACTTGTGGCGCAGGTTGGCCTGCTGCTCCTTGGCGGTCTGATACTTGATCGCGCGGTGCAGGATGAGGTCGGGGTAACGACGGATCGGCGAGGTGAAGTGGGCGTAAGACTTCAGGGCCAGACCGAAGTGACCGATGTTGTCAGCCTGATAGATGGCCTGACGCATGGAGCGCAGCAGCATGGTGGAGAGCAGCTCCGCATCGGGGCGCCCTTCAAACTTGGCAGCCAGCTCGGCGAAATCCTTCGGCTCGGGCTCGAGACCGCCCTTGAGCTCCAGACCCAGTTCAGCCAGGAAGTCTCGGAAACCGGTCAGACGCTCTTCGCCCGGACGGTCGTGCACCCGGAACAGGGCGGCGGCTTCGTTCTTCTCGATATAACGGGCGGCAGCCACGTTCGCCTGGATCATGCACTCTTCGATGATCTTGTGGGCGTCGTTGCGCACCAGCGGCACGATGCGGTCGATCTTGCGCTGGGCGTTGAAGATGAAGCGGGTCTCCTCGCTCTCGAACTCCACCGCACCGCGCTGATGACGGGCCTGTTTGAGCGCCTTGTAGAGGTTATTGAGCTCCTCGATATGGCCCACCAGCGGGTCATACTGCTGGCGCAGCTTGGGATCACCGTCGAGGATCGCCGCCACCTTGGTGTAGGTGAGACGGGCATGGGAGTTCATCACCGCTTCGTAGAACTTGTAGCCGGACATGCGGCCAGAGGCGGAGATGGTCATCTCGCACACCATGCAGAGGCGGTCAACCTGCGGGTTCAGGGAACAGAGACCGTTGGAGAGCACCTCCGGCAGCATGGGCACCACGAACTCGGGGAAGTAGACCGAGTTGCCGCGCTGATAGGCTTCGGTGTCGAGGGCTGTGCCCGGCTTCACATAGGCGGAAACGTCGGCAATGGCAACCCACAGGCGCCAGCCGCCGCCACGCTTGGCTTCACAGAAGACGGCGTCATCGAAGTCACGGGCGTCTTCCCCGTCGATGGTGACCAGCGGCAGGGCACGCAGGTCGATACGACCCTCTTTGGCCTTCTCCGGCACCTGCTCACCGAGACCGGCAACCTCTTTGGTCACCTCTTCCGGCCAGGTGTGCGGGATACCGTGGGTACGCAGGGCAATTTCGATCTCCATGCCGGGCGCCATGTTTTCACCCAGCACCTCCAGCACGGTGCCGACCGCGTTGAAGCGGGCAGTAGCGCGCTGGTTGATGCGCACGACCACGACCTGGCTCTGGCGAGCCCCCCTGCTCTCCCCTTCCGGGATGATGATGTCCTGGCCGATGCGGCTGTCGTCAGGCACCACGAAACCAACGCCGTTCTCGACGAAGTAACGGCCGACGATATCCGCCTCGCGGGATTTGAGCAGACGCACCAGACGCGCCTCCTGGCGCCCCTTGCGGTCGATTTCGGTCGGCTGCACCAGCGCATAGTCGCCGTGCATCAGACGCTGCATTTCGCGGTTGTTGAGGAACAGATCCGGGCCACCACCCTCGGGACGCAGGAAACCGAAGCCATCCTTGTGGCCGAGTACGTAGCCTTTCACCAGATTCAGGCGATCCGGCAGGGCATAACACTGGTTACGCGTGAATACCAGCTGTCCATCGCGCTCCATGGCACGCAGACGGCGACGCAGGGCTTCCAGTGGCTCTTCATCGGTCAGCTTGAGAACCTTGGCCAGCTCTTCCCGTGACATGGGTTTTTCGTGGCCCTTGATGAGGTCGAGGATCATCTCGCGACTGGCGATGGGATTCTCGTATTTTTCGGCCTCGCGTTCGAGGAAAGGATCTTTTTGAGACATAAGCAGGCCTTAGGGTAGGTGGTAACGGTGCCATTATATCGGAGGGGGGGGCGAATGGCATCCATCGGCTGCCTTTTGGCCAATCTCTCTGTCATACTATCTTCAGTTCGCTGGCATGATGAGACACAGAACTCATGAGTAAGGACACATTTGCCCAATCTGCCGCCTATCTCAAGCAGGCAGTTCCCCTGATGATCAAGTACCAGATCCCCACGACGCCGGATAACTATCACCTCTGGTACAACTACGTTGCGGCCAGCATGCCCGAGCTCAATCAGGCGATCGATCAGGCTGTCAAGCTGCAGGGAACCTGCTCTCTCACCACCTGCGAGCGCCTCTACCACCAATATCTGGCAGCTCAGGACGAGAAGCAGATGGAGGCGATGAAGCTCAACCTCGCCGCCATGGCCAACGAGCTGGGCCACTCCATGCAGGATGCCATCTCGGATACCGGCATGTTTCAGGAGATGCTCGACAAGAGCTTCGACAAGCTGAGCCGTATCGACGACGAGGGTTTCAGTCTGGAAGACACCATGGGGATCCTGCGGGATCTGGTGCGCGAATCGCGGGATGTACGCATGTCGACCATGCACTTTCGCAACCAGCTCAGCAATGCCGAGAAAGAGATCAAGGAGCTGCGGGCGGCACTCAACGAGACCCGCAAACTGGCCAACGAGGATGCCCTTACCAGCCTGCTCAACCGGCGCGCCTTTGACCTCGAACTGGAGAGCCTGATCCGCAGCCAGCAGCCCTTCTCGCTGATCCTTGCCGACATCGACCGCTTCAAGAACTTCAACGACGAATATGGTCACCTGCTTGGCGATCAGGTGCTGCGCGCCTTCAGCAAACGCCTGCGCGATGCCTGCAAGGAGGGGGTCACCGCCTATCGGCTGGGTGGCGAAGAGTTCGCCATGCTGGTGCCCCATCGCAATCTGGCACTGACCCGACAGATGGCAGAGAGCATGCGCCGCGCCATCGAGCGGATGTCGATTCTGGATCGCAAGTCAGGCCGACGCATCGATCACATCACCGCCTCGTTCGGCGTGGGTGAGTTCAATGGTCAGGAGAGTGCCGACTGCCTGGTCGAACGGACCGACAAGCTGCTCTACAAGGCCAAAGAGCTTGGCCGTAACCGGGTCATGCCACTCCCCTCCTGAGAGCCGTCGAATTGCCGGATCTTCCCCAATAGAAAAGCCAGTCAGATCACTGACTGGCTTTTCTTCATCTCTTACCAATGCCGCCAGGGTTAAACCACGGCGGCACCAGTCAGACGATTACTGCTGGGCCTCTGTGACCCCTTCCACTTTCACTTCGACACGGCGATCCGGAGCCAGGCAGACGATCAGCTCGCGCTTGGACTTGCTGACGCAGCTGTCGCCGGTAACCGGGGAAGCCTTGCCACGCCCTTCCACATTGACCTTGCTGGCCGGGATCCCTTTGCCAACCAGATAGTTGGCAACGGTCTGGGCACGCTGCTCGGAGAGCTTCTGGTTGTAGGAGTCAGAGCCAATGCGGTCGGTGTAACCGATCACGGTGGCGACGCCATCCTTCGGACGCGCAGACTCAATCTGGCTGTAGAGGTTGTCCAGAGCCTCGCTGGCTTTCGGCTTCAGCGTTGCCTTGTTGAAGTCAAACAGCACGTCGGAGCTCAGGGTGAACTGCTTCTCGACAATAACAGGCTCGGGAGCGGGTGCCGGCGCAGGAGCCGGTGCGGCAACCACAGGAGCAACCTGACCGAAGCGATAGACTGCGCCCAGCGATAGCAGGCCATTGTCCATGCGCAGACCGGTGTCGTCACGGCTGCCATACGGAGTGGAGTATTGATACTCGAGGCGAGCAGCCCAGTCGCGGTTGAAGGCATATTCAGCCCCTAACGCACTGACAAAATTGAAGCGCCCATCTCCTCCTTTGATGTCACTATTGGCTGCTGCATAACCACCTCCAAGACGCCCGTACAGATCCAAGCTATCGGTCACAGGGAAGCCCAACTTCAAGGTCAAATGGATAAGCTGAGCTTGTACCTCATCTTGGAACACTGCTCCTGTTGCGGTACGAGCATCATATTTATATTTACCCAAATAATCGAACCCATACTCAATACCCAGATTCCTGTTGACCTGATAGCCCGCAAAAACACCTGCCCCAAGGGCATCATTGGTCTCCTTATCAATGGTGAAACTGTTGCTTTCATCAACGCCATAGAAGTTGGACCAGCCCAGTTTGGCACCGCCATACCAGGTGTTGTCCTGACCGGCCGCCTGTGCGTTGGCAGCAAGCAAACCGGTAACCAGTAAGGTAATCAATGATTTTTTCATGTTTTAGCCTCTGCAACTTTATGTAGGAGGAGGTTGATTGATATCACCTCGTCTTATAGGCGCAATCGCACAAACACGATCGCAGCATATCAACGTTAGCCTATTTTCAAGTACCTGATATCAATTAACAAACAACACTTTAACTCAATAGCATTGCAAAAACAGCAACAAATGTCTGTTATTTGACCAAGGAAGGGATGAATGCATCATTCTGAGGGGAAACGGGCCAGCCTGTCGCTGGCCCGGAAGGATTGTTACTGACGGATGAACTCGTAGTTCTTCTCGATAAAATCGGCCACACGCTGACCCAGAACTTTATGCACGGTACGAGTCGGGTGTACCTGATCCCAGAACATGTTGCCCTCGCAATTGGCTGTCATGGCCGCCCGCATCAACTCGGGGCTGACCACAGCCTGTGCCAGGATCGGGTTGCTCGCAATGGCAAGCTGCTCCGGCAGCGTCAGCGCCGCCGCTTTCGGCATCTTGGCAAAGGGCTTCCAGACATAGCCACCGCCGTAGCAGGCATGTTCGATATCGCTGAGCCCGAACTGCTGCGGGTCGCGCACCATCTCGTCAAACTGCTTGTCGACTTCGAACAGCTTCACGATGCCAAGAGGGGCAAGCTCGTTGGTGAGCGCCTGCAAACGCTGGTTATGGTATTTGGCCACATGGCGTACCTTGTCGACCACCTTCATGCTGTGAGCCGACGGGGTCTGCCCCAGATCCGGAATGTTGAACAGCAGTATCTGTTTGGCGCCATTTAAAACCAGATTATTCGCTGCCGCCTGAATGGTGGCTATCACCCGATCTGCATCCTTCTCCTTGTTCCAGCCATAGGCCAGATAATCGTTGGCTCCCACCCAAATCACCACCAGATCATCGGGGCGGAACTTGTCTTTTTTCAGGAACTGTTTGATCTCGTACTCCAGGTTATTGATCACCTGATACTTGGGATCCCAGGACCAGAAGCCAAGCCAGCCATTCAGGGGGCCAAGGTGGTTATAGGCCACCGCAGTGGCACCGCCTTCAGCCTCGTTGGCCAGCTTGAGCCCCGGGAAATGCTCTTGTTGCAACACTTCCAGCCAGACTGGCCCATTACTGAAACGCCCCTTGAAATAGGGGGGACTGGAGGGGAGGTACCCTTTCATCTTCTGGTACATTTTGCCGGTATCGGAGAGGCTGTCGCCAAACATCACGATACGGGAAAAGGCAGGACGCTCGACCGCCTGAACGGTCAATGCCATCAACCCCAATAAACAAACAAGCCACTTTTTCATATTGTTATTCTCATTGTTCGGCAAGGGTTACCCTTGCTCGCTTTCCTCGAACGGAGATCTCTTTGGGAAGAAGCAGATCTCCACTGACGCCTGATCAGGGCGACAGATTAACGAGCTGGCTAAACCTTCACCTACTCTTTCGCGCAATAGAATCGATTGCGCTCACAAAACAGACGATCTCTTATTCCATTTTCACCCCATTTCGGCTGCAGCCACAGTCGGAAACAGCGCGTGCTTTTTGTGCTCTATCCCCTTCTCGCAAATAAAACGGATGCTTTCACGCTTGTTTCACGCCCCCCTCCGCACAATGCCCCCATCCCAACGACAGGAGCATGAAATGAACAAAGCAAGCGCAGCCATTATCGGAATGTTGACCCTGATGTCCGTATCCTCTTTCGCCATGGCGGCCTACACGGGCCCGATGGAGCAGAACAAGGTCTCCGTGGCGCAACTCAAGGATCTGGCCGATGACAGCTGGGCCACGCTGGAAGGCAAGCTGGTCAAGCACCTCGGCGGTGAAAACTACCTGTTCCGCGACGAGAGCGGCGAAGTAGAGGTCGAGGTGGACGAGAAGGTATGGCGCGGCACCGAGGTCGGGCCGGACGACCTGATCCGCATCCGTGGCGAGGTGGACCACAGCTGGAACAAAACCGAGCTTGATGTGGAAAGTCTGGAGAAAGTGGGTGCGGCGCCCAAGGCTAAAGGCGGCTTCATCGCCAAGTAAGGCCGGGATGATCCCTGACTGACCAGACGTAAAAAAGGGCGCTGTTGAAAGCGCCCTTTTTCATTTTCCGTTCTGCCGCTGCGACCCGTTAACCGGAACGGCTGGCAAATGTCCGCTTGAACCCCTTCTCGGCCTGATTGACCTTGTAGAGATAGCGACGAGCCTCCGCCTTGGGATGCTGCTCGGTCAGCACCTGATAGACCGCCTCAGGTGAGAGCTGGTTGATCATGCCTGGCGCCGCCTTGCGATCGCTGGAGAAGGTGTTGAGCACCCCGCCAGCCCCACCGTTATAGGCGGAGATCACCGCATAGCGACGGGATTGGGGATCCTGAATATCCGATAGATAGACGGTCTGCAGCAGATGCAGATAGGCAGTCCCGACATCGATGTTGTAGGCCGGATTGAACAGGTCTTCCCGGGTCGGTTGACCGCTCTTGCCCTTGACCCGCACATAGACGTCACGCCCAGCCGTCGCCGGAATGACCTGCATCAGGCCATAAGCGTTGGCATGGCTCACCGCATAGGGGTTGAAGCTGCTCTCGGTCTTGATCACCGCATAGATCAGGCTTTCAGAGACCCCGTATTTGCGGGAGGCTTCACGGATCAGGCTGGCGTACTTGTAACCCCGTCTGTCTTCGTGGTTGGCCACCATGGGGATATCGACGAAGAAGATGGTGCGAATACCAAGGGTACGCTTCTTCATCGCCGTGTTGAGCAGGTAGTCGGCGTAACGTTCGGCACGCCAGGATGCCCGAATGGGCTGACGCTGATTGTCCACCACCTGGCCATAGAGGAAAGGCTCGCCGCCGGGCATGATCTCCCGGTCGGAGTAAAGATCCACTTCGGCCGGATCGTCCGGTGTCAGCAGGGTCTCGACAATGGCACGACGCAGGTGAGCACGGGGATCTATGCCAGATACCGTCTCGACCATGATATGGCCGCTGGAGAAGTCGATGTGGGCACGGCTCTTGTACTGATCCGTGTATTTGACGTAGTCATACTTGCCCGCAAACAGCGCCTCTCGCCCCCATATTTCGTTCACGTTATGGGAGAGCGCACTGATCATGTGTTCAAAGCCGCGGATGTCCTTGCCGTTGACGAGATCGTCATCCTCATTCCCGCTGGGCTTGGGGGAAGATGAACAGGCAGAGAGAAACAGCAGGGTGCACAGCAGCCAGAAAATTCGGCCCATAGGATCCTCAAACAGGGCGGCAGTACCGCCCATCATTCATATGCCGCGAGTAAACAAGGGGAGACTGACCACCTTTGGCTCCACTCCCCGCTCACAGGTACTACAGTTTGATTGCTTACTGGCTGGGAGGGGTATAACCCTCGATCTGCACTTCACCCGCTTCAAACAGGTAGCTGACCATCTCTTTTTCCAGCAACTGACGATGCTCAAGATTCATCATATTGAGCTTTTTTTCGTTGATCAGCATCACCTGCTTCTTCTGCCACTCGGCCCAGGCTTCCTTGCTGATGTTGTCAAAAATCCGCTTGCCGAGTTCACCCGGGTAGAGTTGAAAATCCAGGCCCGGGCCCTCTTTTTTCAGGCGTTGGCAAAATACAGTACGGCTCATGTTGACCTCTATGGTTGTAACTCTGGATAGGTAAGCAGGCGGGCAGTGGCGGCCGCCAACCCCACCTCGGCAGGATGGCGTAAGTTATACCAGAGTCGGTTATCTGCTTCCATGAGGCGCAGCGCTGGCGCAGCCTCAATCTCGATCAGCAGCGGCTGGATATCGAGGTGGAAGTGACTGAATGTATGGCGAAAACCGGCCAGTTCCCGATAACCGTGATGACTCAGGCCAAGGGACGCCAGCAGACCCTCTACCTCCGCCAGCGAGGCGACCTGCGGGAAGCAGTAGAGCCCACCCCAGATCCCCTGCGGCGGGCGCTTCTCCAGCAGCAGTTCGTCGCCATGGCGGATCAGCAGCATGATGCCATCCCGGGCCGGAATGCTCTTCTTCGGCTTGCTGTTGGGGTAGGCAGTCGGGTTGCCTTGCGACAGCCCCTGGCAATCTGCCCGCACCGGGCAACGTTCACAGGCAGGCTTGCTGCGAGTGCAGATCGTCGCCCCGATATCCATCATCGCCTGATTGTATTGCGCCACGCCCAGCTTGGGAGTGAGCCGGATGGCGATCTCCCACAGCTCGTTCTCAACCTGCTTCTGGCCGGGCCAACCCGGCAGCGCCAGCCAGCGGGTGAGTACCCGCTTCACGTTGCCATCAAGGATGGCGTGAGGCTGACCGAGGGAGAGCGACAACACGGCCCCGGCGGTTGAGCGACCAATGCCCGGCAGCGCCATCACCTCGTCAAAGCGCTCGGGAAAGAGGCCGTGGTGATGATCGCGGATCTGCTGGGCCGCCTTGTGCAGGTTGCGAGCCCGGGCGTAGTAGCCAAGCCCGGTCCAGTGATGCAGCACTTCGTCCACGGGGGCATCGGCCAGCGCCACCACATCGGGGAAGCGCGCCATAAAACGCTGGTAATAGGGGATCACGGTAGCGACCTGGGTCTGCTGCAGCATGATCTCCGAGACCCAGACCCGGTAAGGAGTCTTCTCCTGCTGCCAGGGCAGGCTCTTGCGGCCATGAAGCTCGTACCACTCCAGAACCCGGCTTGCGAAGGTTGATTGATTCACGTTGTTCTCATGTCGTTGATATATAGGGAACTCTGCGGTTCCTTCGGCTTATTTTGGCTGTTCGGTAGTAAAGCCATGCAGCAATACAGAGCCAGCCGTCTGGTGCGGCAGGGTAAGGCCTCGTCACGCCCAAGTCAAAGCCCTGCTGACACACTCGATTACCCCACATTTTCCCGGTCACGGCCGGGCAGCAATGCAGTAACAAAGACGATATACTCGGCCCCACGATTGTTGATGGGAGAGATGGTTTGCAGACTTATCTGGTTGGGGGCGCAGTACGGGATCGCCTGCTGGGATTGCCGCAGGGCGACAGGGATTATCTGGTGGTCGGCGCCACCGTGGAGCAGATGCTGGCGCTGGGCTTTACCCAGGTCGGTCGCGACTTTCCCGTGTTTCTTCACCCCAAAACCCAGCAGGAGTATGCCCTCGCCCGTACCGAACGCAAGCAGGGTCAGGGCTACACCGGCTTTGTCTGCCACGCAGCCCCCGATGTGACGCTGGAGCAGGATCTGCTGCGCCGGGATCTCACCATCAACGCCATCGCCGAAGATGAACAGGGAGAGCTCCATGATCCCTACGGCGGCATCAAAGATTTGGAACAACGGCTGCTGCGCCACGTCTCCCCCGCCTTTGCCGAAGACCCGCTGCGCATCCTGCGGGTCGCCCGCTTCGCCGCCCGCTTCCACGCTCAGGGCTTTACCATCGCGCCGGAAACTCTGGCCCTGATGAGCGAGATGACGGCCGCTGGCGAGCTGGCCCACCTCACGCCGGAGCGAGTCTGGAAGGAGTTGGGAAAAGTGCTACTGGGGCCAACCCCGCAGATCTTCTTCGAGGTGCTGCGCCAATGTGGTGCCCTCAAGGCGCTCTTCCCCGAGATCGATGCCCTGTTCGGCGTGCCCGCCCCGGCCAAGTGGCACCCCGAGATCGACACCGGCATCCACACCCTGATGGTACTGGAGCAGGCGTGCCGGCTCTCCCCCGAGCTGACGGTGCGCTTTGCCGCCCTCTGCCACGACCTTGGCAAGGGAGTGACCCCCAAGGAGTTCTGGCCCAGCCATCATGGTCACGGCCAGAAGGGGCTGCCGCTTATTCGCGCCCTGTGCGAGCGGTTCCGGGTACCCAACGAGTGCCGGGATCTGGCGCTGCTGGTGAGCGATCTGCACACCCACATCCACATCGCCTTTGAACTCAAGCCCGCCACCCTGCTCAAGGTGTTCGACAAGGCAGATGCCTGGCGCCGCCCCGAGCGCTTTGCCCAGCTGCTGGATGCCTGCCGCGCCGACTTCCACGGCCGCACCGGTTTCGAGGAGCGGGTCTACGCCGAGCCAGACTATGTGGCCGAAGCGTTGGCAGCCGCCCAGGCGGTGCCGGTCAAAGAGATAGTGGCGGCCGGTTACAAGGGGGAAGAGATCAAGGAGCAGCTCGCCAAAAAGCGGAGCGATGCCATCAGCCGCATCAAGGATGATTGGACCTTTATCGAGGAGTA
This sequence comes from Aeromonas sp. SE22, assembly GCF_038739755.1. NCBI lineage: Bacteria > Pseudomonadati > Pseudomonadota > Gammaproteobacteria > Aeromonadales > Aeromonadaceae > Aeromonas > Aeromonas sp. SE22. The sequence continues at coordinate 66,112 of NZ_JBCGFD010000010.1, forward strand.
ACCCCTGCCCCGGCGCAAAAACAGACGGCCGTACTGGCAAGGCTCCCGCAGGAGAGCTCACCAGTACGGCCGTTTTGTCATTTAGCAGAGTTCAGACTGGCGGCTTACGCCGGGCCGATGCGCTCGAGCAAGCTCATATGTGATGAGCCATCGTGGCGCTTGAGGTTCTGACGATACTCGAACTGGCGCTGGCTCTCCTGTTTAAGCCCCAGCATCAGCGAATAACACATGGCCAGCATGATCACCGAGAAGGGCAGCGCGGCTATGATGCTGGCCGCCTGCAGGGCAGCAAGACCACCGGAGACCAACAAAATCGCAGCGACCAGCCCCTGGCCCAGCCCCCAGAGCGCGCGGTGGGGCACCGGAGGATCCTGATCACCGATGGAGAGCAGGGTCGTAATCACCAGCGTGCCCGAGTCACTGGAGGTAATGAAGTAGGTGCAGATAAGCAGGGTCAGCACGCCCTTGGCAATCCAGCCAAAGGTCTCCCAGTGCAGCAGTTCGACCGTCTTGTAGAGCGCCAACGTCACATCCTGATTGACTGCCGCGACCACGCCGCCGCCACCAAACAGCTCCAGATTCATCGCCGTACCGCCAAAGACGGTGAGCCAGAACATGCCGAGCAGCGAAGGCACCAACAAGACGCCGAGCACGAACTCGCGGATAGTACGCCCCTTGGAGATGCGGGCGATAAACATGCCGACAAATGGCGCCCAGGCAATCCACCAGCCCCAGTAAAACGCCGTCCAACTCGACTGCCAGGCCGAGGTGCCATTGGCTTCGGTGTTGGTCCAGAAGCTCAGCTTGACGATGTTCTGCAGGTAATCACCGATGTTCTGCACATAGGCGTTGAGGATATAGGTGGTCGGCCCCAGCACCAGAAAGAGCGCGAGCACGAACACGCTCAACCAGATATTGAGCTCGGAGAGGATCTTCACCCCACGCCCGACCCCGGAGACCGCCGAGAGGGTGGCGATCAGGCTGATACCACCGATAAGCCAGAGTTGGTTCGTCTGCGATACTTCCATGCCAAACATCTGGTTGAGGCCGGTATTCATCTGGGAGACCCCCAGGCCAAGGGAGGTCGCCACCCCGAACACGGTACCGAACACCGCCAGCACGTCAGCGGCGTGGCCCCAGAAGCCGTAGATGCGATCGCCGAGCAGCGGATAGAGCACGGAACGAATGGCCAGTGGCAGCTTGCGCCGGTAGCTGAAGAAGGCGAGCGACAAGCCGACGATCACATAGATTGCCCATGGATGGAGGCCCCAGTGGAAAAAGGTGAGGCGCATGGCGATCTGGGCCGCCTCCGGGGTCATCCCTTCAGTAATGAAAGGGTTGCCCTGCAGGTGGTTCATCGGCTCGGCGATGCTCCAGAACACCAGCCCGATCCCCATGCCCGCGCTAAACAGCATGGAGAACCAGGCGAAGTAGCCGAACTCCGGTACCTGGTCGTCGTCGCCCAGCCGGATGTTGCCGAAACGGCTGAACATCAGGTAGACGGCGAAGAACAGGAACAGGGCGACCACCAGAATGTAGTACCACTTGAACCCGGCAATAATCTGATCCTTGGCCCCGACAAACCAGCTGGCGGCCGTCTCGGGGACAAAGACCCCGAACAGCAGAAACAGGGTGATAACGGTCAACGCCGTCATGGCCATGGTGGGGTTGAGGCCTTTAAATAGCCCTTTGCTTGCTCTCATCCAGCCTCCTTAGTCGTTGTTGAAAAACTCTTCGCCCACGTGATCACCGGCACCACCGATGGCGCGATAGACCAGCTTGCCTGCCGCTTGTTCACGGTGATCCACCAGAGTGACCGAGGGCTGACCGTTCACCGCGTGGCGCTTGCCGAGGAAGATGGCCATGGGCACACCCAGATTGGAGATACCGCTGGTGATCCAGAGCCGGTTGAAGTCGTAGGAGCCGCCGATGAACTCCAGCTGGGCCAACCCGGTATCGAGGCCGGTCAGATAGAACTGCATGGCGCTTTCGTCAGGAAAGAGGTGCACCAGCACATAGGCGTAGCGCAATTCGTTCACCAACTCCTTTAGGTTGAAAGTACCTGTCTCGCTACAGGAGAGCGGTAGTTCGCCATCGTAATGGTGAACCTTGAGGTTGTTCGGGTCTTCATCGTAGACGGGCTGATAGCGGACAAAGGCTGACGTATCAGGCAGTTCATAGCGAACCCGCACGACTTTCAGGCCGCAGGCCAGGGTCTTGATATCCAGTTCATTGGTCATGTTTACTCCTCTCTTGTCAGGTTAAACAGCGCAAAGAGGGGCTAAACTAACACAAAATTAATTTGAACATAAACCATTTGAGTAATAACCATATTGACCTTTTTATCTGCCGGGAGCAGAATTTTCCCCCTTTCAACCCGACTTCCTACTCCGACACCATGGAAAAACATGATGAAGTGCTGGTAGCGCTGCGCCAGATCATTCGTGCCATCGACATGCACTCCAAGCGCTTGATCAAGGAGGCGGGTCTCACCTCGCCACAACTCTTGCTGCTCAAAGGAATTGACGAGCTGGGCCAGATCTCCATGCGCCAGCTGGCCGACCACACCAACATGAGTCAGGCCACCGCCACCACCATCATGGATCGCCTCGAGAGCCGCCAGCTGGTGCAGCGCGTTCGCAGCGAGACCGACAAGCGCAAGGTACACGCGACCCTGACCGATGCCGGCCGCGCCCTGCTGGCCGAGGCGCCGACACCACTGCAAGAGAGCTTTATCCAGCGTTTTCAATCCCTTGAAACCTGGGAACAGACCCTGCTGCTCTCCTCCCTGCAGCGCATCTCAGCCATGATGAATGCCGATGGAATCGATGCCGCCCCGGTGCTGAGCGTCAGCCCCCTGACCGCCGAGCAGGCATAAAAAAAGCTCCCGAAACGGGAGCTTATTTAGTGGTTGGCACCGGCGATTACTCTTCCAGGCTGATACCGATGTTGGAGACGCCATCCTGAGCGGCAAAGGCCTTGATGGCCAGAATGCGGTCGCTGTCGCGCTCATGGGCAACCCGCTTGAGCAGCTCGACCTGAAACTCCAGCTCGGCTTCCATGTATTCGTGCTCGTAGAGCTCCTCTTCGGTCAGATCCCGCTCTTCCATCATCTCGATAAAACCGGCAACGGTACCGACGGAGGCATGACTGGCATCGTTGGCCTCTTCGCCGACCCGGCAGATCACCGAGTTGTAGGCACAGCCCAGCGCCACGCAGGCATCCAGTGCCGGATAGGCACCGTAGGACTCAAACTTGCGGGGATCCGGAATATGGGCTTCGAACTCTTCGAGAATGGCCCCCAGATTGACCCGGGAACCCTTGACGGTCAGGTAGTTCCACATCTGATCCAGCGCATGCCGGAAGGCCTCTGCATTGCCAAAGCCGGAGGCCTGACTGAACAGGGCATAGTTGGGGTACATGCGCTCTGCCAGCGCCAGGGTGTAGACGGTCTGTTGCCAAGGCTGTAGCTCGGCCAGTCGCTTATAAAACTTGTCACCAAACACTGGAGTCGGATCCTCTGCAAAATGTGGGGCAGATTGTAGCCCACGAGGGGCGCTGCGAAAACGAAAAAGCGCCCTGGTCGGCTATGTTGCGCTGGCAACTCGGGTAAGATGGGACGAAAGCGGCATCTTGTCGCGCCGCAAATTCTGATAAGGAACAAGAGTATGAGCCAACGTACCCTTCTTTTGCTCAGCCAGGATAATGCTCACTACGAACGTCTGCTCAAGGCCGCCAATCTCCCCCATCTGCGCATTCTGCGAGCCGATAACCAGAGCGATGCCGAGAAGCTGATTGGCGAAGCCCATATTCTGATGGCAGAACCGGCCCGTGCCAAACCGCTCCTCCCCAAGGCGGGGAAACTCAAATGGTTCCAGTCTACCTATGCCGGAGTGGACGTACTGCTCGACCCGGACAGCCGGCGCGACTACCAGCTTACCAACGTGCGCGGCATCTTCGGCCCGCTGATGAGCGAATATGTCTTTGGCCATCTGCTCAGCCTGATGCGACAAATTCCTCTCTATCGGGAACAGCAAAGGCAGCGTCTCTGGCAGAGCCACCCCTATCAGGGGCTCAAGGGGAAAACCATGCTGATCCTTGGCACAGGCAGCATTGGCCAGCATATCGCCCAGACCGGCAAGCACTTTGGCATGAAGGTACTTGGTATCAGCCGCAGCGGCCGGGAGCGTGCCAGCTTCGATCAGGTTTACCAGCTGCCGGCGCTCAATAAGATCCTGGCGCAGGCCGATGTCATCGTCAGCGTGCTGCCGGCGACCCGCGACACCCGCCACCTCTTCAATGCCGCCCGCTTCGAGTTCTGCAAACCGGGCGCCATCCTGTTCAACGTGGGGCGTGGCAATGCCGTTCACTCCGGCGATCTGCTGACAGCCCTGCGCACCGGCAAGCTGGCGATGGCGGTGCTGGATGTGTTCGAGCAGGAGCCACTGCCCGCCGACAGCCCGTTGTGGGGGCAACCCAACCTCATCGTTACCCCTCACAACAGCGCCTACAGCTTCCCCGAAGATGTGGCCCAGATCTTCGTGCGCAACTATATCCGCTTCATCGACGGCCAGCCCCTCGACGGCAAAATAGACTTCGACAAGGGCTACTGACTCCTGATTTCGTATGCAAAAAGGCCCCGCCAATCTGGCGGGGCCTTTTCATTTCAGGCGATGACAGGTATCAACCTGCAGCCAGCTCCTTGCGGTAGCCTTTCACCTTGGCCAGGAACTGGCGACGCTCCTTGCCGCTGAGCGGTTCGGCCATCGGCAGCTTGGCAGTCATGGCGTTGACCGGTCGATTGTTGATGCGCAGCTCGTAGTGGAGGTGAGCACCGGTCGAGCGACCCGTGTTGCCGGAGAGGCCAATCTTGTCGCCCATCTTGACCCGCTGACCCGGTTTGACCAGCAGCTTGCTCAGGTGCAGATAACGGGTCGACAGGGTACGGCCATGCTTGATGACGACATAGGTACCTGCCAGCGGGTGGCTGGTTGCCTTCTGGACGACACCGTCACCGGTCGCCAGCACCGGAGTGCCGACCGGCACTGCAAAGTCGGTGCCCTCGTGAGGACGCACCATACCGGTTACCGGATGTTTACGCGCCGGGTTGAAGTTGGAGCTGATCCGGTAGCGGCTGTGAGTCGGATAGCGACGGAAACCGCGCTCCAGACTGTTGCCCTGACCGTCGTAATAGTTGCCGTCATCGGAGAGCCAGGCAGATACCGTCTGGCCCTGGCTGGTCACTTCCACACCCAGAAGCTGGCTGTTGCCGGTGCTCTTGCCCTCGACGGTCTCCTGACGTACCAGCACCTTGAATTTGTCACCCTTTTTCAGATCCTGGGCAAAGTTCATTCGCCACTGGAACAGGTTGGCAATCTTCTGGATATGGTTGGCCGGAATACCGGCATTACGGGCGCTGACATAGAAGCTGCCATTGATCACGCCATCGTAGCGCTGCGGCTGCCAGTCCACCTTCTCGTTGATCATCGAGGCGGTATAGGTGTCGTCGGTGCGCGCCATCACCAGCGTCTGCTTGATGTTCAGGCGGATCTTGAGCTGCTGCAGGATGTTGTCCTGATCGATCAGCAACTCGATGGTCTGACCCGGTTTGAGCCGCGCCAGATAGTTCTTGTTGTCCGCATCCAGCACCTTGTAGAGGGTGGTGGTCGAGAGCCCCAGATTGTTGAAGATGGCGGTCAGATTCTCGCCATTGCGCACCCGGTAATCCTGCCACTGCGGCGCGGTATCAACCGGAATATCATCGTCCGGCGTGGCGGGATCAACCAGTTCGTGATCGGGGATTTCGTTAAAGTCGGTGTTGTTTTCGTTGGTTGCCGTACCCGCAGTATCAATCGGCAACTCCAAACGCAGGGGCCGCTCCAGAATGTCCCCCGGAGCCGGCAGCAATGCCACTGCTGACAGGGTCATCGCCGTCAGCATCACCATTGCGTAAAAGTGTTTGCGGGGAACCGGTGGTTCCCAATTGGCAGCCTGTGCTACCAAGGGACGGAGACGTTTCATCCGCTATCCTGTCTTTATATCTGAAGAGTGTGAGTTGCGATGTGGTAGTACCAAATCCGCATAAAACTGTCTGTTTGACAAAAAACGATACAAATAGTTCATCGCAATCTGCATGAACTTCACATTTTATGCATAACCAGCCCGGATGGGCAGAAATGATCGTCTTTTTTAACCATTTTTTCCTATTTTTAAGAACCGGCTCGCCATAGCGCCAGAATAAAAACCGCAAATGTTGCAATAACTTTTCCATGGAGTGGAGATGACGTTATCAAAACTATTGAGCAGGATAATCCTCATCCTGTTTCTGATCGGTGCCATCCTGCTGTTTGTGCTGGAAATCACCACTGTCCGCCAATCCATCATCGACCAGATGTCTGCCAATCTGGAGACTGCCGTCACCGCTCTGGGTCTGGTGCTGCAAGGTACTTTGCTCAACGATGACAAGGTGCTGGCCGAAACCATCGTCAATGCCATGTTCGATGGCGGCTTCGTCAGCTCTGTCAGGTTGGTCGACCCGGACGGACAACTGCTGTTCCAGAAGGTGTTCCAGGCCACCCAGCAAAACGTGCCTGGCTGGCTTCCCTCGGTTATCGGCATGCCACCGGTCAAGATTGAGCAAGAACTGACCGATGGCTGGCGCATGCTCGGAACCCTGACACTGGAAGGTCACAGCGGCTACGCCTACCAGCACCTGTGGAATGCCATCAGCCGTATCGGACTGGCACTGCTGGGTGGACTGGTTGTCTTTACCCTGGTGATCTCCCTGGTCAGCCAACGGCTGCTAAAGCCGCTGGAACAGATCAACCAGCAGTTAATCCGGGTCCGCAAGCACCAGTTCAACAGCGCCCTCCCCACCCCCTGGCTGCTGGATCTCAAAGAGGTGGTGCTCTCCATCAACCAGCTGGTCTCCGAGCGCAAGCGCGACCTGTTGCAGCAACGCCTCAAAATCACCCAGATGGGCAAGCAACTGCAGCCATCCGCAGCGCAGCCCCTGCAAGGGCTGACCGACACCCGTGGCGGCCACCTGCAAACCTTCGTCTCGACACAGGGCGAGATCACCCTCTACCAACGCTTCCTGCCACACCCGGCACTCACCGCCGACAGCGAGCTGGCCACCATTCAAGCGGTTCTGGAACAGTGGTTGCAGCACCATGTTGAAGGGATCTCGCTACCACTCTCCCTGCTCCACCACCCGCAGTGGCAAGCCATAGCACCGCAGCTGACCCGGGGAAGAGGAAAGACACTCGACTGGCGCTGGGATGTCACCGCTTTCCCGGCTGAGGGTGAGTCGATATTGACCCGCTTGCAGGAACAGGGGGTCGAGCTGGCGTTTAGCGCTATTCCGCTCAATACGGAGACCTGCAATCAACTCGATCCCCTCAATCCTGTCTTTGTCTGCTGTCAGCTGAGCGAGGAGCCGCTCTACTGGCATCTTCTCTCGCAAACCATGCATGCGGCTGGCTACACCCTGTTGGCCGAGGCGGGCACTGGCAGCGATATCGACAAGCTGCGCACCTGGGGAATTGATGGTTATGCCAGGGAGGCACAATCATGAAAAAGCTGGCTATCTTGCTGATGCTGTTCGGCCAAGCCGGAGCAATGGCCGCACCGGCCACCATAGCAACAGGGGGTGAACAGGGGATCTACTATCAGGTCACCAGCGAATTCTGCCGGCTCGCACACAAGACTGACCCGCAGATCAGCTGTGCGCTGCAGGCAACCTCCGGTTCGATGGAGAACCTGCAGCGACTGCGGAGCGGTGAAAGCCGCTACGCCATGGTGCAGTCTGACTGGCTCTATCAGGCCAGTCAGGGTAGCGGCCCCTTCGCCAACGCCGCACAAACCGGCCTGCGCGCGCTGTTCGCAACCCATGCCGAACCCTTTACCATAGTGATCCGGGCCGACGGCGATATCTCCTCGCTGGAGCAACTCAAACTCGCCCCTATTGATATGGGGCTGAAGGGCTCCGGTACCCGCCAGACTGCGCTGGCTCTTTTCAACTTGCTGGGCGTCAAGGAGCAGGATCTCGACCTGAAAAGCGTGGCCAATGAAGCCGAGGCGCTCTGCAGCAAACAGATCGATGCCTATGGACTGGTGATGGGACACCCCAACCGCATTGTGCTCGATACTGCCAAGCGGTGTGCCATCCGATTTCTGCCGGTCGATGGCGCTCTGCGCGACCAGCTGATCAAGGGGGTCAGGTATTACCAGCGCAGCCAGGTGCCCGCGCGCATCTATCCGGGCAATCTGAAAGCCACCCCCACCTTTGCCATTGCGGCCACTCTGGTGACCAATGCAACCACTCCTGAAGAAGAGGTCTATAACCTGACCCGTGCCATGCTGGCGCAGCAGACCAAGTTCAACGAGCAGACTTATGGCTACGCCAACATGTTCCATCAGGCACGCAACAAAACAGGCCCGGTGCTGAGCATTGAGCAGCATCCGGGCGCAGCCCGTTATTTTGCCGAGTTGAAAGCCGCCGGGAAGCTATAGCTGGCGGCGGGGAGAGCGCAGTTGCTCGCTGGAGAACCGGGTCTTCATCGACGTCCACTGCGCCAGCCTGTCGGCACTGCCTGCCAGCGTTCCCTCACGGCGGGACTTCATGATCCAGATGCTCTTGGCATCGAAGCTGTAGACAGGGATAAGGTCGGTGCGCTGGCTGCCGGGCAGGATTCGACTGTTGATGTTGTCGAGCACCAACGGATCTGATTTGGGGGTCGCGAAATAGAGCGTCACCATGTGGAACTGGTTGTAACGCACCGCCTTGACGTAAGCCAGCCGCAGCTTTTTCTCGTCCACTCCCAGCTCCATCAGGGTGTAGTACTTGGAGATGCTGTAATCCTCGCAGTCGCCACCGCGAGCGCCGATAAACTCCAATGGATTGGCCCAGTAGTCCGCCTCTCCCCACAATCTGGGATCATCGCTGTAGGTCAGGTTATTGAAGTAGTGATTTACCAGCTCGATCTTCTGCTGATCCGTGGTGCCGGCTCTGGGCGTCAGCAAGCGGGAAAACGCCTCGGCGCGCTGAATGGCACGCCCGCCGTAGACCTCCTGCAACTTCTCCCGCAGCTCGGGGCTGGCGATATATTCCGACAGGCGGGAAGCCTGCACACCGGCACAACCGAGAGCCAGCATGCAGGTGGGGATTAACAGCCATTTCATACCGGACACTCCATGTCAGATGCTGGAGGTCAGTATAGTCCCAGACAACAGAGAGCAGGCTCTTCGGGCCCAGTGTCAACGACACTGGGCAAAAGCGTTGGCCAACTGCTCCATGAACTGGGGATAACCATCCGGGCCGAGCGGCACCTGTTCACCCACCTCATCCAGCAACAGCACTCTGGCGCCGGTATTGCGGGCAACCGACTCGATCACCGCCGGCGAGAATTGCGGCTCGGCATAGATACAGCTTGCCTGCTTCTCCTCCAGCGCCTTGCGGATCTCGACCAGTGTTTTTGCTCCCGGGCGACGCTCCGGACTGACGGTAAAGTGGCCCTTGGAACTCATGCCATAGTGACGCTCCCAGTAGCCATACGCCTCGTGGAAGACAAAGTACCCCTTCTCATTCACTGCCTTCATCTGGCCGGCAATCACCTTGTCCTTGGCATCCACCTTGGCAGTAAACGCGGCCAGATTGGCCTCGTAGCGCGCCTTGTTGGCCGGATCCTGCTTGCCCAGCTCGCTGGCGATAGCGCCGGCAATCACCTTGGCCTGCATCGGTCCAAGCCAGATATGGGGATCGATCCCTTCATGATGATGACCTTCATGTCCTTCATGTCCTTCATGTCCTTCATGTCCTTCATGTCCTTCATGTCCTTCATCGCCATGGTCATGAGCCGCATGGTCATCGTGCTGATGGCCATCATGGCAACCCTTGGTCGCGTAGTTGAACAGCGGCATGCCCGGCACCTGGGTCAGGGTCAAGACATGGGGATGATTGGCCAGAGGTTTGCTCATGAAACCCTCCAGCTCGGGGCCGACCCAGACCACCAAATCGGCCTCTCTGATGCTGCGAACATCGGAGGGGCGCAGAGAGAAGTCGTGGGGAGAAGCGCCGGTTGGCAATAGGACTTCCGGCTCACTCACACCTTCCGTGATCGCCGCCGCAATAAAGCCGAGGGGCTTGATGGTGGTCAGCACCTCCACGGCACGAACAGGCAAACTCACCGCCAGCAGGGCAGTGAAAAAAGCAATAATTCTCATTGGTGAATCTCGTCAGCGGGTGATTGTGTGATAATATAACAGCTTCTGTTTTTTGTTATATTATAACTCTCACTGGCTGTAAACCCCGGAGCTGTCATGACCCAACTGGTAGAGCTGAAAGAGGTCTGTCTTTCGTTCGATGGACGCTCAGTGCTCGACAAGGTCTCCTTTACCCTCAATAAAGGCAAAATCACCACCCTGGTCGGCCCCAACGGGGCGGGCAAGAGCACCCTGAGCAAACTGGTATTGGGTCTGCTCACCCCGGATTCAGGCCAGATCATACGCAGCCGCGATCTGAGAGTCGGCTATGTACCCCAGCGCCTCTATCTTGATCCCACCCTGCCGCTCACCGTGCGCCGCTTTCTGCAGCTGGGCAAGAAGGGGCGGATCTCCATCGAAGAGGCGTTGACCAGAGTCGGCGCCGAAGGGCTGCTGGACAACCGGATGCAGAAGCTCTCCGGTGGCGAGATGCAGCGGGTACTGCTGGCGCGCGCTCTGCTGGTCAAACCCGAACTGCTGGTGCTGGATGAGCCGGTGCAGGGGGTGGATATCAACGGCCAGATCGAGCTCTACGCCCTGATCGGCAAGCTCGCCGCCGAATTCAATTGCGCCGTGATGATGGTCTCCCACGACCTGCATCTGGTGATGGCCAGCACCCACGAGGTGATCTGCCTCAATCGCCACGTCTGCTGTCATGGCGAGCCGGAGAGCGTGGCCCGCCATCCCGAATTTGCCCGCCTGTTCGGGCGACCGGAGCAGGAGGTGCTGGCGGTCTATACCCATCATCACCACTGCGACGGCGAACACCATCATCATGAACCGCAGGCCCCCGTCATCCGCCTGCCCTCTCGCAACAACGCTCACAGCAAATAGCGCAAGCAACAGGACATTCAAGTGGACAGCTTTCTGTTATACGCCCTCGCGGCCGGCCTCGGCATCGCCCTGCTGGCCGGCCCCCTCGGCAGCTTCGTGGTATGGCGCAAAATGGCCTATTTTGGCGACACCCTCTCCCACGCCTGCCTGTTCGGCATCGCGCTGGGCATCCTGCTGCAGGTCGATCTCACCCTGGCGGTAGTGGTCTGCTGCCTTGCCATGGCGATGCTGCTGGTGATCATGAGCCGCAACCAGCAGGTAGCGACCGATACCCTGCTCGGGATTCTGGCCCACAGCGCCCTGTCCCTCGGTCTGGTTACCTTGAGTTTTATGGATAACGTGCGGGTGGATCTGATGGCCTACCTGTTTGGCGACCTGCTCTCGGTACAACCGATGGATCTGCTCTGGATCTATGGCGGTGGTGCGCTGGTGCTGCTCACCCTGTGGCGACTGTGGGATCCCCTGCTCTCCATGACCATCTCGGAAGAACTGGCGCGAGTTGAAGGGGTTCGGGTCGATGTGCTGCGCTGCGTGCTGATGCTGCTGATCGGGCTGGTGATCGCCGTAGCGATGAAGTTTGTCGGGGCGCTGATCATCACCTCCCTGCTGATCATCCCCGCCGCTACCGCCCGCCGTTTCAGCCAGACGCCGGAGCAGATGGCCGGCTTTGCCGCACTGATCGGCTGCCTTGCCGTACTCGGCGGGCTGACCCTATCTTGGTATCAGGATACTCCGGCGGGCCCGTCAGTAGTGGTCTGTGCCACCAGCCTGTTTGTCCTAAGCCAGTTCAAGAAGGCTTGATACCACGCTAGAGCGGCATGCTCTGGCGTGTCTCCATCATCAGCCACTGGCGTAACCGGTTGATGGCGGGCTCATGGGCCCGTGAGCGCTTGCAGGTGAAATAGAAGGCATCCCCCGTCTCCAGCTGGTGTACCGGCAAGGCCACCAGCTGGGGATCATCGGGCCGCAGCATGTAGTCATTCACGAACGCCACCCCCTGATCCCAGGCCGCCGCCTCCATCGCCAGCAACACATGGCTGAAGTGGTGCATCCGCGCTTCGTCAGGGATCACCAAGCCACCCGCCTTGGCCCAGCGCTGCCAATCCTCCCCCCGCGCCTTGTAGATGGATTGCACCGATAGCAGCGGCAGTTGCCAGATTGCATCTGGCCACTCCCCCTCCACTTGCTGCAGCAAGCGGCGGCTGCAAACCGGAAAGAGCCGCTCCTGATAGATAAGGTCGTGGCAGTAACCCCGCCCGTGGGGTGAGACTGTGATAAAACAGTCGGCCACCCGATCGGAAAGCTCGGGATCCTCCGCCACCATCTCCAGACTGAGATCCAGCTCTGGATAGAGCTGGCGTAACCCGGCCAACCGCGGGATCAACCACTTCACCGCAAACGAGCTGTAGACCGCGAGGCGCAACCGCATCTCGCAGCCCCCGCGCAGCTGTTCGCTGCTCTGGGCAATCTGGCCGAGCCCGGCAGCAATCCCCTCGAAATAGCTCTCCCCTTGCGTCGTCAACGAGAGCAGGCGCCCCTGACGCAGCAGCAACCGCTCCCCCAGAAAGTCCTCCAGCAGGCGGATCTGGTGGCTGACCGCACTCTGGCTGACGTTCAGTTCAAGGGCGGCGCGGGAGAAGCTGAGTAGCCGGGCCACCACCTCGAAATATTGCACCGCACGCAGGGGAGGAAGCTTCATTATCTAAATATCTCATGGGTGGTCATTTTTTATCATTTTACTGGATATCAACCAGCACGCTACCCTCCCCTCATCTGAAGTGGGAGGTGGTATGAATGCAGTGGGGATCGGCATCCTTTATCTGGTGCTGGGCAATATGGTGGCGGTTTTTTCCGATGCACTGGTCAAGGTACTGGAGCCGGATCAGCCCATCTTCCAGTTTGTCTTTTTCCGCCAGGTTTCTGCAGCCCTCCTGCTGATGCCCTGGCTGCTCTGGTCATGGCGTCGCAACCCGCCGGTGGCCATCAAGTGGCACCTGCTGCGGGCCCATATCTGGGCGGTCGGTGTCTGCCTGATGGTAGTCGCCCTCACCCGCTTGCCGCTCGCCACTGCCAACGCCCTCTTCTATGCCGCGCCGCTGATGATGGTGCCGCTGGCAGTGTGGATGGCAGGAGAGGCGATCTCGCGCCAGAAGGTGCTGACCGCAGTCATCGGGTTTATCGGGGTACTGATCGTGCTGCGCCCGACCGAAGTGAACTGGGCCGCACTGGCGGCGCTCGGAGTGGCGCTGTCGATGGCGCTCAACAATCTGTTGATCAAGCGCATCCCGCTCAAGCAGCCCATCGCCCAGACCCTGTTTTTCACCAACGTGCTGAGCATGCCCTTCATTCTCGCGCTGGCCTGGTGGGAAGGGGGCGACTGGCAGTGGCAGATGTGGTGGCCCGCCTTTGGCTCCTCGGCGCTGATCATGGTCTATGCGGGATTGTGCGTGGTGGCCTATCGCAAGGCGGAAGCGAGCAAGATCGCCTCTGCGGAATATACCGGTCTGCTGATGGCCGTCGCCATCGGGGTATGGCTGTTTGACGAGCAGCCGGGTCTGCCGCTGCTGCTGGGCTGTATCTGCATCGTCCTGCCGCTCATCGCCATGGCGCGCAGCAAACCAAAACCGCTGGCCGAGCCAGCGGTCTAATACTCAGGGTCATTTCAGCAAAGGAGCGACCCTTAGTTGCAGGTGAGGGATGACCTCCTGCTCGAACCAGGGATTCTTTTTGAGCCAGAGGGTGTTGCGCGGGGAGGGATGCGGCAGCGGCAACCAGCCAGGGCTATAGCCGGCCCAGTTGCGCACCGTGTCGGTGAGCGATCCCCTGGCCGCCTTGCCCAGATAGCGATGCTGGGCATATTGACCGATCAGCAGGGTCAACTCGATATTGGGCAGCAGCATCAACACCTTATCATGCCAAGTGGGCGCGCACTCGGGTCTGGGCGGCAGGTCGCCCGACTTGCCCTTGCCGGGATAACAGAGCCCCATCGGCATAATCGCAATGCGTGATTCGTCGTAGAAGGTGGGTTTATCGACCCCGAGCCACTGACGCAAGCGATCGCCGGAGGGGTCATCCCACGGGATACCACTGGCATGCACACGAGTGCCCGGCGCCTGACCGATGATCAGCAGGCGGGCACTCTCGGCCCCGCGGATTACCGGCCGCGGCCCGAGCGGCAGATGCGCCTCGCACAGACGGCAGGCACGGATCTCTTCAAACAGGCTATCCAGTCGACTCATGAGCGCGATAGTAACAGAGTTTTCCACCAGATCTCGCTTGTGAAAGGGGTGGCCTCTATTTATTATTCACTGATAGATGTTTAATTTAATAAACAGGTAGAGATGAAAAACTGGCTAGGCACGGGCACGGGCACGGCGACCCTCTCCTTCATCCTCTGGGGGATGCTGCCGCTCTATTATCAGTTCATGCCCGAGGTCAACATGTGGGAGCTCATCTCCCACCGCGTGCTCTGGTCGGTTATCCTGCTTGGCGGCCTGTTTCTGCTGCTTGGCCACAAGGTTCCCTGGGCACGGCTGCGCAGCGAGCCGCGCCAGCTCGGCCTAATCCTGCTGGCCGGCCCGGTCATGTCGATCAGCTGGTGCATGTTCACCTGGTGCCTCACCACAGGGCAGGTGCTGACCACCAGCCTCGCCTTTTTCATGACCCCGCTGTTCAATATCGTATTCGCCGTCATCTTCCTCAAAGAGCGGCTCACCCCGCAAAAGCATCTGGCGGTCGCCCTGGCACTGGCGGGTCTCGCCTACATGCTCTTCTGCTACGGCCAACTCCCCTGGTTCTCCCTCATCATGGGTGCCAACTTCGCCTGCTACGGCCTTATCAAGAAGAAGATCCACTACGACACCGGCACCAGCCTCTATCTGGAAGCCATGGTGCAACTGCCCGTCGCGCTGATCATCATCGGCACGCTGGCGTGGCACGGGAAAGGGGCATTCGTGAACGGAGATCTGGCCGACAAACTGCTGCTGATGGGCAGTGCGCCCGCCACCCTGCTGCCGGTGGGGCTCTTCTGCTACGCGGTGGCGAGAACCCGGATGAGCACGGTGGGACTATTGCAATATATCGAGCCCAGCCTCGCCTTCCTGCTCGCCATCTACTGGTTTGGTGAAACGCCGGATCCCATCAAGACGGTCGGCTTCGCCTTCGTCTGGGCGGGCTTGCTGGTGAGTCTGGTGCCGCTGCACCGCCTCAAGCGTCAGCCTCAGGGGGAGCCGCGGTAGGACTCCAGGATCTTGTGCCAGGCGGGATCCCGATCCATCTGCTCGGCAATGTCGTTGAGCCGGGCATGAAGTTCGGGGCGGGACTTGGGCACCAGAATGTGGCGGGTATAGCTGGACTGGGCAAAGGGCGAGACGAATAGCTTGCCCTCATAGTCCGGGACGTGGGTGAAAAATGCGAGGGCCGAACCGGGCACCAGGGTCACATCGATGCGGCCGCGCACCAGCAGATCGAGATTGGTCTTCACCTTCTTGGCATCGTGGCGCTCCAGTTCGCCCCGGGCCGCAGCATCATCGATCCCCAGATAGCGATACCCCTCGACACCGCCAAATACCATCCCCTTGAGGGAGTCAGGGCCACGATAGGTAACCGGATGCTGGCGACTTGAGATGAGCTCGTTGGTGTCGCGCATGATGGGGAAAGTCCAGAGGTATAGCTCGCGCTGGGGATCCCCGACCCAGGCCGGGTTGACCCAGGCGACCAGACCGTTGAAGGCAGGATCCGACATCTCCAGCGCCAGTCTGGCGCGATTGACCAGCCAGAGCTCGATCCTGGGTTCACCTCCCAGCCTTTCATTGAGATACTTCACCAGCTCGCTGCTCAAGCCGGCATTCACCCCGGTATTGAAGGGGGGATGCTGGTGGTAATCATAGAGACGGATCGTCTCCCCCAGAGCCGGAACCGACAACAGCAACCACAACCAGAACCAGACTCTCATCGCACCTCCTTGAGCTGCTTTTGAGTTTGGCACAGAGAACATGAATGAGAAAACCCCCGACCGGGGCTCCGGCATCGCCATCCACCCCGCCCTCCTGCTGGTCAATCTATATGGTGCGCACCGCTGCAGGCCTGCTCTATACCGGGATCAGCACTGCGCCGCAGCGCCGCCTGCGCCAGCATCAGAGCGGCAAGGGCTCCCGCGCCCTGCGTGGCAAGGGGCCGCTGGCACTGGTGTGGCAGCAGGAGGTAGGCGACAAAGGAGCGGCCCTGCGCCTCGAATATCGCCTCAAGCAGCAGCCCAAGGCGTTCAAGGAGCAACTCATCACCCGCCCTGATCTCTGGCTGCCGTGGAGCCTGCGCTGGCTCAATCCCGGCAACGCAGAACCATAAAAGGCAAAGCCGGGCCATAAAAAAGGCCACCTCACGGGTGGCCGACAAAAGGGAGTTCAGGGATAACGACACGACTTGCGGCGATTACAGGTAGGTATTGGACCGCCTGCAGCGGTGGCTGATAAGCCAGCAGACCACCAGCACCAGCAGCAACCAGGGGGCCAGCTTGATGATCAGGGCAAGCATGCCGCTCAACAGCCCCAGCAGCACAAACACGCCGCTCACCAGCAGCATGGCCACCAGGGTAAAACCGGTCAGCGCCATCACCAGCAACACTCCCAGCAATATGAAAAATTCCAGCATAACTTGCTCCTTACAGGCACTCTGTGCCGCCGGGCTGCCTTGCGGTCAATCCAGCCAGCGTTTCAATTCATAACGGGGCGGCATCACCAGCACCGCCAGCAGATAGGCAGCCAGAGCCAGCGGCGGCACCAGGATCAGGGCGAGCAGGGCCACTACTCGCACCGTCACTCTGGATATCCCCAGCCGTTTGGCAATGCCGGCGCAGACGCCGGTCAGCTTGCGATGGACAAGATCCTTGGGCCAGGGAGTCATGGTTATGCCTCCACCTTCTGACCCTTGAGACGGGCCAGCTCGCGCTCTATCTCGTCATTGAGTTCCAGCTCGCGGAACTGCGCCTCCAGCGAGGGATTCTGCCCCAGAGTGGCCGCCTCCAGCTGGGCTTCCAGCTGATCGACCCGCCCCTGAAAGCCTTCGAAGCGGGCCATCAGCTCATGCATGCGCTGGTTGTCCACCTGAGCGCGGGCACGAATGCGGCTATGGGCGGTCTGCTCGCGCAGGGTCAGCAGTTTCTGCTTCTCCCGCGCCTCGGTCAGCTTGGCGGCCAACCGTTCGCTGTCGGCGGTAAGCTGGGCCAGCACTTCGGCGACCCGGGCCTTGTCCTGCTCCAGCTGTTCACATTTTTTGACCTCCGCCAGCTTCTCGGTGAGGGCGGCGCGGGCCAGATCCTCACGTCCCTTCTGGATGGCTAGCTCGGCCTTGGCCGACCACTCCTGGATCTGTACCTGCAACGCTTGCTGATGGCGCTCCAGCTGTTTTTGCTCGGCGATGACGCGAGCTGCCTGGGTGCGCATATCGACCTGCACCTGCTCCATCTCCTCGATCATCAGGCGCAGCATCTTCTCGGGCTCTTCACTCTTGTCGAGCAGGCTGTGCAGGTTGGCATTGATTACGTCGGTCAGGCGGCTGAACACGCTCATGGTCTGGCTCCTTGTGGATGGGATGGCTATCTCTTCCCATTGCATTACAAGAGCCGTGCCAAGAAAAATTATTGTTGTTTTACATATAGATGAGGTTTTCACGAGAAAAACCAAGAATGGTTTATTGGTGAAAATAGCCAACAATGTGGTGATTTTTACCAACAAAACAGGGAGCCCGTGGCTCCCTGTTCAATACAGTTATGATGGCGTTCAGGCGGCGTGATGGCGACCCAGCTTGCCATCCAGCTCGGCCAGTTTGGCCTCCATCCGGGCGCGGCACACCTCGGAGAGCTCGCGAATGCCGGCGGCACCGTGCTCTTTGCTGCAAACCGGGGCCATCACCTCCAGCAGCACCTCGCCGTTATCCCAGCGGTTGAGGTCGATCTGGCCGAAGTAACTGGAGCAGACGATGGGCACAACCGGCACTTCAGCCTGCACGGCGGTATGGAAAGCGCCCGCCTTGAATGGCAGCAGACCACGCCCCTGCGAGCGAGTCCCTTCCGGGAACATCCAGATGGAGGTGCCGCGCGCCTTGATGCGCTCCACCACCTGACCAATGGTGCCAATGGCGCGAGAGCGGTTGGAGCGGTCGATCAACACGTTGCCGGAGAGCCAGAAGATGAGGCCGAAGAAGGGGAGCCACAGCAGGCTCTTCTTGCCCACCGCAACCACGCCGGGCTGCACGGCACCGGTCACGGTGAAGATGTCATAGTTGCTCTGGTGGTTGCAGACATAGACCGCAGGCCCGACCGATTTCACCTCGTCGGCCACCGTCACCTTGACCCGGACCCCGATCAGCGGGCAGACCGCGTGATACATGCGGGCGAAGACATAGACGTTGTTGGGGTGGCGCGGACGAACCAGACAGAGCAGCAGGCCGAACAGGAACCAGAAGATGAGCAGCAGACCAAGCAGCAGCACACGGGCAATTTTGAGCATCGAACACCTCGAATTTTAACTCGGCGCAGTATACTGATCCCCCTTTTAGCGAACAAGCGTTCGCCAAACAGAACCGACCACACGGTGCCAACCTCAGCGCTCATAAAACGGCCGGCAACTTGCCCCACCCGCCATTGGCCGTTAGGATGTGGCCATCTTGATGAACGGGGCGAGCATGATTCACCAACAACGCGTGGCGAAACGACTCCTGCTGCTGGTCTGCCTGCTGGTGCTCAATTGCGCGGCCCAGCCGCTGGCCAGGCTGGCACTGCTCGATCATGCCCTCACCTGTCAGGCCCTGCCCGTTCAGAGCATCGATGATGAGCAGAACGACGGCAAGCCGGTCAGCCCGCAGCCCACCAGCTGCCAGCTCAATGGCAAATGGTTGAGCGCCGCCACCCTGCTCTGTGTCGAACAACTCTTCTTTGCCGTCGCCCTGCTGATTGCCCTGCTGGCGCCACTCTGGCGCTATACCCCTCCCTTACCACCGCCAAGGGTTATCTCACCACCCGAGCGGCGACTTCACCTCACGCTCTGCGTCTGGCGGGAATGATTCCGGCCTTTTTCCATTCGCCGTTACTCATTTTTTACGAGACCAGACAGATGACAAACTTTTTCAAGGCAGCCCTGCTTATGGCCTGCCTGCTGTGGCAATCCACGGGATTGGCCAGCGATACCGGCTGGCTCACCAGCCCACAGAATGCTCACGCCAGGGTGCGACTGCAGGCCGACCGCAGCGCCCCTGACCACACCCGCATCCTGCTCGACGTAGCCCTCGAGTCCGGCTGGAAGACCTACTGGCACAGCCCGGGCGAAGGGGGCATTGCGCCCCAGATCCTGTGGGATGAACCGGTCGGAGACTTCCAGTGGCGCTGGCCCGCTCCGCGCCATTTCGAAGTGGCCGGGCTCAGCACCCAGGGTTATCAGGGGGAGGTGCGTTTCCCCCTAAGCCTCAACTACCCCGCCGGCCAACCGCTCAAGGGCACCTTGCGCCTCTCCACCTGCAGCAACGTCTGCATCCTGACCGACTTCCCCTTTACCCTCGCGGTAGATGGGCAGACTCCGGCCGGTTTCGACTTCGGCTGGGCCAAGGCCATCAGCAACCTGCCCCAACCGCTGCCCGCCGCCACCCGGGTCGAGCTCGGTTATCAGCACAACCAGCTGCAACTGCGCGCCGAGCGGGCAGAGGGCTGGCAATCACCCACCCTCTTTATCGACGCTCTGGAAGGGGCCGAGTTTGGCAAGCCGGTGCTCGAGGTCGAGGGCAACACCCTGATCGCCCGGGTGCCGGTGAGCGATGGCTGGCAGGGGGATGCCCCGGATCTGCGCGGCCAATCCCTCGGCCTGCTGCTGACCAGTGGCGAACAGGTGTGGCAGACCAAAGGCTCGATTGGCGAAGCGCTCGTATCGCCAGCGCCGAGCCAACCCCTGCTCTGGTTGTTGGGAGCGGCGCTGCTCGGCGGCCTTATCCTCAACCTGATGCCCTGCGTGCTGCCGGTGCTGGCGCTCAAGCTGGGAACTGTGTTGCAACATCAGGTGCGTGAACAGGGGATAGTGCGCAAGCAGTTCCTCGCTGCCAGCGCCGGGATCATCGTCTCCTTCTGGGTGCTGGCGGCCATGAGCACTCTGCTGCGCGCCACGCAAGGGGCCGTCGGCTGGGGCATCCAGTTCCAGAGCGCCGGTTTTATCGGCTTTATGGTGCTGGTCACCCTGCTGTTTTGCGCCAACCTGCTGGGGCTGTTCGAGATCCGCCTGCCGAGCAACCTCAATACCCGCCTCGCCACCAGTGGCGGCAATGGCCTCGGCGGTCACTTTCTGCAGGGGAGTTTCGCCACTCTGCTGGCGACTCCCTGCTCGGCCCCCTTCCTCGGCACTGCAGTGGCCTTTGCGCTGGCGGCGCCACTCGGCCAGCTCTGGCTTATCTTCACCGCGCTCGGGATTGGTATGAGCCTACCCTGGCTGCTGGTGGCGGCCCTGCCGCGGCTCGCCCTCTGGCTGCCCAAGCCAGGTCGCTGGATGGGGCGCCTGCGCATCCTGCTCGGGCTGATGATGCTGGGCTCCAGCCTCTGGCTGGCGAGCCTGCTTGGCAGCCATCTGGGCAACATGCAGGTTTACTGGCTGATGGCCGCCATGCTGCTGGCACTGCTGATTGGCATCATCTGGCGTTATGGCATGCGCGGCTTCACGCTGGCCCTCTCCCTCTCGGCGCTTGTCGGCGCTGCCCTGCTGCTGGGGGGCGCCTTCACGGCGCATGGGACAGGCAGCATCGACCGGGTGGTCTGGCAGCCGCTCTCGGAACGCGCCATCACCGATGCGCTTGCCCAGAACAAACGGGTCTTCGTCGATGTCACAGCCGACTGGTGCGTCACCTGCAAGGCAAACAAATACAACGTGTTGCTGCGCGATGAGGTGCAAAACGCCCTCTCGGCCCCCGATGTGGTGGCCCTGCGCGGCGACTGGAGCAAACCGGACGACACCATCGCCGCCTTCCTGCGCCAGCGCGGGGCGGCAGCCGTCCCCTTCAACCAGATCTACGGCCCCGGCCTGCCACAGGGAGAGATCCTCTCCCCCCTGCTGGACAAGGCCGATCTGCTTACCCTCTTGAATCAGGCCGGTCTGATCCAGACCAACGCCACCCATTTTTAAGGAGAACTCCATGAACCTGCGCTCCATCGCCCTGTTCACCGCCCTGTTTGCGGGCTCGCTGACTGCTCCGGCCCTGCACGCCGCCCCCTTCACCTCGGAGCAGGAGGCCCGCATCAAGGAGCTGATCCGCGAGACCCTGATCGCCAACCCCAAGATCCTCGACGAGGCGGCCGAATCCTGGGAGAAGCAGAACGCGGCAACCCAACAGGCGCAACTTGGCAACTTCATCAAGGGCAACAAGGATGTGCTGTTCAACAGCCCAACCAGCCCGCGCCTCGGCGCCAAGAACCCCAAGCTGACGCTGGTGCTGTTCACCGACTACAACTGCGCCTACTGCAAGCAGTTCGATCCCCGGCTGACCAAGCTGCTCAAGGCCTATCCGGACGATCTGGGGCTGGTGATCAAGCTGCTGCCGTTCAAGGGGCAGAGCTCTGCCAAGGCGGCCCAATACAGCCTGACCCTGTGGCAGCAGGATCCGGCCCGCTTCCTCGCCCTGCATGACAAGCTGATGAGCAAGCAGGGGATGCTGACCGAGGCGGATATCAACAAGGCGCTGGCGGCCACCGGCAACGTGGCGCTCAAGCCCGCGCCCAAGGCGACCGAAGAGCTGCGCAACAGCCTGCGCATTGGCACCATCCTCGGGGTACAGGGCACACCGGCGACCCTGATCGGCAACCAGCTGGTGCCGGGCGCCGTTCCCTATGAGGAGCTGGAGCAGCTGGTGAAGGCCGAACTGGCCAAGCTGGGATAAGGGATGGCAAGCACCAACCCTCAACCCCGCTGGCGACGCTGGATCAAGGAGGCACTCTGGCTGCTGTTGCTGGCGCTGGTCATCTCGACCCTGCTCGATCTGTGGCGCAGCCCGACCCTGCCAGAGGGAGCGATGAGCGCCCCCGTCACTCTGCAGGATGGCACCAGTACGGATCTCGCCACCCTGAGCCGCGGCAAGCCGCTGCTGGTCTACTACTGGGCCAGCTGGTGCGGCGTCTGCCGTTTCACCACCCCGGCGGTGCAGCGGCTCTGGCAAGAGGGTGAAAACGTGCTGACGGTGGCGCTGCGCTCCGGCAACGCAGAGCAGCTTGGCAAGGGGATGAGCAAGAAGGGGCTGACCTTTGCGACCCACAACGACGAGTCGGGAGCGCTGGCTGCCCAGTGGCAGGTGGGCGTCACCCCGACGTTCCTCGTCATCAAGGATGGGACGCTTGTGAGCAGCACCACCGGCTGGAGCTCGAAGTGGGGCTTGCAACTGCGGCTCTGGTGGGCGTCGCTCTAGCCACGCTAGCATCGTTGCCTTCAACAGGGCCATCCCACCGGATGGCCCTTTTTTATGCCGACATTTTTATCCCGACATCAGGCGGGGAGCTGCATGCCGCGTACCTGCGCCAGCAGGGCGACCACGGCCGCCGAGCGCAACGCATCGGGGGCGTAGCAGAGCCCCACCCGCCGCTTGAAGGAAGAGGCCGCCAGCTCGGCGACCGAACAACCGGGCGGACAAAGCGAACGGGGCAGCCAGCCGATCCCCGCCCCGGCGGCCACCATAGTCGCCGCCAGTCGCAGCGACCCCGCCCGCCGTGGATAGAGGGGCGCCTGATTGCCGAGAATAGCGATCAGCCGCAGGTGGGAGTCGTGACGCGGGCAGGTGACCCAGGGCTCGTCCGCCAACGCTGCCGGGGTGAGCGCCCCCTTGCCCGCTAGCGGGTGATCCGGCGGTAGCACCAGCACGAACTCCTCCTCCAGCAGGGGGATAAAGAGCTCGTCACCACAACGCAGGGATTCGCACCCCAGCCGTACATCGCCACAGCAGCCCTCCTCCAGGGTCAGCAGGATCTCCTCGTGGGCGAGCGCCCCTTGCACCAGCGCACCCACCACGCCATCCCCCAGATCAGCCTCAATCCCCACCGTCACCTCCAGACAGGGGGAGGTTTCACGAAACTCGCGGGCGAGGGAGTCGGTGTCGGCAATCAGCCGCTTGGCGCGGGGATAGAGCCGGTGCGCCGCTTCGGTCCCCTCAACCCCGCGCGCCTGCCGCACAAACAGGGTCACCCCCAGCTCATCCTCCAGCGTCTTGATGGTGGTGGAGAGGGTGGGTTGGGTAATGAAGAGGCGGGTGGCCGCCGCCGTGATGTTGCGCTCCTCGAAGACAGCCACAAACGCACGCAGGGTTCGCACATCCATAGAATTCACCTATACCAGACAGTCATAAAAGCCATTTTTCACGGCGACACGGGGCAAATATAGTGGCTTACCTGCCACAAGGCATCCCAATTCTCTATATCAGCGTCTATCAACACCGTCAGGAGCCATCATGCGCCATCTCTCTGTCATCGGCCTCGGGGCCATGGGCTCCGCCCTCGCCACCACCTTGCTCAAGGCGGGCCATCCGGTCACCGTCTGGAATCGCAGCGCCGCCAAGGCAGCCCCACTGCAGGCGCTGGGTGCGACACTCGCCCCCTCGGTTGGCGCAGCCATCGCTGCAAGTGATATCACCCTTGTCTGCGTCGATAACTACGCCGTCAGCCAGCAGTTGCTGGATGAGGCAAGCGACGCCGTGGCGGGCAAGCTGCTGGTGCAGCTCTCCACCGGCAGCCCGCAGGGGGCCAGAGCGCTGGAGAGCTGGAGCCACGCCCGCGGCGCCCGTTATCTCGATGGCGCCATTCTCTGCTTCCCGGATCAGATCGGCACCACTGACGCCAGCATCATCTGCTCGGGGGCCAGCGCTGCCTTTAGCGACGCCGAGCCGGTGCTGCGCCTGCTCGCCCCCACCCTCGACCATGTGGCCGAGGCGGTGGGCGCCGCCGCGGCGCAAGATTGTGCCGTCGCCGCCTACTTTGCCGGTGGTCTGCTCGGTGCTCTGCACGGCGCGCTGATCTGCGAGGCGGAAGGGCTACCGGTGGCCAAGGTGTGCGCCCAGTTCAGCGAGCTCTCCCCCATTCTCGGTGGCGATGTGGCCCACCTTGGCAAGACGCTGACGAGCGGCGATTTCGATCACCCCTACGCCAGCCTGAAAACCTGGAGCGCCGCCATCAGCCGCCTCGCCGGTCACGCCACCGATGCCGGGATCGACAGCCGCTTCCCGCGTTTTGCCGCCGATCTGTTTGAGGAAGGGGTGGCGCAAGGGTTTGGTCAGCAGGAGGTGTCAGCCCTCATCAAGGTGCTGCGGGCACGCAATGGAGCGGCACTATGAACGGTAAACAAATCGCTCTGGTCACCGGCGCCGCTGGCGGGATTGGCCGCCAGCTCTGTATCGGGCTGGCCGAGGCGGGTTATCGGGTGATCGCCACCGATCTGGCGCCTCACGCTTTCGACCATCCCGAAATCCACTTTCGTCCGCTCGATTTGTGCGATGAGCAGGCCATCGAACGCCTCTTTACCGAGGTGCACGCGCAGCACGGCGGCATCCATCTGCTGATCAACAACGGCGCCATCAGCAAGTTCCACACCCGCTTCGAGGATCTGAGCGCAGCCCAGTTCGATCAGGTGATGACGGTCAATGTGCGCGGCGCCATGCTCTGTGCCCGCGCCTTTGTGCAGGCCAACCGCGATCTGCCTTATGGCCGCATCATCAATATCGCCTCCACCCGCTGGCAGCAGAACGAACCGGGTTGGGATGCCTACGGCGCCTCCAAGGGAGCGCTGGTCGCTCTCACCCAGTCCCTCGCCAACTCGCTGGCCGACCATCCCATCACGGTCAATGCCATCAGTCCGGGCTGGATCCAGGCGGAGGATTACCACTCCCTGACCGAGGCGGATCACCGCCAGCACCCGAGCGGCCGGGTTGGTCGCCCCGACGACATCACCCGCGCCTGCCTCTTTCTGGCCGATCCTCGCAACGACTTTATCAACGGTGCCAATCTGGTGGTCGATGGCGGGATGAGCAAGAAGATGATCTACCACACCTCCGCCTCCTTCTGGGAGGAGTAACCCCTGCGGCGGCAGCCTTACCCCGGCCTGCCGCCCGCCCCTTTCCTGCCCGTTTTTTCATCGCTTTTGCCCCGCCGCCCTTGCACTGGCCAGACCGACTGGCAACAATAGGCACTCAACTGACCCCTCTTCATTTCGCCCGTTAATTGATCGCCCAACTCATCGCGTTGGCGGGCTGTTTCCGTTAAAATGACGGGTTTTTGCCGTGCCTGGTTTGCCAATCCCCACCATCAGGCACTCGCAGCGTGAATCCTATGATGCCAGTGATGCAGGATCTGCCATGAACAACTACTTTCGGGTGCTGGGCGTCAAGTCCAACGCCAGCGAAAACGACATCAAGAAAGCCTATCGTCGGCTGTCGAACCAGTACCACCCCGACAAGCTGCACGGGGCCAGTGAAGAAGAGAAAGAGCAGGCAGCCATCAAGCTGCACCAGGTAAAGCAGGCCTATGAAGTGCTGTCCGATCCGAAACAGCGGGCCGCCTTTATCAAGGATTTCAACAACGTCATCGTGACCGACCCCGCCTCCGCCATGCAGGAGATGTGGGATCAGTTCTACCCCTGAAACAGCAGGCAGAAAGAGCAACTATGCAAAAGAGATGGGACCAGGCGCGGCTCAAGTCGCTGCAAAGCGATGCCAGCGAAAACATCGA
Source organism: Aeromonas sp. SE22 (assembly GCF_038739755.1). NCBI lineage: Bacteria > Pseudomonadati > Pseudomonadota > Gammaproteobacteria > Aeromonadales > Aeromonadaceae > Aeromonas > Aeromonas sp. SE22. The sequence goes on from NZ_JBCGFD010000010.1 coordinate 91,934, forward strand.
ATCCTACCGGGATCAGGACGACCCCAAGGGGCTGGAACAGTTCACCGATCAGATGAAGAGCCTGCTGCTGGCCGATATGAGCATGCTGGAGTTTATGCCCGAGTATCTGCCGCTGGCCCTCTATGGCCGGGTGCAGTTCCCGGCCAAGGCCAAGTCGCAGTGGAACAAGTGGCTCGCCAGCGGCGAGCAGCCAAGCTGGGACGAGTTCAAGGTGAGCGTCGGCTTCAACAACGCCGCCCTGCCGCTGGTCAAGGCGGTGCGGGCCCAGAGCGAAGATCAGCTGATGGAAGCCTGCGCCGTGCTGTTCCTGCTCGATAACCCGCTGCCGCGCGGCAGCCACCGCGGCGATGACGACTATGAGCTGCGCGACGAAGAAGATGAAGACGGGGAAGATGCCGACGCCGACTACCATGGCGGCAGTGACCGCTATGGCGATGACGACGGCGATCAGGATATGTACGACGAAGTCCGTTTCTAATTGGGGCAAGGCATGAGCAACAGTCTGATAGAAATTACCGCCATCGAGATCAAAGAGCTGGCCGTTATCGAGCCGAAGCAGGCCAGCGAGAAGTTCGAGCTGATCGCCAAGACCATGTCTGACGACCAGCTGGCAGAAGTGATTGAAAACATTGATATCGTTACCCTGACCCAGATCAACGGCCAGCACGACATATCCTTCCCCTCCATCATCTCCGAGCTGATGACCCCGGAGCGGATCCGCGACATCGTCTGCCAGCAGCCGCTCTACTGGGAAGAGGCGATCAAGAACAACGCCGACGAGCTGCAACAGCACACCTTCGACTTCCTCAACTACCTGATCCGCACCCAGGATAGCGAAGCCAAGCAGCGCGAGATCCTCGAGTGCGTGGCCGAAGATCCGGCCGGTCTCTTCTACCTCGCCATCCCCTTTATCGAGTTCTATCGCGGCGATCGCTATGAAGAGGACGAAGGCTATCGCGACGTGCTGCACGCCGAAGAGGAAGATCTTGAAGAGTCCCTGCGCTACAGCGAGCGCCAGCAGAGCGAGGATGTCCACGACTACGCGCTGGATGACCCGCGCAGCCTCTTGATGCTCATTCGCGAGCTGGCCCCCGAGGTGGAGAAAGCCATCAAGGCACTGCTGCGCAACGAGCACTCCAGCTGGGACGGCATCATCAACAAGTTTGCCGCCGAGCTGGTGATGCAGGCCAAAGAGAAGAACAAGGTCGAGGAAGACGAGTACGGCGACGTCGACGACATGTTCAGCTTTCTGGATTAAGGAGCCCATTCATGCAGTTAGTCATTCGCGATGCCAACCAGGGCCCCTTTCTGACCCAGGTGCTGCGCTTTGGCCGCGACAATGAACTCTTGAGTCAGCAGCAGCTGGCCGCCATCAAGGGCAAGGCGGTGCTGATGAGCCTCAAATTCGCCGACAAGTACTACAACAAGTACAAGATGCACCTGCTGGAGCAGGCCGCCCACGACGTCATCGGCGTGGTGAGCCTCGGCCTGCAGGAGCTCTCGGCGCGGGATCCGGCCAAGGCGCTGGCGCTGCTGCAGGCGCCGGAAGGCCCCATCAAGCCGTTCCAGAAGGGCTGGTCAATGCTCATCACCGTCAGCCCCAAGCAGGCTGGCAACAGCCTCTACGGTGACGTGGATGCGCGCTTGCTGGACAAGATCTCGAGCCCGCCCGATGTGGAGGAGTGGCAAGGGTGGCAGGAGTACGAGAAGGCGCTGACCGAGCACAACAAGAGCCGCCTGATGGAGCTCATCGACCAGCACTTCTTCGCCTGCGAGAGCGACCACCCCACCATGGAGGACAAGCTGGCCGAAGCGCTGCTCTACCGCATCCTCTGCGGCAAGGGCAGTGGCGCAGCCCCGCTCAAGGTGAAGCAGGATCTCAAGCGCAAACTGGCGCGGGAGATTGAGCTCGACGAGGGCTGGTACGATACCGACTATCTCGCCACCCAGCTCGCCCTGATGCTGAATGCGCTGCCCGCCGACATGGCCGCCGCCCTGCGTCAGGAGCTGAGCCCGGGCTTTGTGCCCAACCTGCTACACACCCTCGGCTTTGTGCGCCAGTACCAGTTGCTGCAAAAAGAGAACGCCTCGCCGGAGAAGCTCGACAACATCGAGATGCGCGCCGGTCTCAAGCACCCGCTGCTCGGCTGGCCGCTCTACCACAACTTCTAGGGCGCGCTTCGCCGCCTCTTTATGTTGCCCCCAATGTGGGATAACCCAACGCCCGGCCCGCCGGGCGTTGTTCTATCTACGTCATCAGCCCCCCACGATTGACGTAACAAATCGGGATGCAACCAGTTCAGATGGCTTCATTCAAACCTTGTTCGCAGCTATACTGCCCCCCTGATTCAGGGCTGAATAAACCGGTCATAATACAGGTCAGATTTTTATGCTGCTGCCACTTTTAATGCTTATCAGCGCCAATACTCCGCTACTGTCAGATACCCGCCTTTATCGAGAAGTTACCAATAATTGTAAAAATGTAGAGTTGGAAAATTGGCAACATCCGACCAGAAAGGTATTACTGGAACGAGGCGTTATATTAAAAAAAGTCGAGTTATGTAACGATGGTAAATATCCAATCTATCATGTTCGACTCCCGTATGACCCGGGTGGTCAGACTCAAGATTATTTCAACCCACTCTATGTGGCCATGTATGGAGCCAACGGAAAATGGCCATATGCCATGGTCGATGAGGAAGGGACTATTGTCTATATGACCTATCGGAAAGGTTCTATTATCACACCGGACTACGAGCTTTTCTCACCATAATCAGATTTTCTCTCTGAGGAAAATACTCAAAGCATACAAAAGAAATATATTTCCCTAACAGATAGCATCACGACTTCCAGCCCCTAAATGCTCTGATTGATATATTATTCGACTATCTTAAGTCACCTATCTGTCGAAACTAATCTGTATCACGTTATTACAACAAGAATATATATTAGCCCCTGCGATGAAACGCTCAAAAATCCCCCACACCATCTGGCTCTGAGCAAGTCCTCATTTTCAATATTTATTCACTCAAACAGTGAAACTGAATAAATAAGCTGCCACTCAACATGCCGGCGGCGATGGCGAAAGAGCAGCCAAAAGCGGGATGGTGATCTCACTATCAAATCAGTTCAGGCCCAAATAGGCTCCATTCAACCCCTCACACTCTGATTCCTACCCCGCCAGCGCCAGCTTTTCAGCAGCCCAAACCGCATAAAAAACCGGAATAGATCAATAAAAGACAATTAATCTCGCCAGATTAAATTTCAGGTATGGCTATTTGCACCGCTTGGCCGCTAAATGACAGACCGGCCTTCAGACCAGCATGGAAGCGCACAAGGCTAGCCGGCAGCAGACCGGTACGCTCTCAGGACGAGTAATGACTTTCTTCTCTCACAGGAGACAGACCGTGAGCGCTTCGAATCAACACCCCACCATTCCCCCCGGCTCCGGGGCGCTGTTCTTTATCCAGACCTTCTCGACCCTGGGGTTTGCCGTGCTCTACTCCACGCTGGTGCTCTACGCCACCAAGCGGCTCGGCTTTAGCGAATCCCAGGCCAACGCCATGATGGGGGTCTTCGGGGCCTTCAACTATGGCCTGCACCTGTTTGGCGGTTATCTCGGCGGGCGCTACCTCAGCAACCGCAACCTGTTCGTGATGGGGATGGCGCTGCAGGTGATCGGCTGCTACTTCATCGCCGAGATGGGGATCACCGGCCTCTACTGGGGGCTCGCCATGTTCCTCACCGGCAGCGGCCTCAACGTCACCTGCCTCAACATGATGCTGACCCAGCGCTTCGCCCCGGATGATCACCGCCGCGAGAGCGCCTTCCTGTGGAACTACGCCGGGATGAATCTGGGCTTCTTTATCGGCTTCACGGTGGCGGGCTACTTCCAGCTCACCGAGGATTACCGCACCCTGTTCCTGTTTGCGACGCTGGGCAACATCATTGCCATCATCGCCACCTTCGCCTGCTGGCCCATTCTGGCGGATATCAGCACCCCGCTGCGCCATGTCAAAGGGAGCGGCTTCTACCGCCGCATGCTGGCCGGTATCGCCATTCTGGCCATGCTGGTGCCGGCGCTGCGTCTGCTGCTGACCCATGCCAGCTTCAGCGGCAGCTTCGTGCTGATCCTGGGCGCCGTGGTGTTGGTGCTGCTCTGCGTGATGACCGCCCGCCACCCGGACGCCGCCGAGCGCAGCCGCATGGTGGCCTATCTGATCCTCGCCCTTGGCTCCCTCATCTTCTGGTCGCTCTACCAGCTGGCGCCCATGGGGCTGATGCTCTTCTCCGAGCACAACATCAACCTCAACGTGTTCGGGCTGCGGGTTGCTCCCCAGTGGATCCAGAACATCAACACCCTCGTCATCGTCATCGGTGGCCCGCTGATGGCGCTGCTGTTCAAGCGACTGCGCGAACAGGGGTGGAATATCGACATCCCCTCCCAGTTTGCCGCCTCCCTGTTCTGCATGGGGCTCGGCATGCTGGTGCTGCCGCTCGGCATCCATCTGGCGGGGGCCGACGGGCTGGTCGCCTTCAAGTGGATCGCCATCAGCTATGTGCTGCAGAGTTTTGGCGAGCTGCTTATCTCCCCCATCGGTTACGCCATGATCGGCAAGCTGGCCCCCGCCAGCCTGCAAGGCTTGATGATGGGCTGCTGGATGATGGTGACCGGCGTTGCCTCCGTGCTGGCGGGCTATGTCTCCAGCGCCATGCCGCAGAATATCGGCAGCTCACCGGTGGCCACCAACCCGGGCTACAGCTCGGTGTTCAACATGCTGGGCTGGGGCTCGATGGCGGGCGGGATCGTCCTGCTGTTGCTGGTGCCCCGTCTGCGCCTGCTGATCGCCTCGAAAATCACCCCACCTCCGGCGGCGGCAGCTATCCCCGTCTGATGGGCTTGCACCGCCTGCAATAATGGCGGCGTGATCAACAGGCAAGAACAAGGGCCCCGCAACTCCGGTTGCGGGGCCCTCTTTTACTGACCGTCAGGCAATAGACCGAGCCGTAGCACTGCCTTGGCTTTCCTCTGATAGTTCAGACCTGAAATCAGCAGCCACCCCTGTTTCAGGCGAAGTCAACGATCCCCAGCTGCTTGGCCATGGCCAGCTCGTTGCGTTCGACAATCTCCTCCACCACCTTGCCCTCGGCGTTGAATCTGAAATAGGTCAAGGCACTCCAGGTCACATCCTTGCCAGTAACATCGAATCCTTTCCAGGTATTTGAGCCTTTGGCGACGTGGGTCAATGCAACGAATACCTCGTCTTCCGAGCTCATTATTTTCTGAAAGGAGGTTTCAATAGACTCATAACGGTCGACCACACAGGCTGACAATGACTTTTTAAATTGCTCAAGGGTGGTAATAGGCTCTGCGCAGTCAGGTCTGAATATACAAAGATCTTCCGAAAAATATTCACTCACCCGTTCAACATCCTTGCCATCTACGCAATATTTAAAGTAATTAATGACTGTATCGACGTTATTGCTCACAGGCGACTCCCGTTTTATTAATTGACATCCAATTTAACTAGAAAATATGATGCATGGAATATCTGTTACTGCCAGACGGGGCCATAGTACAAATCCGGCAGGAGATGATAAATGCAATAACAGGAAATCTCTTTTATAAAATCAGGAAGAATCCATGGATAGATGGACTGAATATGAAGTCTTTGTGCAGGTGGTCGAATTGGGGAGCCTCAGCAAGGCCGCAGATGCACTGGGCTTGTCCAACCCAGCAGCCAGCAGGCATCTGGCCGCACTGGAGCAGCGACTCAATGCACGGCTCGTCGAGCGAACGACCCGGCGCCTGTTTGTCACTGAAATCGGTGAGCACTTCTATGCCCGCTGCAAAACAGCGCTGAATGAGATGCGAGAAGCCATCGATGAAGTCAGTATCAAGACTGGAATGCCAACCGGGGTCTTGAAATTGACGGCTTCGCTGTCACTGATGCTGAATGTCATCTCCCCCTTGATACCGAAATTCATGGCAAAATATCCCGGCATTCAGGTCGAGTTGATTGCCAATAATCGCTATCTGGATATTATCGAAAACAATATCGATATCAGTATTCGCTCAAGAGAGTCAGAGCCGGACTCCAGCCTGATTATTCAACCTCTGGCCACTGCACCACGTATTCTGGCGGCCTCTCCGGAATATATTGAGCATTATGGCGAACCGGAAACGCCACACGATCTGAAAAAACACCAACTATTGCTCTACAGCTATCACAATCCCGGAGAGCTGACCATGATGAAGGGCTCGATAAAATTACGGGTGCCAACCACGCCCACCATTGAGTCCAACGATGCCCAGATCCTGCTCGCCAATGCCAAAAACGGCATGGGGATCCTGGCGCAGCCCGTTTATGCCATTTATGACGAATTGCGCAGCCAGCGCCTTAAACCTGTACTCACCGACTGGACACTGCCCGACCTCTCCATCGGCATGGCCTATGCAAACAGAAACTTTATTCCGTCCAAAACCAGGGTGTTTATCGAATTTATCAAGGAAGAGTTTCAACAGTTCGATTATGAGCAGCGCAGGCGCCACGTCTGCGCCTGCTGATCGCCTCGAAAATGGCCCCGCAATCATGGATTGCGGGGCCTCTGCTTTTGGTGGGATGGCTGATTCGTTTCAGGCTGGCGGTGCGACGCCAATGGTTATTTTTGCACCAAAGAAGCCAATCTATTTTTTACTGTCGCACTGATGAAACAATCGCGCAGATCGGGGGTAAGGGGAATCGACACAACGTCAGCAGCCCGGTAGGTATTTCCCGCCGACAGGGGTACGATGAGTGAAGTCGGAGCCATATAGCGACGGCTGTTAGCCGGGTCGCCCTGTGCCGCCCGCCATATACTCAAAGCCTTGTGAGCCCGACTCACCACGATAAGGAGAGATGAGATGTATATGTTTTTACCCTTCCTGCTGGCGCTGATAACGGGGATCAGCATCTTGCTGAACAAGCGTGGCGCCTCCTATCTGCTCTGGGCTCTGTTGCTGGTGGTGACCCTGCTCTCCTTTATGCACCATGTGACCGACCCGCTCACCCTCTCGTTCTAGGAGCCCGCCATGAGCCTTTCGACCTCTGCCACCGCCGCGAAGAGTAACCTGCCCCAGCTGCTCGATACGCTGGGGCTGGCGGGCATCTGCCTGACCCTGATCGTCGCCTTCTATTACCAGCTCTATCTGGCCGAACTCCCCTGCCCCTTGTGTTTATTGCAGCGGGTCGGCCTGGTCGTCGCCGGTTTCGGCTTTATGTTCAACCTGCAATTTGGCGCAAAAGGGGCCCACTACGGCATCGTGATTGTCGGTGCCCTGACCACCGCTATGATCGGCGCCCGACAGGTGCTGCTGCATATTCTGCCCGGCGATCCCGGCTACGGTTCCACCTTTCTCGGGCTGCACTTTTATAGCTGGTCGCTGATCAGCGCCCTGCTGATCATCCTGGCCGTCGCCCTGATATTGATGGTGCGGGACGGGCTCGCTATTGCGCTGCCCAAGCTGGGTCTGGCGCGCTGGGGACGCATGGCCTCCCTGCTGTTTGTCTTGCTGATTGCGGCAAACCTGATCTCTACCGTGCTGGAGTGCGGCGCGGGACAGTGCGCCGATAATCCCGTTATCTATGACCTGCTGAGCCTGCGTTAATCACCCTCAAGGTGGCGGCCAGTCCGCCACCTTTTATTGCCGCGATATATTGCCGAAAGGCGCAACAAACCCGACCCGTTGCAGCAGCAACCTCGCGGGTTTAATAGCGGTGCAATTTCATTGCACCCTACGGTTAGCTCCCCTCACCCTGACCCTCTCCCAAGGGGAGAGGGGACTGTATCGAACCTGCCTAGTGCTCTAGCTGCCTTCTTCTAAGCCACGCATCACCAGCTGCTTATGTCACCGCCATCCGATTTTGCTACGAGCGGCGCTCCCTTCTCCCCTTGCGGGAGAAGGGTCGGGGATGAGGGGGAACAAACTATCACAACAGAAGCAACCGACAAGCAGCAGAACGTTAAAGAAAACAGAGAGAAGTAGGGTCGATTAGCGAAGCGTAATCGTCCGCACCGCAATCTCGGTGGCGATGGACATAGAAAAGAGATCAGCTGGAGCACCAGCAGAATTACGGCAACCTGTTTTCACGATCGTCTGATTACGCTGCGCTAATCAGACCTACCGCCGTTTTATAGCAATGAACTTTATTTATATGTAAGATATTAAAACAATTTATAGTATATCTAAGGCATTTAAAAACATGCGTAACCTGTTATGTATAACTTTAATTATGTTTCCATCATTTTTACTTGCAAACGGACATAATAATCCACCATTACGCCTATATGAACGTAACACACCAATATCGAATATCCTCGTCGAGTATTTTCAAGATAGTTCAAAAAAGAAATTAAAAAGCTGCTCTGTATCAAAAAGTACAGAGAGTGGATTTCTTTCTATTGTTTTCTCAGATGATAAAGGGATCGGTATTTTCACAAATAGCAGAGACTCCAGTCAACTTTTTTGCAATGAGAAAAACGTACATATTAAATCTTTGCAAATAAGTGATAACTCAACTTTATTGAATAATAAAGCGCACCCATTAAGCAATACTGTTAATTGTGACTCGAGATATACAGCAAGTTATTTTTGCGATAAAAATCAACTGAAGGAGTGTATAACACCATACACAAACAAAAAAATAATGTTAACTTCTGGAGTAAAAACAAAGATTATTGACTCCTTAGATAAAGCCTTAGATTCGGATGCAATATTAACTTTCAGCAATTGCATCGACAACATAACAAAAAAAGACTCATGAAGTATTTGATTGGGTGGTTTGTAAATGACTACAACCACCCATTAAATTAATTAACCTTCAGAATTTCCTTGCCATACGCAGTGTTACATTGCACGTACTCTAGAAGCTTATATAACTCATCAGGTTCATTTCTTATCACTTTCAGGCTATCCATCGTCGTTTCCCTTGGTAAAACTTTGGTTGAAAAAAGTTCGCCATAAATCTCATTTTGCAAACATGATATGAGATCTCTGGTGAAACACGATATTTCTCTAGATACCCATTCTAACTTACTAAAAAAATCATTTTTTTCAAGATATGGTTGCTCCCTAGAAAGCTCGTATAATTTTGCTTTAATCATGAGGCGAGTTGTTCTAAATAACAAAGGATTTAAAATTTCGTGGCATTCCAATTCTTTGCAAAACAAATACGTGACATGCTCAAGTTGCATTGCGTAGTCAATTCTTTTAGGGAGTTCCGCCTCATGTCCATCTGCTTTATTAACACGCAATATCAACGCTTTTAAAGATAGTTCATCACAAGTAGATGTCAGTGAATTGGAGACAGAAAGCAATTGTTCAAATATTTTAATTTGATGTTCTTTTTTAAAATTGGCCCTTCTTTCCCGTTGAGCCTGATAAATTGGGACAAACAATCCAAAAAAGGCTAAAAAGACAGGTGAGAAATCCTTTATAAAGTCGTACATAAATCCACCAAAAAAAATATTTATAATAAGAAAGGGCGCTTTCGCGCCCTTCTATATTAATTACCCTTCCTGATTTTCCCCGGCTACCGGTTCGGTTCCGGCAGCGGGTTCAATCTCGATGCGATCCACCCGCTGCAAACCGCGGGGCAGCTTGGCGCCACGGCGGCCACGCTCGCCGCGGTAGTAGTCAAGGTCAGATGGCTTAAGAGTGAGCTTGCGCTTGCCGGCAAACAGGGTGACCGACTGCCCCTGCGGGATAACGGCGGCCATCACCACAAACTCCTCCCGCGCCTTGACGCGAGCAGAGGGGATGCTGATGAGCTTGTTGCCCTTGCCCTTGCCAAGCACCGGCAGGGTGTTCATCGGGAACAGCAGCATCCGCCCCTCGTTGGAGATGGCCATGCAGAGATCGGTCTCGGGCGAACCAATCTTCTGGGGGGCCATCACCAGACCCCCTTCCGGCACGGTGAGCAGCGCCTTGCCGTTCTTGTTCTTGCCGATCAGGTCGTCATAGGTGCAGACAAAGCCGTAACCGGCATCGCTGGCGATTAGATACGGCTCGCCTTCATTGCCCATCACCAGATGACGCACCTCTTCACCGGCACCCAGTGCAAAGCGGCCGGTGAGCGGCTCGCCCTGACTGCGGGCGGAGGGCAGGGTGTGCGCCTCCAGCGAGTAGGTGCGGCCAAAGCTCGACAGGAACACCGCCTGCTGGTTGCTGCGGCCAAAGGCGTGGGTGAGGTAGTTGTCCCCCGCCTTGTAGGAGAGCCCCTCGACATCCACATCGTGGCCCTTGGCGGCGCGCACCCAGCCCTTGTCGGAGAGGATGACGGTGACCGGTTCGCTCGGCACCAGCTCTTTCTCGGTCAGCGCCACGGCGGTGGCACGCTCCACCAGCGGGGTGCGGCGATCGTCGCCATACTTCTCGGCATCGGCCAGCAGCTCTTTCTTGAGCAGGGTGTTGAGGCGACGCTCGGAGCCCAGGATCAGCTCCAGCTTGTCGCGCTCTTCGGCCAGTTCGTTCTGTTCGGCGCGCAGCTTGAACTCTTCGAGCTTGGCCAGATGGCGCAGTTTCAGCTCGAGGATCGCTTCGGCTTGGGTCTCGGTAATGTTGAAGCGCTCCACCATCACCTTGCCCGGCTCATCCTCGGTGCGGATGATCTCGATCACCTCGTCGATGTTGAGATAGGCGATCAGCAAGCCTTCGAGGATGTGCAGGCGAGCCAGCACCTTGTCGAGGCGGAACTGCAGACGGCGACGCACGGTCTCGCGGCGGAACTGGATCCACTCGCTGAGGATGGTCTTGAGGCACTTCACCTGCGGCCGGTTGTCGAGGCCGAGGATGTTGAGGTTGACCCGGTAGTTCTTCTCCAGATCCGTGGTGGCGAACAGGTGGGCCATCAGCCCCTCCACATCCACCCGGTTGGAGCGCGGCACGATCACCAGACGGGTCGGGTTCTCGTGGTCAGATTCATCGCGCAGGTCGGTGACCATCGGCAGCTTTTTCGCCACCATCTGGGCGGCGATCTGCTCCATGATCTTGGCGCCGGAGGCCTGATGGGGCAGCGCTGTGATGACGATGTCGCCATCCTCCTCGCTCCAGACCGCCCGCTGCTTGATGGAGCCCTTGCCGGTCTCGTAGATTTTGCGGATATCGTCGCGCGGCGTGATGATCTCGGCGTTGGTCGGGTAGTCCGGCCCCTGAATGTGCTGCATCAACACATCGAGCCCCGCATTGGGGTTGTCGAGCAGCTCGGCACAGGCGTAGGCCACTTCCCGCGCGTTGTGGGGCGGGATGTCGGTCGCCATCCCCACCGCGATACCGGTCACCCCGTTGAGCAGGATGTGCGGCAGGCGGGCAGGCAGCACCACCGGCTCTTTCATGGTGCCGTCGAAGTTCGGCGTCCACTCCACCGTGCCCTGACCCAGCTCGGAGAGCAGCAGCTCGGAGAAGCGCGACAGCCGCGCCTCGGTATAACGCATGGCAGCGAAGGATTTGGGATCGTCCGGCGCACCCCAGTTACCCTGACCATCCACCAGCGGGTAGCGGTAGGAGAAGGGCTGGGCCATCAGCACCATGGCTTCATAACAGGCGCTGTCGCCGTGGGGGTGGTACTTACCCAGCACATCACCCACGGTACGGGCGGATTTCTTGTGCTTGGAGAGCGCCGACAGCCCCAGCTCGCTCATGGCGTAGATGATGCGCCGCTGCACCGGTTTGAGGCCGTCGCCGATATGCGGCAGGGCCCGATCCATGATGACGTACATGGAGTAGTTCAAGTAAGCCTGTTCGGTAAAGGTGCGCATTGGCTGGCGCTCTACCCCGTCCAGACTGAGCTCGATAGCATCACTCATATGTTTTTCTCTTGCTATGGCGCGCCCCTGAAGGGCACGCCTGAAATGCGGGTCGGCAAGTGACCGACGGCTTAGATGATGGCGAGGTTGCCCTTCTCTTCCAGCCATTCGCGGCGATCGCTCGCCCGTTTCTTGGCCAGCAGCATGTCCATCAGCTGCAGGGTCTCGTCAGCCGCATCCCCTTCACTCTCCCCTGCCGGATCCATGGTGAGCTGCACCAGACGGCGGGTGTTGGGATCCATGGTGGTTTCCCGCAGCTGTTTCGGGTTCATCTCACCCAAGCCCTTGAATCGGGTCACCATCACCTTGCCCTTCTTCTTCTCGGCTTCGACCCGCTGCAACACGCCGTTCTTCTCGTCCTCGTCGAGGGCGTAGTAGACCTCTTTACCGATATCGATCCGGTAAAGCGGCGGCATGGCGACATAGACGTGGCCCTTCTCCACCAGCGCACGGAAGTGTTTTACGAACAGGGCGCAGAGCAGGGTGGCGATATGCAGACCGTCCGAGTCCGCATCCGCGAGGATGCACACCTTGCCATAGCGCAGGCCACTGAGGTCGTTGGAGTCGGGGTCAAGACCGATGGCGACCGAGATGTCGTGAACTTCTTGCGAGGCGAGCACCTGACCGGCCTCCACCTCCCAAGTGTTCAGGATCTTGCCGCGCAGCGGCATGATGGCCTGAAACTCGCGATCCCGCGCCTGCTTGGCACTGCCACCCGCGGAGTCACCCTCCACCAGGAACAGCTCCCCCTGCATGGGGTCGGCGCAGCCACAGTCGGTCAGCTTGCCGGGCAGCGCCGGGCCCTGGGTTATCTTCTTGCGCACCACCGTCTTGGCGGCACGCATCCGGCGCTGGGCGCTGGAGATGCAGAGCTCGGCGATCTGCTCCGCCAGCTCGGTGTTGCTGTTCAGATAGAGGCTGAAGGCATCCTTCACCACGCCGGAGACGAACGCCGAGCTCTGACGGGAGGAGAGGCGCTCCTTGGTCTGACCGGCGAACTGCGGATCCTGCATCTTGATGGAGAGGATGTAGGCGCAGCGATCCCAGATATCTTCCGGGGTCAGCTTGACCCCGCGCGGCAGCAGGTTGCGGAACTCGCAGAACTCGCGCATGGCGTCGAGCAGACCCTGACGCAGACCGTTGACGTGAGTACCGCCCTGCGCAGTGGGAATGAGGTTCACATAGGATTCGGCGAGGCATTCACCCCCTTCCGGCAACCAGCAGAGTGCCCAGTCCACCGCCGACTGTTCGGAGCTGAAGGAGCCGATAAAGGGCTGCTCCGGCAGGCAGGTGTACTGCTTGACCGCATCGACCAGATAATCCTTGAGGCCATCTTCGTAGCACCACTCCAGCTTGATGCCGGTGTTCTTGTCGAGGAACTTGATGGTGAGGCCGGGGCAAAGTACCGCCTTGGCTTTGAGCAGGTGCTCCAGCTTGGTGACCGAGAACTTGGGCGAATCGAAGTAGCTCGCCTGCGGCCAGAAGCGCACCCGGGTACCTGTGTTGCGACGACCGCAGGTGCCGGTGATGGTCAGCTCCTGCACCTTCTCGCCACGCTCGAAGGCGATGTCATAGACCTGACCGTCGCGACGTACCGTCACCTCGACCCGATCGGAGAGGGCGTTTACTACCGAAATACCCACCCCGTGCAGACCGCCGGAGAACTGGTAGTTCTTGTTGGAGAATTTGCCGCCCGCGTGCAGCTTGCAGAGGATCAGCTCCACCCCGCTGACCCCCTCTTCCGGGTGGATATCGACCGGCATGCCGCGGCCGTCGTCGATCACTTCGAGGGACTGGTCTTCATGCAGGATCACCTCCAGATTGCGGGCGTGACCTGCCAGCGCTTCATCGACGCTGTTGTCGATGACCTCCTGGCCGAGGTGATTGGGCCGGGTGGTGTCGGTATACATGCCGGGGCGGCGACGCACCGGTTCAAGGCCATTGAGGACCTCAATGGCATCCGCATTGTATTGAGTAGACATGGAGGGCCTTGCGAATTGACGTTTGGGGAGAATCTTACTCGTTGGGAGGGTATTGGACAAACTTGGCTGCGGGAAAGGGTGATCCGGAGGGGATTGTGCCCCTCCCAAGGCTATTTCAGCTCCCCTCGGCAGGGCCCGGCAGCGCCTGTTGCAGCTGGGAGAGCGAGCTTTGCAGCCGCCACACCATGCCTGCCAGCTCTCGCGCCGTGCCATCGCCATGGTTGGCCAGCCCCTGACTGATCCGCTGCAGCTCGGCCAGCGTGCGGTCGAGGGAGGCGTGCTGCACTCCCTGCTCGGTGAGGATCCCCTTCAGGCAACGGATGCAGTTGTCGCGCACCAGATAGAGGGGGTGCTCGTCACCGCGCCACTGGCGCAGCTGCCAGACGATATGGCTGCAGTTGAGCAGCACCACGCCCCAGCGCAGCACCCAGAGGCGGGCAGTCTGATCCTGACTCTGACCGAGCTGACTGATGCAGTGGTAGATCAGCGACTCGAACTGGCTCTCGCTCTGGCGCGGGGCCGGCTCCAGCTGATCCATGAAGTGGCGGCGCAGGGAGCGGATGAGGCGGCGGCTCTTGCGCCGATCCGAGCTGGGGCGCAGCAGCTGAAACGCCAGCGCGGCGCTCATCACCCCCAGCATCTGGGCGAGGCTGCTGTTGATGAACTGCTGATAGTCGTAGCTGGGCGGATTGGTGATGGCGAGAAACGAGCCGAGCAGCACGATCATCTGGCCCCAGAGGCCCGCCTGCCGCACCTGTTGCTGTTTGCAGAGCTGCATGGTGAGCAGCGCCGGAAAGAGCAAGAGGCAGAAGACCCAGAAGTCGTCGATGCGGATCATCAGGCCAAACTTGACCGCAAAGCAGATGAGGCTGAGCAGCAGGATCGCCCTGAGCATGGTGTTGGCCCCCTGAGCCGGGGCCGGGGTCGCCGAGTAGAGCACGCAGCAGATGGAGAGCATGGTGAGCGCCGAGCTGCCCGCATCCCACTGACTGTTGATCCAGAAGGTACAACCGAGCAGCACGCAGAGGAAGGTGCGCCCGCCGTTGTAGGCGGCCTCCAGCGTGTCGGTATGGCTGGTGAGGGAGGTGTGACGGGGCGGCGCCGGCCACTCCTGATCGTCGTAGCGGGTCAACCGATCGAGCCAGCGCTGGCACTCCAGATAGCTCCAGCAGAAATGGCGCAGCCGCAGCAAAAAGGTGCGCAGCCGGTAATCATGCTCGCTGGTCGGCATCAGGGGAGCCAGCAACCTCGCAACCCGATACTTGTCGCACCCCGGCTTGCCAAGCTCGGCCAGCAGGGTAGCGAGCAGCGCCTGAATGCCTTCCGGTTGTTCCGGCCAGTTGTGCAGCATGCGGCGCTGGCTGGAGATAAGGCTGATGAGCCGCAGCTGGCGATGGAGCAGGAAGTTGAGCAGCCGGTTCTGGCGCCGCAGCCGGTGATGGCTCCAGACCGCCTGAATACGCAGCACGTTCATGGTGAGGATCTGGCCGATCAGCCCTTCGTGGGAGCTGCGCACCTCGGGCGTCATCTCCCCCAGCCAGAGCAGCTGGGCATGCTCCAGCAGGCGGGCTTGGCTCTTGCGCAGGGATTCCAGCAGGGTTTCGCTATCCGAGGTGCTGGGCAGGATCATCATCATCAGGCCACCGCAGAGGATACCGATGATCACCTCGCTCACCCGCGCTTGGGCAATATCGAAGATGTGGTGGGGATCCGCCACATTGACGCAGGAGAAGGCGATGATGGCGGCCGTATAACCACCGAGGGCAAAGGCGTAGGAGACGTTGTTCTGATAGTGGTTGGAGATGTAGGTACACAAACCCAGCCAGAGGGCGATGAGGAAGCTGAACAGCCAGGGATCGCTGATGCCAAGACCGGTGATCACCACCGCAGCCATCGCCCCCATCAGGCTGCCAACCACCCGCCCCAGACTCTTGCTGATCACCCCGCCCACGGTGGGAAAACTCACCACGGCAGCCGAGCTCATCGCCCAGTAGGGGGAGTCGAGCTGCAGCACGAAGGCCAGCCAGAGCGACAGGCACATGGCCAGCGCATTGCGCAGGGCATAACGCCACTGCCCCCCTGTCGCCTTCCCCCAAGGGGTGCGCAGCCAGAATGACTTGCTCACCCTACTCGCCAATGGTGATGGTGCAGGTGGTACCGGCGATCAGCGTCACGTCCGCCGGCACCTCCAGCAGCTTGATCCGCACCGGCACCCGCTGGGCCAGCCGCACCCAGGGCACGTTGGGTTTGACGTCGATCAGCAGGCCGTTGCCGCCATCGACGCTCTGATCGTGGATGGCGCGCCCTATGCTCTCCACCTCGCCACGCAACCGCTGCTCACCGCTGTAAAGCACCACTTCGGCCGGTTTGCCCGGCGCTATGTGGCCAAGCTTGGTCTCTTCAAAATAACCCTGCACATAGAAGGAGTGAGTATCTACCAGCGCCACCAGCGGCACGCCGGCGCTGGCATAGTTGCCGACCCGGGTCTGCAGGTTGGTGATGTAGCCATCGCTCGCGGCATGCACCCGGGTCTTGGCCAGCGACCACTCCGCCTTCTCCAGATTGGCCTGTGCCACCTGATAGGCCGCCTGCATCGCCTGGGCATTGAGGCGCGCTTCGTCCATCGTCTCGGCTGAGATGACGCTGCGCGACAGGCCGCTACGGCGGTTCGCCTCGTGCTCGGCCTTGTCGAGATCCGATTTCGCCTTGGCCAGCGCCGCCCGGGCATTATCGAGGGCGATCCGGTAGGGCTCGGGGTCGAGCGTAAAGATCTCCTCCCCCGCCTTCACCAGCTGGTTGTCCTTCACCGCGATCTTGATGATCTTGCCCGACACCTCGGGGGTAATGCTGACCAGCTCGGCGCGCACCTTGCCATCCCGGGTCCAGGGCCCCTGCATGTAGTAGTTCCACAGCCACCAGCCCGCCGCCAGCGCCAGCGCGCAGACCAGCAGGGTGGAGAAGTATTTGAGGGTCGCGAGAGGTGATTTAGCCATGTAACAGCATCCATAGAGCGCCGCTGACGGCGAGGATAAAGAGGGAGAGATCCATCAACAAGGGGTGCCAGACATCCCCGCCATAGAGCCAGTCACGCAGCAGATGGTGCACCGGCAACCAGCCGAGCAGGCCGAGCAACACCGCCTTGAACAGCGGCGGAAAATAGAGAGAGGCGCCCAGTACCAGATCCGGCAGCGCAGAAGGAGTTGTCACAAACGTGCTCCCTGTTGGCAGTGAAGTTCAGAAGAGTCAGGCCATCCCCTGCCCCGGGCGAGGCAAAGTAAACAGGCCGCTAAAGATTAACACTGCCCCGCAGGGCGCAACAGGAACATATGAGCCCCTTTTGTTCAGACATGTCGATCCGCTGGGTGATGCACGCCATCGCGCGTCGGCACCTCCCCCAGCTCGAACGGGTTGACCCCCTCGAGACAGGCGAGGTTGTAGCCATACTCGGCTGGGTTGGAGCGGCGCTGATGGTGGGTATAGATGCCGCAGATACTGCAGAAGTAGTGTTTGGCGGTGCGGGTATTGAACTGGTAGCTGCGCAGCACCTCCTCCCCTTGCAGAATGCGGATGCCGGACAGCGGCACAGAGGCGACGATAGCGCCCCGACGTCGGCATAACGAACAGTCACAGCGACGCGGATCAACCACCCCATCCGGCAGGGTCAGCTCCAGCACCACGGCGCCGCAGTGGCAGCTGGCCTTGTGTTTCTCTTGAATCGGGGTATTGCCGATGCGCTTGATCATCCTGCCTCCTTGCAGACGGGTTCACTTCCTCAGATGTCAATCAAACAGGGTATCGCGCAGCCCCTGCTGCAAGTGCTCATGGAGAGTGCGCAACTGGGAGGCCACCACCCGATGGCGGGAGAGCGGGGGCAGGTTGTCGATGGGGAAGTACCCCGCCCCTTTGGTTTCATCGGTTTCGCCCAGCATCTGGCCGCCGGTCACCTCGCACAGAAAGAAAGCCTTGTGCGCGTGGGGCAGCTGGGGCGGATGAGGATGTTTCAGCTTGTCGAACAGGGCCAGCAGTTGCACCGCACGGCACTCAAGGCCGGTCTCCTCCACCACTTCACGCACCACGGCATCCGCCGGCGAGTCACCGATATCGCACCAGCCACCGGGCAGAGTCCAGCAGTCGTCGCTGCGCTCCTGTACCAGCAGGATATGGCCCGCATCGTTCTGAATGAAGGCCCGCACATCGAGCTTGGGGGTGGGATAACCGCTGTCGAGGGCAATCCAGTCGCTAATGGCTTCCGGCGCCAGCTCGCTCTGGTTGGCGATAAGGGCCACGGTGGCCGCTCGCAGCGCCTCGAAACGGCCGATATCGAAGGGATCTTTGGAGTAGGTGAGGCCCGCTTGCGCCGTGGCCAGTACCTGTTCCAGAAAGGCGGCCAACGGCGGTTGCATGATTAAAGCCCGAGGAAACGGATAATCTGGGCGGGGTAGCGCTCGAACGCCACAAAGGCGTGGTCGCCGCCGCACTCCAGCGAGAGACGGGCAAAACGGTATTCGTCCAGCGCCTTGCGGTAGTCGAGCACCTCGTCCTCCTGCTGTTGCAGCACCCAGAGTCGCTCCGGCGCCGTCACCGGTACCGCCAGTGCCCGCAGCTCGTCCATATGTTCAGGCAGCAGTTCGTACTGCTCGCCCGTATAGGGATTGGTCTGGGGGCCTAGGTAATCACAAAGCAGCTCGTGGGGGCGCACCGCCGGATTGATCAGCGCCGCGCGGCAGCCGTACTGCTCGCTGACCCGGGTCGCCATAAAGCCGCCGAGGGAGCTGCCCACGGCGCCAAGCTTGAATTCGTTGCCATAACGGCTCTGCAGATCAGCGATGGTCTGCTGGATGGCCGCCCAGGCCGCCGCCGGGGTGTTGGGCTGGGCCGGGATCACCACCTCGATATCGGATCTGTGTTCTGCCACCCAGGCAGCCATCTGCTGCGCCTTGGCTGAACCGGGCGAGGAGTTGAAACCGTGCAGGTAGAGGAGAACAGGCTTCATGACGACTCCTCAATAACCGGTGGCATTGGGGTCGGGCACAAACTGCCCCACCGGCAGACGCCACACCTGGCTGGCGATACGACCATCCGGGTAGAGGGTGAGGTAGCGCCAGCCCGGGCCTGACTCGTCCAGCGCGAAGCCATCGGAGAGCGGTTTGAACTGAATGCAAGTCGATGGGCTGGCGATCAGCCGCACGCCGCGGTGCACCTCGTCAAACTCCTGATGGACGTGGCCAAACAGGATGGTCTTCTGCTGTGGGTGACGCGCCAGCACGGCAAACAGATCGTCGGCATTCTTGAGATTGTGCTGATCCAGCCAGGCACAGCCCACCGGCACCGCCTGATGGTGCAGGGCGATAAGGGCATGGCGATCCGGATACTGACGCAGGGCGCGGTCGAGCGCCTCCAGCTGGTGATCGCCGATCATGCCGTGGGGTTTGCCACGAACCTGGGTGTCGAGCAGGATCACCTGCCAGTGGTCGCCCACCAGCTGTTTGGATTCGCTGATCCCGGCGGCATGGAGCTGCTCGGTCATCAGGGGACTGTCATCATGGTTGCCGGGCAGCCAGTAAATGGGGCGACCAAGAGGCGCCATCATGGAGGCGAAGCGCTGATAGGACTCCGGGCTGTGATCCTGCGACAGGTCGCCGGTCGCCAGAATCACCTCGTAGGGATGGTCGTTGGCCTGCACCCGCTCCAGCACCGCAGCCAGACTCTCGGCGGTGCGCACAGCCAGCAGCCGACCCTCGGCACTGGCAAAAAGATGGGTATCAGTAATTTGCAACAGGCGCACACTGCCGTCCTGCGCCTGGGGGAGCTCTGTTTCCAAAATCACGCTTCTTTATATTTGTTCAACTGGAGATATTGATCGGGCTGGTACCATGTCTGAGACAAAATTTTAGCCACTCGGCCAGAAACAGATTTACCTGCTCCTTTTCATCCCGCTGGTGCATCTTTTTATTGGGATAATCATAACGTGGTTGCAAACGGGAAATCTGTTGCGCTGCACACACTTCCGCCATCCGCACATCATGATACAAACGAATCTCTATTTGAGCCTGTAAATATTCGGGCAATTCGGGGTTGTGCTGACTCAAAAGAACCTGAGTTGTGAAGCGGCTCTCACCACAAATGGTGAGCTGGAACTGCAGATCGTTGCCGACCCGATAGCGGCGCTCGGCTCCCACCTCCCCTTCCGGCGGCAGCAGCTTCATCAGCGCCATATAGTTGACCTCGCAAGTTCTCTGCAAGGACATCAGATCAGGCACATAGCGCCTGCTCTGTTGCAGGGTCAGCGCCACCTCAGCGATCCGCCAGCCAGCGGGCACGCAGCTCGCCATGGTTGAGGGCCAGCCACTGCAGGGCAATGACCGAGGCGGCGTTGTCGATACGTCCCTCTTTGAGCCAGGCATAGGCCTGCTCGCGGCTCACCACGTGCACCCGGATATCCTCGCCCTCATCAGCAAGGCCGTGCAGACCGCTCGCCTTGCTCGCATCCACCTCGCCCACATAAACCTCGATCCGCTCGGTGCTGCCGCCCGGGCTCACCAGATAGCTGATGGCATGTTCGCAGCGGGCAACCTCGATCCCGGCCTCTTCCACCGCTTCGCGGCGCACCACCGCCTCGGCGGTTTCCCCTTCATCGATGATGCCGGCTACCAGCTCCAGCAGCCAGGGGGTGGAACAGGTCTCCATGGCACCGATACGGAACTGCTCCACCAGCACGATCTGGTCGCGCACCGGATCATAGGGGAGCAGCGCGGCCGCATGGCCCCGCTCGAACAGCTCGCGGACGATGGGCTGATTCCAGCCACCAGCAAATAACCTGTGCTGCAGGCGATAGACGTTCACCTTGAAGAAGCCGTCATATCCAGCTGATTTTTCAATGATTTTCACATCATCAGCGGCATAGTGCCGATCTTGTGGCAAGGGTTGCTGCGACATCCGGGGCTCCCGTCAGCTTGACTTGTATCAGTTTGACCATAAAATCCGAGGAACATGAATGAACGTTCATTCACTCGGCGTGCCATGGCAATGAGGGGTGGATTTTAGCAGCCACAGACCATTTGGCTAGGCGCGCGGGGAGAAAACTGCCGCTGGTTCTTGACGTTCCCGTTACCGGACCGAAGACTCTTAGCATTAAATTTTGCTTATAGTAGAGTGATTAAGCTGCAATCAAGCTTGGTTGATGACAATATTTGCCCTCTCCAGCAACCATTTTGGGTTACTACATAAGGTTAAAACGATCTATGAAAAGAACACTTTTGTCCGTCATGGTGTTGCTGGGCGTCAGTGCCGGTGCCCACGCCGAAAACCTGCTCGATATCTACCAGCAAGCACAGATCAAAGATCCGCAGTTGCTGCAATCCAAAGCGGTTCGCGACCAGGCCTTCGAGAAGATCAACGAATCTCGCGCTGCGCTCTTGCCCCAAATCAACCTGGGTGCCGGTCTGAACTACCTGCAGAACAAGAATGATACCCAGACCAACAACAAAGCCTCCGGTTCTATTTCTCTGGATCAATCCATCTATCGTCGCAGCAACTGGGTCAATCTGGATCTGACCGAGAAGGGCGCTACCCAGTCCGATGTCGCCTACAACCTCGAAGTCCAGAACCTGATGGTGCGCAGCGCCACCGCCTATTTCAACGTGCTCAAGGCGATGGATACCCTGGAATTTGTTCGCGCCAACAAGGTTGCCGTGGAGCGTCAGCTGGAACAAACCCAGCAGCGTTTTGAGGTGGGTCTGACCGCCATCACCGACGTCCATGAAGCCGAAGCCTCCCGCGACCAGGCGCTGGCTGACGAGATCAATGCCGAGAACACCCTGGACAACAGCTACGAAGCCCTGCGCGAGCTGACCGGTGTCGATCACCGCAATCTGGACATCCTCAACACCGAGCGTTTCAGCCCGCAGAAGACCGCCTTCGGTTCTGACAAGTGGCTGGAGCTGGCGCTGGACAAGAACCTGCAACTGCACAATGCCCGCATCGCCAAGGACATCGCCAAGCAGCAGATCGATCTGGCCAAGACCGGCCACGAACCGACTCTGGATCTGGGTGCCGGCCTGCAAACCAGCAATACCGACTACAAGCTGGACAGTATTCCGGGTGGCAACGACAACCAGGCCAATATCGGTCTGACCTTCAAACTGCCGCTCTACAGCGGTGGCGCAACCACTTCCCAAGTGAAGCAGGCCCAGTTCAACTACGTGGCAGCCAGCGAGCTGTTGGAGAAGAACTTCCGCTCGGTGCAGAGCACAGTGCGTTCCTCCTACAACAACGTGAACGCCAGCATCGGCTCGGTACGCGCCTACAGCCAGTCTGTGGTCTCCGCCGACAGCGCCCTGAAGGCAACCGAGGCCGGTTACGAGGTGGGTACCCGTACCATAGTCGATGTGCTGGACTCCACCCGCAAGCTCTACGAAGCGAAGCAGAAGCTCTCCGAGGCCCGTTACAACTACATCCTCAATATCCTGAGCCTGAAGCAGGCTGCCGGTGTGCTGGAAGCGCAGGATCTGGTGGAAGTAAACCAGGGTCTGATGCCGGCTACCGCAAAAGCCAAAACCAAAGCCTGATAACCGTTATCGGGAATGAAAAAGGCGACCGCAAGGTCGCCTTTTTGTTATCCGTGTTGCTGTCGGCTTGCTCCCGCCGATAGTGAGCCCCGCCAGATTACGGGGCCAGGGGAGCGGTTAGCTGCGCTCGCGAATCGTCTTGATGATATCGGTGGTGGAGCAGCCATCCTCGAAGTTGAGGACGCGCACTTCGCCGCCATTGGCGGTCACTTCGGCGTAACCGGCAATATCTTCCGGCTTGTAGTCGCCGCCCTTGACCAGCAGATCCGGCAGGATCTCGGCGATCAGGCGCTGCGGGGTATCTTCACCGAACGGCACAACCCAATCCACCGCGCCCAGCGCAGCCAGTACGGCCATGCGACGCTCGGTCGGGTTGACCGGACGACCCGGCCCTTTCAGACGGCGGACAGACTCGTCGGTGTTGACCGCCACGATCAGGCGCTCCCCCAGCTTGCCGGCGTTGGCCAGATAGGAGACATGGCCGGCGTGCAGGATGTCGAAACAGCCGTTGGTCATCACTACCTTCTCGCCGCGCAGACGGGCGGCACGAACTGCCACTTTCAGCTGGGCTTCCGACATGACGCCAAAACCGGTCTCCTGCTCGGTGTAGAGGGCGTTGGCCAGCTCGACCGGACTGACGGTAGAGGTACCCAGCTTGCCGACCACGATACCGGCGGCGGTATTGGCCAGCGCACAGGCTTCGTCCAGGCTCTTGCCAGCGGCCAGCGAGGTAGCCAGGGTGGAGATGACGGTATCACCGGCACCGGTCACATCGTAAACCTCGTGGGCCTGAGCCGGCAGATGCAGCTCCGGCTGGCCTTCGCGGATCAGGGTCATGCCGTTCTCGGAACGGGTGACCAGCAGGGCATCCAGCTCGAAGCGCTTGACCAGATCCAGCCCCTTGGCGACCAGCTCCTCTTCGCTCTTCACCTTGCCGACTACAGCCTCGAACTCGGACATGTTGGGGGTCAGCAGGGTGGCGCCGCGATACTTCTCGAAGTCGGTTCCCTTGGGATCGACCAGCACCGGAATGCCGGCGGCTCGGGCACGCTGGATCATGCCGGGCACATCGTTGAGGGCACCCTTGCCGTAGTCAGAGAGGATCATCACGTCACTGTTTGGCAGTGCCTGCTCGACCTTGTTCATCAGCAGGGTGGCATCGACGGAGTGGAAGGGCTCTTCAAAGTCCAGACGCAGCAGCTGCTGGTTGCGGGACAGCACGCGCAGCTTGGTAATGGTCGGGAAGTCGGCCAGACGAACGAAGTCACAGGCCACCTTGACGCCAGCCATCTGGCCAGCCAGCGCATCGGCCGCTTCATCCTGACCGGTCAGGCCAAGCAGCACGGCATGAGCGCCAAGGGCGGCGGAGTTGAGGGCAACGTTGGCGGCACCGCCCGGACGCTCCTCAATGTGTTCAACCTTGACCACGGGCACCGGTGCCTCGGGCGAGATCCGGCCGGTGGGGCCATGCCAATAACGGTCCAACATGACATCGCCAACGACCAGAACGCGGGCTTTTTCAAACTCGGGCAGGGTGATCTTCATCTGTATCGACTCTCAAAACCTGAAAAATCAGTCGCCGATTTTATCACACTCTTTTATTTGAGGGAGAAAAAGCAAACCCGTGGTTTCCCTTAAGAACGCGGAAGGAAACCCATAGTTACCCTTCGCGCCATACGGACAAGATGCAAGCAGCCCCTCTGACCAGCAGATAGCCATTCGCCCCCGCCCCCCCTTTTCGGCTAGAATCCCCCGATTGTTTTCGCAAGCAAAGAGATTCTCCATGGCCCATGACAACGCTCCCCGCCTCGAGCCCCGCCTGTTTCATCCCCGTTACTGGGCCAGCTGGTTTGGCCTCGGCCTGCTCTGGCTGCTGACTCTGCTGCCGTGGCGCTGCCAGATGTGGCTGGGTCGTCAGCTCGGTCATCTTTCCGCCAAAGTGCTCAAGTCACGGGTGAAGATTGCCCGTCGCAATCTGGAGCTGGCGCTGCCGGAGTTGACTCTGGCCGAGCGCGAGAAGCTGCTCAAGCAAAACTTCGAGAGCGTGGGCTGCGCCGTATTCGAGGTGGGTATCGCCTGGTTCTGGCCGGACTGGCGGATGCGCAACCTGATGAAGGTGGAAGGGGAAGAGCATGTCATTGCCGCCATGGAAAAGGGGCAGGGCATGCTGCTGCTCTCCTGCCACTTCCTGACGCTTGAACTCAACGCCCGCTGTTTCGGTCTGGTCCGCCCCGGGGTCGGGGTTTATCGCCCCAACACCAACCCGGTGCTGGAGTATGCCCAGTATCACGGTCGCTGCGCCTCCAACAAATATCTGGTAGACCGGATGGACGTGAAGGGGATGATCAAGGCGCTGCGCAACGGTGACGCCCTCTGGTACGCGCCGGATCACGACTATGGCTCCCACGCCAGCGTGTTCGTGCCCTACTTCGCGGTGGAGCAGGCAGCCACCATCACCGGCACCGCCACTCTGGCGCGGGTGAAGAACACCGTCACCCTGCCCTGCTACAACATCCGCACCAGCGAGGGTTACACCCTGCATATCGGGGCGCCCCTCGCCGACTACCCGAGCGGTGATGACATGGTCGATGCCGCCCGCGCCAACCGCGAGATTGAGGCCGCCGTACGCAAAGCGCCGGAGCAGTACATGTGGCTCCATCGCCGCTTCAAGACCCGCCCCTCCCCCGAGGATGCGGGTTTCTACTAAGCCGCAGCCCCCGACTGGGGCCAGATCGCCAAAACCGACAAACCGCCTGCTGGCGGTTTGTTTTTATCTGCTGTCAGCCCTGCGCGGCAAGCAAGATCCCCCTGCGTCAACCGCACCATAACCTCCAGCACGACCTCCTGCAATCTGCCGACCATTTCCATCAACCGGCCACAAAAGAACCCTC
Source organism: Aeromonas sp. SE22 (assembly GCF_038739755.1). Classification (NCBI taxonomy): domain Bacteria; kingdom Pseudomonadati; phylum Pseudomonadota; class Gammaproteobacteria; order Aeromonadales; family Aeromonadaceae; genus Aeromonas; species Aeromonas sp. SE22. The sequence continues at coordinate 117,218 of NZ_JBCGFD010000010.1, forward strand.
ATCACTGCCTGCAAAAACTGAAAGCGGGTTACAAATCTATTGATTCATTGGAGAGTAGAGAGAGATTTCGATAGATCCATCGTCACTACCCGCTGATGAGTTATTGATTGATTTGCCCCATTCGAATACAAAAACTGAATTTGCGATGTGAATCACCTTTACGTAATGGCGCGGCAAAGCTCATTTAGTGATACGCATCACAAAAAACAGTCATTAAAAACAGAAAAGATCGAAATGTAGCCGAATTACAGCTCTCGAACGTGATCAGGATCACTGGTTTTGGAGGGGGGAACGCTGGGTATCTGAGACGTGGATCACAAGACACCCCGTTTTCAGCCTAATTTGATATCAAGCTGGTAGATTGAAGTTGCTTAGACGACCGGGATGGCGGTTCGGCAAAACCGGCCATCCCGAACTACCACTTTTAATCAAACAGGCTTAAAACGGGGTCCCGACATGTTATCACCGGATACCAAAGTCAAGATACAGAATTTTGGACGCTTCCTGTCCAATATGGTCATGCCCAACATAGGCGCCTTTATCGCCTGGGGCTTTATTACTGCCCTCTTTATCCCCACCGGCTGGCTGCCGAGCGAAACCTTGGCCAAGCTGGTCGGCCCCATGATCACCTACCTGCTGCCGCTGCTGATTGGCTACACCGGCGGCAAGCTGATGGGCGGTGAGCGTGGCGGCGTGGTTGGTGCCATCACCACCATGGGCGTCATCGTGGGGACCGACATCCCGATGTTCATGGGCGCCATGATGGTCGGCCCGCTCGGTGGCTGGGCCATCAAGCGCTTCGACAAGGCGATGGACGGTCGCGTCAAGAGCGGCTTCGAGATGCTGGTCAACAACTTCTCCGCCGGTCTTATCGGCATGCTGCTGGCAATCCTCTCCTTCTTCGTGATCGGCCCCTTTGTTAAGGTGCTCTCCGGCGTACTGGCCGGTGGCGTCGGCTTCCTGGTGGATAACCATATGCTGCCGCTTACCTCCATCTTTGTCGAACCGGCCAAGATCCTGTTCCTCAACAACGCCATCAACCACGGCATCTTCTCGCCGCTGGGGATCCAGCAGGCGACCGAGCACGGCAGCTCCATCTTCTTCCTGATTGAAGCTAACCCGGGCCCGGGCATGGGCGTGCTGCTGGCCTACATGGTGTTCGGTCGCGGCGCCGCCAAGCAGTCAGCTGCCGGGGCCTCCATCATTCACTTCTTCGGCGGCATCCACGAGATCTACTTCCCGTATGTGCTGATGAACCCGCGCCTCATTCTGGCGGTGATCGCCGGCGGCATGACCGGGGTCTTTACCCTGACCCTGTTCAACGCCGGTCTGGTCTCCCCCGCATCGCCGGGCTCCATCTTCGCTGTGCTGTTGATGACGCCGAAAGCCTCCCTGATCGGGGTCGCGCTCTCCATCACAGCCGCCACTCTGGTCTCCTTCCTGGTCGCCGCCGTGTTCGTCCGCGCCCAGCAGCCGGAAGCCGATGAGGCCGATGCTCTCGGTGAAGCTACTCGCAAGATGAAAGCCATGAAGGGCGGCAAGCCCGAAACCGCAGCGGCCAAGAAGCCGGGCGGTGAACTGATGGCGGTGCGCAATATCGTGGTCGCCTGCGATGCGGGCATGGGTTCCAGCGCCATGGGCGCCGGCATGCTGCGCAAGCGGGTACAGGCCGCTGGCCTCGATATCAGCGTCACCAACCGCGCCATCGATCAGCTCGACGATCAGGTGGACTGGGTTATCACCCACAAGGATTTGACCGAGCGGGCCCGTCGCCATGCGCCGCATGCCCACCATATTTCACTGACCAACTTCCTCGACAACGGTCTCTATCAGGAGCTGGTACAGAGCCTGACTCAGGCCGCCAACGATGACGTCGCCAACCCGCAACTGCTGGTGGCGGCCAACGACGACAGCTACGAGCCGCAAGCGGCCGAAGTCTTTACCCTGAGCCGTCATGACGTGCATCTGGGACTGAAAGCCGACAACAAGGAGGCCGCCATCCTGACCGCTGGCCGACTGCTGGCAGAGCGCGGCTACGTGGCACCCGACTACGTCAACGCCATGCTGGAGCGTGAACAGCTGGTCTCTACCTACCTCGGCGAATCCATCGCCGTGCCCCACGGCACCATCGCCGCCAAGGAGTTTGTGAAGCGGACCGGCATCGTCATCTGCCAGTACCCGGCCGGGGTCGCCTTTGGCGAGGCTGCCGATGAGGTAGCGCGGCTGGTGATCGGTATCGCCGCCCGCAACGACGAACACATGCAGGTGATAACCCGCCTGACCAATGCACTGGATGAACCCGGTCTCATCGACCGGCTGGCCAGCACCACGGATCCCCAGGCCTTCCTGGATCTGCTGGGTGCCGAACAGGCTGCCTAATCATCTTTCATCGTCTTTGGTTCAAGAGGTTAATATCATGAAAACATTGCATTTTGGTGCTGGTAACATCGGTCGCGGCTTTATCGGCAAAGTGCTGGCAGATGCCAGCCATCAGGTCACCTTCGCCGACGTCAACGACACTCTGATCGATCAGCTCAACCACCGTCAGGAGTACAAGGTCCATGTGGTGGGAGCGGATCAGAAGCTGGACGTGGTGCGCAACGTGGCGGCGGTGAGCTCCGCCGGTCACGAGGTGATCGCCCGTATCATCACCGCCGATCTGGTCACTACTGCGGTCGGCCCCAACATTCTGGACAAAATTGCCAGCACCCTGGCCAAGGGGCTGCAGGCCCGCTTCGATGCCGGCAACCTGACACCGCTCAACGTCATCGCCTGCGAAAACATGGTGCGCGGCACCAGTCACCTCAAGCAGGAGGTACTCAAGTACCTGCCGGTCGCGTATCATGCCACGCTCGAATCCTGCATCGGCTTCGTCGACTCGGCGGTGGATCGTATCGTGCCGCCCGCCGCGGCTGCCAACGATGACCCGCTGGAAGTGACGGTCGAGAGCTTCAGCGAGTGGATCGTCGACCAGACCCAGTTCAAGGGGGAACTGCCACAGGTGGCGGGCATGGAGCCCACCGACAACCTGATGGCCTTCGTCGAGCGCAAGCTGTTCACCCTCAACACCGGCCACATCGTCACCGCCTACCTCGGCAAGCTGAGGGGCTACCGCACAGTGCGCGAGGCGATCGAAGATCCGGTGATCCGCAGCAAGGTGCGCCGCGCCATGGAGGAGAGCGGTGCCGTGCTGGTAAAACGCTACGGTTTCGACCCGCGCCTGCACGCCGCCTATATCGAGAAGATCCTGGCCCGCTTCGCCAACCCCTATCTGGTGGACGAGATTGACCGGGTCGGCCGTCAGCCACTGCGCAAGCTGGCGGCGGGGGATCGACTGGTGAAGCCGCTGCTCGGCACCCTGGAGTACGGCCTGCCCAACGAGCAGTTGCAGGAGGGGGTCGCCGCGGCGCTCCACTATCGCAATGCCGATGATCCGCAGGCAGTCGAGCTGCAACAGCTGCTGGCGGAGCTTGGCCCGGCCAAAGCGTTGGCCCGCGTCACCGGACTTGATGCAGAGAGCGAAATCGTCCGCACCATAGTGGCTCGTTACGAGACCTTGTAATACCCTGCTGGCGGCGCATGACCGGATGCTCCAATTGATTGAATCGCAAGGAAATGCGCCCCATATGATAAAAACCGGGAGAGAGGCTGACTCTCTCCCTGTCAGCTGGACCCAATGCACCTATGACCACACACCAGGAAGATGAAGTACTGGAACGACTGAACGAGCAGGATGGCCCCCGCGGCTTCTTTCTCGAAGCCGTGACCATCCTGGAAGAAGCGGTCGACTCCCTGATGCGACGCGCCTTTCGTCAGGAGGAGTATGCCGTCAAATACGCCATCGAACCCCTGCTCAACCAGAGCGGCCCCCTCGGCCAGCTGGAGGTGCGCCTCAAGCTCATCTTCGCCCTCGGCCTCATCTCCCTTGAGCGCTATCAGGATCTGGAAGCCTATCTCAAGATCCGCGACTTTCTGGTGCGCGACCCCAAGGATTACCGCTTCAGCGACAAGCCGATCCGCGACCTGCTCGACCGCCTGCACGGGGTCAATCAGGGCGGCATGATGAAGCTGGAGCCCCCTGCCAGCGAAGAGGATTGGGCCTTCTACCAGATGCAGCTCAACCGGCTCGATCAGATGGTGCGCTCCGCACTGGTACTGGCGCTGGCCGACTGTGTCGGCGAACTCCACAAGGAGAGCCCCATCTAATCCGGCCACATGAAATGACATGACCGCCTGCTAGCGGTCTTTTTCTGCGCCGCCCTTGCCCCTGCGTCTTGCCCCGCCCTCTGGCTGATGTCACTCTGGCTCATCGCCACCTCGCCTGTACGGTGGCCTCTTCTGTCACCACAGATCTCATCCGGAGGAATCGCACCCCATGAGCGACCAGAGTGCCAACCCGCTGATCGCCCCGCTGCTGGCTCTGCTGCAACGGGCCGATGGCAGCTACAAGGTGCACGAACTGATGGCGGCACTGCGCCAGCAAGGGGCAATTCCGCTGCTGGCCGACGATGAGCAGATCCAGCTTTTTCGGCTCAACTTCCTCATCATGAACGCCCTCTACCAGCTGCAGGCCGAGCTTTATGAAGAGGGTTGGTGGCTGATGATAAGCGCGCTGGATATCCGCCTCGAACCGCTTGCTTCCAACGCTGATGCGGGGAGTGCACTCGTCCGGGGCGAGGCGCTGCGCAGCTACTACCTCGACTGGCAGGTGTTCTGGCAAACCGGTAGGGAGGAGGTGGAAGCCCTGCTTGCAAGCTTCTGGCGCGCCTGCGATGGTGCGGGACAACGAGAGGAGGCGCTGGCCCTGTTCGGGCTGGCGATGGATGCCACGCCAGAGGCCATCCGCCGCCGCTGGCGGGAGCTGGCCCTTGCGCATCATCCGGATCGGGGGGGCGATGCCGAGACCTTTATCCGCATCCGCTGGGGCTGGGAGTGCCTGCGCGGATGATCCGGTTGCCCCCCGCAGGGTGACAGGCATAGACTGGAACCGGATATCCCCTCACAGGAGAGCATCATGACAGTCAGTGAACTTCGTAAGCTCTATCAGCAACATATCCTGCAAGAAGCCGAAATCCTCCACGACGTTGCCATTCCCGGCTGGCTCATCGAATTTCGTGACAAAAAGGGCACCCTGTATGAACTGACCGATACCCTCGGCTGCCCGGTCAGCTTCGGCACGGTCGATCAGGCGCGCGAACATGTGCATCTGGTGGCGGACTGTCCGGTACAGGTGGAGCACCTCTACCGCTTCTTCGAACGCTAACATCTTCCATCGTTAAAAAGGCTCCCGAGGGAGCCTTTTCTGTTCCGGTTGCGTGCCATTCCGCTTATTCCGGTTGCAACGGTTCCGGCGCCTTGGACTCCAGCTTTCTGACCGGCTTTTGCAGGATCAGGTTGGCCGGATAAGTGACCAGATCGCCGTTGTCATCGCGCACCCGCACATAGAAGAGACCGATCTCGGTGATGACGCCGGTGACCGAATCATCCTTGTCGAGGATGCGGATCCGGTCGCCAATCTTGTAGGGAAAGGCGAAGAAGATGGTGATGCTGGCGGTGATGTTGGAGAGGATCGACCACTGCGCCACCATGGCCACGCCCAATACCGCGAAGAAGGAGGAGGCGAGCACCACCAGCCGCGAGAAGTCGAGCCCCCACACCCCGGCCAGTACCAGCAGAGTGGCGCAGCCGAGCAGAAAGTGGAAAACGTGGGCCACGTAAATGACCCGGTTCTCGCTCACTTGCCGGCTCTGGCCAAGGGCCATCAGGCTCTTGTGGATGAGTCGCCGGATCAGGGTGTGACCCAGCAACAGCAGCAGGGTCAAACCGATGGATTGCCACATGGTTCGCTCCTCCCTACCACCAGCGTCGATGTTTGAGCCAGAACGCCAGCCCTACCGCCATCACCACCAGAGAGCAGCAGAAAACCCAGAAGGCGGTCGGGCTCTCGGCCCCCGGCATTCCACCGAGGTTGATGCCAAACAGGCCGGTCAGGAAGCTGGCGGGCAAAAACAGCAGCGCCATCACCGACATCTGGTAGGCACGGCGGTTGGTCGCCTCTGCCATCAGGTTGTTGATCTCGTCCGCCAGCACGGCAGTACGCGCTACCCCGGCATCGAGGTCGTCGAGCCAGCGCCGCAAGCGGTCGGCGATGTCGAGCAGACGACGGCGGTCATCCTCATCCAGCCAGCTGATCTTCTCGTTGGCGAGGCGCGCCACCAGATCCCGCTGGGGCGAGAGGTAGCGGCGGATCATGATGAGCTGCTTGCGGATTAGCGCCAGTCGGCCATTGGCCGGCATGTCACGCATCAGCACCATCTCTTCCAGTTCGAGGATCTGGTCGTGCAGCTCCTCGACAAATTCGCCGGCGCGATCGGTCAGGGCATCGCAGATCTCCACCAGCCAGTCGGCCGGGCTATCTGCGCCGCCGCCCAGCTTGAGCTGGTTGAATACATCCTGTTCGGAGAGCAGCGGCCGGCGCCGGCTGCTGATGATGAGATCCGGGGTGATGTAGATGCGCAGCGCCACCATCTCTTCCGGCCGGTGATCCTTGTTGCGGTTGATGCCGCGCAGGATCAGCAGCACTGTCTCCCCCATCCGGACCAGCTTGGGTCGATTGCTCTGGCCGAGCAGCGACTCTTTTGCTGCCTCGTTGAGTAGCGGCGTCTGCAGCAGCCAGCGTGCCGCCTCCGGATTGCCGTAGTCCAGATGCAGCCAGCCCGGCTGCTGCTCCGGAATCTCGCTTCCCGCCGCCAGCGGCGTCATGCCGCCCTTGCCATCCAGGGTCAGGGCATAAATTACATCACTGGGCACCCGATCCATCTCGTCTCCTTCTCGTGTCACATGCAGCCCCCAGCTTACACGAAAGGCGGGGCCGACTCAGCCCCGAGCCAGCCTCGGGGGGATTGTGCTACCATGCGCGCTGCCATTTTGTCGTCCGTTTGACTACAGGAAACCATGCCATGCCTATCTGGGTTGATGCCGATGCCTGCCCCATTCCGGTCAAGGAGATCCTCTACCGCGCCGCCCACCGCGCCCAGGTGGTGACCACCCTGGTGGCCAATCAGGGACTGCGGGTGCCCCCCTCGCCTTTCATCAAAACCCAGCAGGTGGAGAAAGGATTCGATGTGGCAGATCATGTCATCGCCCAGCAGGTCAAACCCGGCGATCTGGTGATCACCGGCGACATCCCTCTCGCCTCCTGGGTGATCGATGCCGGCGGTGAGGCACTTAATCCCCGTGGCGAGATCTACACCCGCGAAACCATCAAGGCGCGTCTTGGCATGCGCAACTTCATGGAGGAGCTGCGCTCAGCCGGAGTGCAAACCGGCGGCCCAGCCCCCTTCAACGCCGCCGACAAGCAGCGTTTTGCCAATGCCCTCGACAAGTGGCTGGTCAAGGGCAAGCTGGACTAAACACAGCCCCGGTGCAAGCCGGGGAAAATATCTTCCCCCTCTTAACGCTCTCTTAAGTCTTGCCGCCTAACCTTGTCGCTGTTGCAACATCAACCGCAAGGAGCAAGCAATGAAACTGACCCCCCTGTTGTTACTGATCCCCCTGTTGAGCGGCGCAGCCCTGGCCGATCCCCAATGTACCCGGACCGACAAGAGCAAATGGCTGAGCGAGTCTGATGCCCAACAGCAGATCAAGGCGATGGGCTACGAGATCAAGAAGTTCAAGGTCACCAAGACCAACTGCTACGAGATCTACGGCTGGGACAAGGAGAAGCGCAAAGTCGAAATCTATTTTGATCCGACCGACCTGAAGAAAGTGAAGGAAGAGATCGACGAATAGTGCAGTGACGGGCCGCGCTGGCGGCCCCTCCATGGAGTCTTGCCATGACAACCTCATCTGAAGTGAAAGTGTGGGATCCCCTCATCCGGCTGTTTCACTGGGCCACCGTCACCCTCTGCCTGCTCAACTTCTTCGTGCTGGAAGAGGGGAGCAAGCCCCACCGCTACGTCGGTTATACCCTGGCCCTCCTGCTGCTGGTGAGAGTGGTATGGGGCTTTGCCGGCTCCTACTACGCCCGCTTCGGCCAGTGGTGGCCAACCCCCGGCAAGGTGCGAAGCTACCTCCAGCAGCTGCTAAAAGGCCGTCACCCCTACTATCTGGGCCACAACCCGATGGGAGCCCTGATGATCTGGCTGCTGATCCTGCTGCTGGTGAGCACCATCACCATCGGCTGGCTCACCACCTGGGATGCCTTCTGGGGCGAAGATTGGCTGGAAGAGCTGCACGGCACCATCGCCAACACCCTGCTGGCAGCCGTCGGCGTCCACACCGCCGTAGTGATCCTGACCGACCGCCTCACTCGCAACGACCTGCTGCGTGCCATGATAGTGGGCAAAAAACGGGTGCCTGCCGACGCCAGAGTGGAAGACCCGCGCAACGATTGAGCGGGTCGACCCGCCAGCCCCGCTTTTTTGCTGCAACGGGCTACAACACTGGTAAGATGCGCCGCCATTTTCCCATGTTGTAGCCACCATGACCGCCCAAGGGCACCTGCTCTTCTCCGTTACCTGTACCCTGATCGCCCACAAACTGCAGCTGACACCGGCCCTGGCCGATGCCAGCCTGTGGCAGAGCATCCCGATCGCGCTGGCCAGCGCCCTGCTGCCGGATCTCGACCACCCCAAATCGCTGCTGGGGCAGCAACTGCCGTGGATCTCCAAGCCCCTGTCGCGCCTCTTTGGCCATCGCGGCTTCACCCACAGCCTGCTGGCGGTTGCGGCCGCCATCTGGGGGCTCAACCAGCAGCTGCCGCCCGATACCTTGCCGATCGGGGTCAAGGATGCCCTGATCGTCGGCTACTTGAGTCATCTGCTGGGGGACTGGCTCACCCCGGCGGGCATTCCGCTCTTCTGGCCCATCAAGCGCCGCTACCGCCTGCCGGGCTGGCCGCTCAAAAGCGGTGGCACCATCGAGACCGGCTTTTGCACCCTCACCCTGCTGGTCGCGGGCTGGTGGTGTGGCTGGCACCTGTAAGCCAGAAACAAAAAAGGCCCCTGACCGAAATCAGGGGCCTAAACAGTGGCAAGTGCCACTAGAGGATCAGAGCATGATGCCTGCGATAACTGCGGAGAGCAGGCTGACCAGCGTAGAACCGTATACCAGCTTCAGACCGAAGCGGGAGACCATGTTGCCCTTCTCTTCGTTCAGCGCTTTTACCGCACCGGCGATGATGCCGATGGAGCTGAAGTTGGCGAAGGAGACCATGAAGATGGAGAGGATGCCGACGGTGCGCGGAGAGAGCTGAGCAGCAACCTTGCCCAGATCCATCATGGCCACGAACTCGTTGGTCACCAGCTTGGTCGCCATGATGGAGCCCGCTTGCAGCGCTTCACCACTCGGGATACCCAGGATCCAGGCGATCGGATAGAAGATGTAACCCATGACGTACTGGAAGTTGACGCCAAACGCCATCTCGAACAGATAGTTGACCAGCGCGATCAGGGCGATGAAACCGACCAGCATGGCAGCCACGATAACGGCGACGGAGAAACCGGCCATGATGTACTCGCCCAGCATCTCGAAGAAGTTCTCTTTCTTCGGAGTATGGTGCTCGTCACCCTCGGCCAGCGCCTTGGCGTCGGTCACGGTATTGTCCGGCTCGTAGGGGTTGATCAGCGACAGCACGACGAAGGTACTGAACATGTTGAGCACCAGCGCGGCGACCACGTAGCGCGGCTCGATCAGCTGCATGTAGGCACCGACGATGGACATGGAGACGGTGGACATGGCTGTGGCGGCCAGGGTGTACATCTGCTTCTCGTTCAGGTGCGGCAGGATGTTCTTGAGCGCGATGAAGTTCTCGGACTGACCGACGATCATGGAGCTGATGGCGTTGAAGGACTCCAGCTTGCCCATGCCGTTGATCTTGGCCAGCACGGTACCGATGCCACGGATCACCAGCGGCAGCAGACGGATGTACTGCAGAATACCGATCAGCACGGAGATAAAGACGATAGGCATCAGCACCATCAGGAAGAAGGAGAAGGCCCCTTCGTTGACCAGACCACCGAACACGAAGTCGGTACCCTGTTTGGCAAACTCCATCAACTTGGTGAAGCCGGCGGCAAAGCCACCCACTACTGCCAGACCCACTTCGGAGTTCAGCATGAACCAGGCCAGCGCCAGTTCGACCACCAGCAGTTGGCCGATATAACGCAGCTTGATCTGTTTCCAGTTGTGGCGGTTAGCCAGCAGAGAGAGGGCAAGGACCATTACCAGTCCGAGCACAAAGTGAACGTATTCCATACCAGTAGCACCTGAGTAAATTGTATTTTTTGACGGCGCCATCATAGACATTTGCATATTTAAAAATCAGATAGCCATCACAATCCTGCTCAATAATATGCATGCTAGATAATACAAACGTTTTTAAATTAATTAAGCAATAAAACCATATTAATCATGCAACATCACCGCCAACAAACTTCATATAAAACATAATGATAGAAAATAAACGGATGTAAGCAACGATACCGACCGATATTTTCATATCATTTTCATAACAGCCAGTTAATTGCTCTACCCCCATTTGCGCCGTTTTTTCACCCGATAATTTAATCAATCCAAGCGAAAAACGTTTATCTGTGATGAATAATTAAAAACACGTTTAAAAAATGCCTGCTATTTATTCCCGGTCTCGCGTGTTTGTTACTTTGGCGACAAATGACCCCGAGATGACCCGATGCGGACCAGTCGTTCAAATTTCCGCCACATCCTGCGCCGGATTCTGGTATGATGCGCGCCCCTGGCGCCATGGCGCTGCCCGTTTTTCTCCGAAATAGAGCCTTTTTGTGAACAACAGCGAATTTAGCAGCCTGAACCTCTCCCCCGCCCTGCTCGAGAACCTCACCACTCTGGGTTATCTGCAGATGACCCCGATCCAGGCTCAAAGCCTGCCTCTGGTACTCGACGGCAAAGACTTGATCGCCAAGGCAAAAACTGGCAGCGGCAAGACCGCAGCCTTCGGCCTCGGCCTGCTCTCCAGCCTCGACGTCAACCGGCTCGAGGTACAGGCGCTGGTGCTCTGCCCGACTCGCGAACTGGCGGATCAGGTGGCGACCGAGATCCGTCGTCTCGCCCGCACCCTGCCCAACGTCAAGCTGGTGACCCTGTGCGGCGGCACCCCGACAGCACCGCAATCGGCCACCCTGAGCTTTGGCGCCCACATCGCCGTCGGCACCCCGGGTCGCATTCTCAAGCATCTGGAGCAGGGCACTCTGGAGCTGGACAGTCTCAAGACGCTGGTGCTGGATGAAGCGGATCGCATGCTGGACATGGGCTTTGGCGAAGATATCAACCGGGTCATCAGCCATGCCCCGCGCGACCGTCAGACCCTGCTCTTCTCCGCCACCTATCCGGAGGGGATCGCCCAGATGAGCCGCGGCGTGCAGCGCAATCCGGTCGAGGTGAGCGTGGAGGCGCTCCATGAAGAGAGCGCCATCGAACAGAAGCTCTATGAAGTACCGGCCGGCCAGCGCCTCGACGCCCTCACCTGGCTGCTGAGCCACTATCAGCCAAGCTCCTGCGTGGTGTTCTGCAACACCAAGCGGGCCTGCAATGACGTGGCTGACCATCTGGCCGCCAAGGGCTTCTCGGCACTGGCGCTGAACGGCGATCTGGAGCAGCGCGAGCGGGATCAGGTACTGGTGCGTTTTGCCAATGGCAGCGCCACCATTCTGGTCGCCACCGACGTGGCTGCCCGCGGCCTCGACATCAAGGAGCTGGGCGCAGTCATCAACTACGAGCTCACCTATGACCCGGAAGTGCACGTACACCGTATCGGTCGTACCGGCCGCGCCGGTCAGCAGGGTCTGGCCCTGAGCCTCTATCAGCCGAATGAAGCGCAGCGGGTAAACGTCATCGAGGAGTACCAGCAGGCACCTATGCCGCTGGGGGATCTCGATGCCATCGGCCGTGCCATCAAGCCGCTGGCGCCGCAGATGGTGACCCTCTCCATCGATGCGGGCCGCAAGACCAAGGTGCGCGCTGGTGATATCCTGGGTGCCCTGACCGGTGAAGGCGGCATTGCCGGCGCCGACGTCGGCAAGATCCAGATCTCCGAGCAGTACTCCTACGTCGCGGTCAAACAGAGCGTGGCCAAGGCTGCACTCAAGCGGCTGCAGGAAGGCAAGATCAAGGGCCGCAGCTACCGCGCCCGCAAACTGGGCTAAGGTTCATCCTGCCCGGACACAGGCGCCGTCACGGCGCCTGTTTCATATCCATCAATGCCGCTATCCGGCCAGAGAGACAACATGCCCCGGACAACCCAGCCAGCCGTCAGCTGCCAGAATTGCGAAGCCTGCTGCTGCCGTCTCGAAGTGATGATCATTACCGATACCGGCGTGCCGGATCGCTATATCGAAGAGCGGGAAGGCGAGGTGCCGATCATGCACCGGCTGGAAGATGGCTGGTGCGCGGCGCTCGATCGCAACACCATGATGTGCCGCATCTATGAAGTTCGGCCGCTGATCTGCCGCGATTTCGAGATGGGTGAACCCGACTGCATCGACGAGCGGGACAAGTGGTTTATCAACCTCAGCTGACGTGAGTGGAGCGGCTGTTCACTTCGCAGAGCGACAGCTGCTGCTCCAGCCAGCGAATGGCGGCCCCCTCCTGCTCGAAATAGTGCACCGCCCGAAACGGCAAGCCACTGAAAACTTGATCGGCCAGATAGCGCTTGAATCCCCCCGACAGCACAACCGCCAGAAAGAGACAGCCGTTCTCGGCACACCAGCCAAACTGGCGGCGAAAACGGCTCAGCACCTCGGGCCCGGCCGCTTCAAACTCGGTCGCCACTTCGACGATTCCCCAGGGATGGGCCACCAACCCGGTCAGCTCACGGGCAAAGTGCGCTTCATAGGCGGCGGCCCCTGCCAGATTGAAGGGGCCGCTCGGCCGACAGATCATCATCTGTCCCCTGCGCTCCATCTCGAATTGACCGTGCGGCTGCATCCTTGCGTCCCTCTTTTTATTGGCATCCGAAATCCGATTGTTACCATAACGTAATAATTTATATGAAAAAGTCCAGATAAATCCGGTCTCCCTCCAGCCCTTCCAGAGCGGGTTATGCCTCGAATATCCCGCTGGCGGCACCATCTCCCATGGTCAGATGAATAGCCAGAATGTGTGATTGCAGTTAACGAAACGTTGCTGCTATTATCCGCGCCACCACAAACCTTCCACCTACAGAAATGTTTGAACACTCAACAAGGACGGGCAATGAAAAGCAGGGATTCTAACCACTACCAGCGGATCTGGCGCTGGCACTTCTATGCAGGGCTCTTTGTCGCCCCCTTTCTGATCCTGCTGTCACTGACCGGGATCGTCTATCTGTTCAAACCCCAGCTCGACAACCTGATGTATCCCGAGCTGATGAAGGTCACCCCCGCCAGTCAAACCCTGAGTGCCGACCAGCTGCTGGCCAAGGCCATGATCGCCATGCCGAACGCCAGCCTGCGCAAATATCTGCCGCCTGCGGCAGCAGACCAGAGCGCCCAGTTCATCGTCAATCAGGGGGATCGCGAACTGACCCTGTTCCTCGATCCCGCCAGCGGCGCCCTGCTCGGTACCATGGATAACAAGTGGAATCTGCAGGCAGTCGCTCGTGCTCTGCACGCCGAGCTGCTGCTCGGCACCACCGGAGATAGGCTGATCGAGCTGGCAGCCGGCTGGGGCATAGTGTTGCTGCTGAGCGGACTCTATCTCTGGTGGCCGCGCAAGGGGCCCGGCGTGGGCGGTATTCTCTGGCCCAGAGTCAGCCAGCGTGGCCGCCTCTGGTGGCGCGATCTGCACGCCGTGGTCGGCTTCTGGGGCGCAGGTTTCCTGTTGCTGCTGCTCTTGAGCGGCATGACCTGGACCGGCTTCTGGGGCGATCAGTTTGCCGCGGTCTGGAACCGCTTCCCGGCCGCCATGTGGAACGAGGTGCCCAAATCGGCACCGCTGGCCCGCAGCCTGAATCAGGCCCATGAGCAGACCGTCCCCTGGGCGGTGGAGAACACCCCGATGCCCAGCTCGCAGCCGGTGGATGAGGGGCACGATCACGGCGCCATGAACCATGGCGAGCACGAGGGAATGGTGATGGCCAGCCAGCGGATCCCGCTGCAACAGGTGGTGGATATCGCCACAGCCCGGAAGGTGAGTCCGGGGTACAGCATCACCCCGCCGGTCGGCACCACCGGTGTCTATACCATCGCGATCTTTGCCGATGATCCGCGCAACGACGCTACCCTGCATATCGATCAATACAGTGGCAAGGTGCTGGCCGATGTGCGCTGGCAGGATTACGGCCCGGTCGCCAAAACGGTGGAGAGTGGCGTTATGCTGCACATGGGCAAGCTCTACGGCTGGCCCCACCAGCTTGCCATGCTGCTCATCTGCCTGATGGTGCTGGCCAGCGCCGTGAGCGGTCTCTGGATCTGGTGGTGCCGCCGCCCGCAGGGTCGTCTCGCCGCACCGCCGCTGCCCGCCAAACTTCCGCCTATGCGTGGCGCCATCATCCTGCTGATCCTGCTGGGCATTGCCTTCCCGCTGGTGGGCGCCTCGCTGGTCGCCATCTGGCTGCTGGATACCCTGCTCTTCTCCCGCCGGACTCCGGCGCTTGCCAAGGCCAGCTGAGCTGCCTCGATAACGATCAAAAAGGGCTCCCGTTCGGGAGCCCTTTTCATTTATCGCCGTTCCATCCAGTAAGTCTCAGGAGAGCGCCAACCCGATGGAGAGCAGCAGGCTGAACAGAAATGCGCTGATGGCAGTCTTCTTGAGGGCACCGGTCAGCACCTCGCCATCGAAGCTTTCGCGCAGGGTTCTGGCGGCATCGGTGAGCGGCTTCATGGCGGGCAGGAAGATCCACGGCCAGAAGCTGGCGGGCTGGGTCAGGATAAAGGCGATGGTCGCCAGCAGCGCCGCCCCCAGCAGAACCCAGTGATAGGCGATGGCACGATTGCGGCCAAGGCGTACCGCCAGAGTGATCTTGCCGCTGGCGGCATCGGTCTCGATATCGCGCACATTGTTGATGTTGAGCACCGCGGTCGCCAGCAGGCCACAGGCTGTCGCAGGGAGCAGCAGATCCAGCTCAAGCGTCTTGGTAAAGAGGTAGTAGGAGCCGAGCACCCCGAGCAGGCCAAAGAAGAGGAACACAGAGATGTCGCCAAAACCGCGGTAGCCGTAAGGAGTCTTGCCAACCGTATAGGTCACTGCCGCGACAATGGCCGCACCACCCAGCACCACGAAGGTGAGGATCTGCAACCACTGGCCACCAAAGGCGCAACCGAGCAGCAGCAGGCCGCTGGCCACCGCAGCCAGCGCGGTCAGCGCCATCGCCACGCACATCTGCTTGCGGGTGATCAGGCCGGAAACGACTGCCCGTTGTGGCCCGATCCGCTCACCGTTGTCGGCGCCGGAGACCGCATCGCCATAGTCGTTGGCCAGATTGGAGAGGATCTGCAGCAGGATGGCGGTCAGCAGGGAGAGCGCCATGATGGTGCCATCAAAGGCACCGCGGCTGGCAGCCAGCCCGGAGCCCAGCAGGATGGAGGAGCAGGCGAGCGGCAAGGTGCGCAAACGCGCCGCCAGCAACCAAACAGATACGTTATTTGTCATATTGTGATGGCCAAACTATCGGATATTGATCGGATTAAGGGTTATCGAACCGGATTTGGGTATACTTGGCCCCTGAGAGTGCAGCACCCTCGGGCGATTTACATGGACGAATGGGCAGATAATATATAGGAAATCATCGCCTTTGGCATAAACCTACGGCATCCCGCTGCGGGATCGGCCGTTACTATCCGGCTCAGACAAGAATCCATGTTGGCTCAGACCCATATCAAGCAACAACTGGACGCCCTGCGTCACAGCAAGGCCAGCGGCTTCGTGCGGCTGCGCGTGACGTTCGAGATCCGCTCTTTTCTGGGCTGGCTCGCGGCGCAAACCCTCTATCCGCGTATCTATTGGCATGCCCGTGGCCAGAGCAGCCCCGAATATGTCGCGCTGGGCGCCATTCAGGAGCTGACTGCGCCGGAAGATATCCGTCAGGTGTGCAGCAACACGGCAGAGCCCCATGATGACAGCCCCCGCTACTATGGCGGTCTGGCGTTCGACCCGACCCAGCCAGGCTGGCAGGGCTTTGGCGCCTGTCGTTTCGTACTGCCGCGCATCGAGCTGGTGCGCCGCGGCGAGTGCGTCAGCCTCTGCCTCAACCTCTGGCTAACCGGCGACAATCTGGAGCAGGAGCTGCACGCGGCCGAAACCGCCCTCGATGCGCTGCAACCGGAAGCGCCGCTGCCCCCGCTGCAAAAACAGCGCTGGCATCGTCACGATTGCCCCGGCCCCGAGCGCTGGCAGATGCTGGTGGAGCGCGTCACCGCCCCCGACTTTCAGGCCTGCACCCCCAAGGTGGTGTTGTCGCGCGAAAGCGTGCTGACCAGCCAGCATGACGCCGACCAGATCAATCCCTGGGCCATGCTGGATCAGTGGGCCAACCACGCCCAGGACTGCTTCCACTTCGGTTTTCAATTCTCTCCAGAGCAAGCCTTTATCGCCTGCTCCCCCGAGCGGCTCTACCGCCGTGAGGAGCGCCACCTCTTTACCGAGGCGCTGGCGGGCACCATTCGCCGCTCTGGCGACGAGGCGACCGATGAAGCGCTGGCCACCGAGCTGCTCACCGACAGCAAAAACCGGCTGGAAAACCGGCTGGTTCACGCCGACATCCTGAGCCGACTGGCGCCGCTGGCCCACGATGCCACCCTGACCGAGCCGCGCATTCTCAAACTGCGGCTGCTGCAACACCTCAAGTGCGATATCGAAGCCGAGCTAAAACCCGGCGTCTGCGACTGGCAACTGCTCGACGCCCTCCACCCGACTCCGGCGGTGGGCGGTGCCCCGCGCGAGGCGGCGCTCGCCTTTATCCGCGAGTTCGAGCCCTACGAGCGCGGCTGGTACGCCGGCGCCTGCGGCATGCTGAGCCGGGAGACCTCGGAGTTTTCGGTCGCCATCCGCAGCGCCCGCATCCAGCCCGGCAGCGTCACCCTGTTTGCCGGTGCCGGCATCGTCGCCGGTTCCGAGCCTGCCGCAGAGTGGGCCGAGCTCGACAACAAGATCGCCAATGTGCTCTCCCTGCTGGGATAGTCATTCACCCTTTTCACGCCACGAGAGCCCCTATGCCCACCCGTAAAGAGCCAGCCAGCGAAGTGTTTGCCTGCCGCCCGTTTTCAAATCAGCACGCCACCTTCAACCATGTCTGGTCCTCCCTGTTGCTGGAGGAGCTCTTTCGCCTCGGCGTGCGCGATCTGGTGCTGGCTCCCGGCTCCCGCTCCGCGCCGCTGACCATGGCGGCTGCGGCACATCAGGGCTTTCGCCGCCATCTGCATTTTGACGAGCGCGGCCTCGGCTTTATGGCGCTCGGGCTGGCCAAGGGGAGCAATCGCCCGGTGGCGGTGATCATGACCTCCGGCACCGCGGTGGCCAACCTCTGGCCCGCGGTAGCCGAAGCCCAGCTCACCGGTGTGCCGCTAATCATTCTCTCCGCCGATCGTCCCCACGAGCTTATCGACAACGGCGCCAATCAGGCGATCGACCAGCAGGGGATCTTCGGCCGCTACCCCGTCTATCAGCAGAGCCTGCCAAGCCCCACCCCGACCATTCCAGCGGCGTTTGTGCTGAGCTCGGTAGATCAAGCCTTGGCCAGGCAGGCGCTCACCCCCGGGGTGGTGCACTTCAACTGCATGTACCCCGAGCCCCTCTACCCGGGCGAACACTATCAGGATTTCTCCGACTATCTGACCCCCCTCGGCAACTGGCTCAACTCGCAGACGCCCTGGAGCCCGTGGCAGCAGAGCGAACCGACCTGCCCACCGCAGGCGGAGTGGGAAAACTTTCGGCAAAAGCGCGGCATCGTTGTTGCCGGTCGCATTACAGATCCGGAGCAAGCAGAGGCTGCCGCCGAGCTGGCGGAGCGACTTGGCTGGCCGCTGCTGGCCGATATCCAGAGCCAGCTGCGCTTCGATCGCCGCAATCTGATCGAGCTGGATCTCGCCCTCAACAATGCAGCCGTGGCCGCCGAGCTGGGCTGTGCCGAGGTGCTGCTGCAATTTGGCGCCCGACTGGTCTCCAAGCGCCTTGGCCAGTTCATCAAGCAGCAGGCGTGGCACGACTACTGGCTGGTAGATCCGCAGCCGGCGCGGCTCGACCCCGACTACCGGCTGCGCAACCGCCTGCTCTGCAACGCTGGTGCCTTTGCCTCTGCCCATCCGGTCACGGCCAGCAATGCCCCCTGGCATCGGCTGGCCACGCTGCTGCAACCGGTCGGTCAGGCGATAGCCGCCGCCTGCGATCGCTTCTCCGAGCTCGGAGTCTGCCATCGCATCAATAGCCTTATCGAGGGGCAGCTCTTTGTCGGCAACAGCATGCCGGCCCGACTGATGGACATGCTCGGCGAAACGGGCAAGGGGCCGAGCCGGGTAATGACCAACCGCGGCGCCTCCGGCATCGATGGCCTCATCGCCACCGCTTACGGATTTGCGCAAAGCAGCAACCAGCCCACCACCCTGCTGATCGGCGATCTGAGCGCCCTGCACGATCTCAACAGCCTGGCCCT
Organism: Aeromonas sp. SE22; assembly: GCF_038739755.1. Taxonomy (NCBI): domain Bacteria; kingdom Pseudomonadati; phylum Pseudomonadota; class Gammaproteobacteria; order Aeromonadales; family Aeromonadaceae; genus Aeromonas; species Aeromonas sp. SE22. The sequence continues at coordinate 135,819 of NZ_JBCGFD010000010.1, forward strand.
GCTCAGCAAGGCGAGCCAGCCGCTGGTGGTGATCCTGCTCAACAACGATGGCGGCAGTATCTTTCGCATGTTGCCCGTCCCCACCGAAGGGGAGCTGCTGGAGAGCTACTACCGGCTGCCCCACGGCCTCGGCTTTGAACATGCCGCCGCCATGTTTGGCCTCGCCTACCGCGCGCCGACGACCCTGGCCGGATTCGAGCAGGAGTACGGTTTGGCCCTCAAGGGTGGCGTTACCCTGATCGAGATCAGGGTACCGAGCGAGCAGGTGGCCGATGATCTCAAGGCATTGGGAGCCACCATCCGTGAGCTGTAACGACACACCGCTGGTTCTGCTGCACGGTCTGCTCGGCGATGGAAACGACTGGCAACCGGTCATTGACCGCCTGCCCGGCCACCACTGCATTGCCCTCGACCTGCCGGGTCACGGCCAGCATCACGAGCTGCGGGTCAACGACTTCGAGCAGAGTCACCAGTGGCTGTGCCGGGAGCTAGCCAGTCGCGGCATCGAGCGCTACCTGCTGGTCGGTTACTCGCTGGGCGGGCGACTGGCCCTCTACCACGCCAGCCGTGAGCCGGCAGGGCTATCGGGACTGCTGCTGGAGAACTGCCACCCGGGGCTGCCAGCCGGTGAGCGGGCCGCCCGCATCGCCCACGATGAGAGCTGGGCAGGGCGCTTCGAGCGCGAGCCCCTGGCTGACGTGCTGGCCGACTGGTATCGGCAGGGGGTGTTTGCCGATCTCGACGAGGCAGCCCGTGCTCGCCAGATCGCCCGCCGCCTTGGCAACGACGGCAAGGCCGTGGCCGCCATGCTGCGCGCCACCTCCCTTGGACAGCAGCCGGATCTCGCTTCCTGGCTGGCGCAAGGCGGGTTGCCTGTCACGTATGTCAGCGGCAAGCGGGATCACAAATTCCATCAGCTGGCTTGCCTCATGGCGAGTCAGCATCGCAAAATCAACCACTTGGAGCTGGATGGCGGCCATAACCTGCATGCCCACCAGCCCGAGGCTTTTGCCCGACTCCTTGCGGAGTGGGTCAACCAACAACAAGAAGAGAAGAGTCATGATTGAAGCAATGACTGAAGCGGAACTCTACGCACCTGTCGAGTGGCGTGATTGCTCCGCCGGTTACGAGGACATCCTCTATCACAAGTCCGGCGATGGCATTGCCAAGATCACTATCAACCGCCCCCAGGTACGCAACGCCTTCCGTCCCCGCACCGTCAAAGAGATGCTGCAGGCGCTGGCCGATGCCCGTTATGACGATCAGGTTGGTACCATCATCCTGACCGGTTTTGGCGAGAAGGCCTTCTGCGCCGGCGGCGACCAGAAGATCCGTGGCGACTACGGTGGCTATCGCGATGACGAGGGGACTCATCACCTCAACGTGCTCGACTTCCAGCGCGACATCCGCACCTGCCCGAAACCGGTGGTGGCCATGGTGGCCGGCTATGCGGTCGGTGGCGGCCACGTGCTGCACATGATGTGTGACCTGACCATCGCCGCCGACAACGCCCAGTTTGGCCAAACCGGCCCGAAAGTGGGCTCCTTCGACGGCGGTTGGGGCGCCTCCTACATGGCCCGCATCGTCGGCCAGAAGAAAGCCCGCGAGATCTGGTTCCTCTGCCGCATGTACGATGCCCGGCAAGCCCTCGACATGGGTCTGGTCAACACCGTCGTGCCGCTGGCGGATCTGGAGCGCGAAACCGTGCGCTGGTGCCGCGAGATGCTGCAAAACAGCCCGATGGCGCTGCGCTGCCTGAAGGCGGCCCTCAATGCCGACTGTGACGGCCAGGCAGGGTTGCAGGAGCTGGCTGGCAATGCCACCATGCTGTTCTACATGACCGAAGAGGGTCAGGAAGGGCGCAACGCGTTCAACGAAAAACGCCGTCCCGACTTCTCCAAATACAAGCGGAACCCCTGATGACACTAGCCCTCTATCGCTATCAACTGCCTTTTACCCAGCCACTGACCTTTCACGGCAAGGTGGAGGTGGCGCGAGAGGGGCTGTTGGTGCGCATCAACGACGGCTGGGGGGAAATTGCCCCTCTGCCCGGCTTCTCGCAAGAGAGCCTGCAACAGGCGGAGCAGGAAGCGCTCGCCGCTCTGGCGGCCCTGGCCGCCGGAGATACCCCGAATCCCGTGCTGCCGTCGGTACAATTTGGCCTCGACTGCGCACGCCGCAAATGGCCGGAGCAGAGCAACCCGCTGCCCGCGCCTTACCCCCTTATTCAGGGCTCGCCGCAAGAGCTGCTGAAAAATTGGAAAGAGTGGCTCCACAGCACCCCCAGCAAGGCCAAGCTGAAGGTAGCCCGCTATCCGATGCGTGATGAGCTGGCACTGATCCGCCTGCTGTGCGATCGGGTGCCCTCTCTCAAACTGGTGCTGGATGCCAACCAGGGCTGGACCCGCGAGGAGGCCTGGACCTTCTGCGGCCATCTCGACCCGAACCGCATCGAGTATCTGGAAGACCCTTGCGCCGACTTCGCCGATATCGCCTTCGTTGCCAACCGCACCGGCATGCCGGTAGCGCTGGACGAACTCCTGGCGCAGGGCAAACCGTGGGAGCCCATCCCGCAGCTGAAGGCGCTGGTGCTCAAACCCACCCTGCTTGGCTCGCTCGCCAACATCGAAGCACTGGTCAACCGTGCCCGCGAGCTGCGGCTCAAGGTGATCATCTCCTCCTGCTTCGAGTCGGGTCTCGGGCTGAATCAGCTCGCCCGTCTGGCGGGTGAGTGGGCGCCGGAGCAGGCTCCCGGTCTCGATACCCGTCGCTGGATGGCGGGGGAGCTGCTCGATAGCGATGGCAAGCCCGACGTGAGCCAACTGACCCGGCTTTTTCTCCGTGATTGAGCCCGCCTACAGCAAGGAACCCTGCCCGGTACACCACTGGGCAGGGCTCACGCCCGACCATATCGCCATTTATGGCCCAACCCCGCTCAGCTATCGCCAGCTCGATCGCCACATCAACAGCCTCTGCCAACAGCTGGCACAAGCTGGGCTCCAGCACGGCGATCACCTTGCAGCGGTAGTGCGCGGCGCGCAGCAGGATGTGCTGCTGGCGTGGGCCTGCGTGCGCAGCGGCATCATCTTCTGCCCGCTCAATCCCGCCTTTCCGCCGGCGCGGCAGGCCGAGCTGGCAACCCTGCTCGATGCCACTGCCTTCTGGTCGGCTGGCGAGATCCCGACGGGCAGCTGGCAACCCTTGCGCCTCGACTTCGCCCATGAGCTGCCAGCAGACGAAAGCAACTCTATGTTGGAGCCAGCCCGGCTCAACAACATGATCCTCACCTCGGGCTCCAGCGGTACGCCGAAGGCCGTGGTACACCGGCTGGCCAACCATATGGCCTCGGCTCGCGGTTCAGCCGCCCTGATCCCCCTCGATCAGACGTGCGGCTGGCTGCTCTCGCTGCCGCTGTTTCACGTTGGCGGTTACGCCATCCTGTTTCGGGTCTTTCTGGCGGGCGCCACTCTGGTGCTGGACGATCGCACTCAGCCGCTCAAGGCGCGCCTTGAACAGCAACCGATCACCCACCTCTCGCTGGTGCCGACCCAGCTCTGGCGCCTGCTGGCAGAGGGCTTTGACCCCGCCCGCACCCGCCTGCGCGAGCTGCTGCTCGGTGGTGCCGCCATCCCGCAGCCACTGGTGAGCCGTCTCTGCGCCATGGGGCTCGAACCCAAGGTGAGTTATGGCCTCTCCGAGATGGGCAGTCAGGTCTGCACCACCATCCCCGGCAATGCCGGTATGGTCGGCCGCCCGCTACCGGGACGGGAGGTGTGCATCCGGGAGCAGGAGATCTGCGTGCGCGGTGCCACCCTGTTTGCCGGTTACTACCGCGGTGGAACTCTCGATCTGCCCCTTGATGCTGACGGTTGGTTTCATACCCGCGACAAGGGCCACTTCAGCGAGACAGGCGAACTGGTGGTAGAGGGGCGACTCGACAACCTCTTTATCTCGGGCGGGGAGAATATCCAGCCCGAAACCATCGAGCAGCGGCTGGTGGACCACCCGGCTGTCGCCCAGGCACTGGTGGTGCCGGTGCCAAGCGACGAGTGGGGCCAGCGCCCCGCAGCCTTTATCGACTGGCACGGTGAGCCGGTCCCCTACCCCGAGCTGGCAGCCTGGATCCGTGCCACCCTGCCCGGCTTTATGGTGCCCGACCGCTGGCTCCCCTGGCCCGATCTCGGCGGTAATCTCAAACCCCAGCGCAAGCAATATCAGAATTTTTTTAAGGCGCAATAATCGGCCATGCGACAAAAACCGGCATGCAAGAGTCATCCAAATACGCACATTATTCGAAAGAAAATGCTGACGGCGTCAAAATTTCCCGCACAGGCAGGAGTAAGTGAGAACGATTACATAAACGGCCATTTTTTTGCACATTTTTTGAACCAAATTAATGAGCTGTAGTACCATGTCTCCCACCATGCGTTTAAGAAATGAGGTAACTGGTTGATAGTAAAGGAAATCAGTAATTTATCATTATTTGAACAAAGACTGCATGGTGGTAAAATGCACTCCTTGGCAGTAAGACGAGTCACACATGAGTAACAAAATTTATAAAATTGCAGAGGATATCTTTTTCTCCGCTGCAATATTCAGACTCTCAAAAGGAGACAAGGACATCAAGCTCAGCAACAAGGAAGCCGAGCTGCTCGAAATGCTGTGTGATGAGGCAGGTACTGTCATTCCCAGAAGCAAGCTGCAGGATGCCTTGTGGCCCAATCAGGACAATACCGACACCAATTTGAACCGGCAGATCCTCTCATTGAGAAGAAAGCTGGAATCATTCAGTTTGATGGATGCTATCGACACTATTCCGCGAGTGGGATATATCTTTTGTGCCCCAATTGAGGCAGCAGGTGAAACGGAAGAACCAACGTCAAATGAAGAAACTCAAGCGGCGATGACTTCCCATCCCCCTCAAGCAAGACGGCAATATACTCGTCGAAAATATGATCGCTATTTCAACCCGAAACGTATCCTGCTGTTTGTGTTGCTGCTAGTTTCACTGACTTCACTGGCCATCTTTATTTATAACTATGTGACGGCGAATACGCTGCGCACTATCAATCTCAGCCAGATTTCTCTCTATATGACCAGCGATACAGAAAAAGCGCTGAATGTCAAAATAGATTCAATAACCCCCTTGATAAAGCGAATTCCGCGCAAGGCTGATGAGCAGATCTCCATTTTGGTTGGCAAAGAAGCTATCAGCTATTTTTCCATAGATAATAATCTCAAAAAATTATCAGAGAATGTGTTTTTGCTGCGCAGTGGTCATCCGGTGGCTGAAGAAGTGCAATGCGTCATCACAACCATGACCCAACAGGGAGACAATGTTTTCCACAACTATTACAATAATCCAGACACCACTGTCAGATATCACAAAAATTGTCAGGCACCGGACAACTGGGTAGAGATAACCAGAAAGAGTAAATTCATTGTAACCATGAACAGGGAAATAGTTGTGGCAACCATGATAGCAACCGACAATCAGGGAAAGATACTGTTCAATATGGATTCCGTCGGGGATCTGGAACGGGATAATGGCGATATTTCGGTCGAGATCAAAAATACCATTGTCAATTTCATTGATCAGCAGGCACTAACCAATAACAGTATGGTTGCGACTCTGGTGGCTGCGCTGACACCACCTAAACAAAAGTCCCAGTTCATTCAATTGCCTGGCGGAATTTACCTCTCCAGTTATCTGGGGGGCGTCATCACCTGGCCCAGCCTTGGTAACTCAAAAGTCATCCAGCGCAACGACTTCTGAATTTATTCATAAGCAATGATGAAATTGGCGACGGCAGAATAGTCGCCAGGCTGGATGTTCTTGGCCGCCAGTGCCGCCGGATGCCCTTCAACCCGGGCAAAGAATTGCAGCTGATTATCTGCCGTACCTCCCAGCAGATAGCCACGAGAGGCAGTACCCAAATTCAGGGGTGATTGAGTCACATCATATAGGCGGATACCAGCCCCCTTGGCAATCCCAGCCGTGAATGCCAACCCGCCGCTGAGTTGGGTATCCTGCGAGCCGGTAAAGGTCACCTTGGCCATACGGAAGATTCCGGGCTTGCAGTTGGTCAACCGGATCACGAAAGGCACGTGGGCACCGACCCCGTTGGCATAGAGCTCCTTCACGTCGACCACCCCCATGTCGACCTCTTGGTCAACGGATTCCGGGGCAACCACGCATGGCTGATCGATGATCCGGCCGTGAAGATGAACTGTGTTACCCAACAATTCCAAGTCATTGCTAGCACGGGGGGCTGCCGTTACCCCCAACAGTGGGCACACTGCCAAGCCTATCCACAATGTCCGTAGCATAAAATGACTCCTCATTGGAACTCTGCAACGATAGTGGCTGTGGCGTAAAAGTCACCAGCTGGGATATCCGCTCCTGCGGGTGTTACTGGCGCAGCGATAAAACCCCAATCACCGATATTGCCCTGCATGGAAACTGGATAGAATGTATTCAAATTAAGCGGTGAACCATCCAACTGTTTAAACTTGATACCCAAGTCAGGGATAACTGTTCCCCCCTGATAGCCATCTTTGGTTGTTCGCAAATAGTCTTGATTGAAGGATGCTGGTCTTCCAGAAATACCTAGGTTGATTTTTAGCGCATTTCCCTCAAATGCCCCCCCTTTACATTGGAAAGTCAATGGAAGTATTTTTTCAAAGTTATTTCCGTCCAATCCATTACCAGGAAGATCACCAAATTCAACCTCGATGGTCTGGCCGCCATTTATCACACACTCTTCCGGCACATAGAGAATAGATGACTGAATTACAATTCGTGACATTACGTCGCCACTGAAGTCTGAGTCGGTCATTCCCAATCGCCCAAACATTTCCACTATTTGGTGGTCAGATATATGCACCCCATTTATGATGGGTTTTCTTACACGGAAGGTAACCTGACCATGACTGCCACTCTCAAAGTTGAACCTAACCTTCCCACCCTGATAACAAGGCCCATATCTACCTTTATTTGTTTCATTATTGAATGGTGCAGTGACAAGTTCTCTTCTATTGCCCGCTATAAATATTTCAACCTTCATATCCAAAAATTCATTAAGCTTTACAAAACCCTCACCAACCTGTGGCAAACCATCACTGATCACCGCTTTGTAATAAATAGGAGATGTCTGAATTGTCTGGGTTGGACAATAGACTGTTCCACCATAGGTTGTGCCCAGCTCCCATTTAAAAGGCTTAGTCTTCGATCCTGGCTTATTTACAATGTCAGCCTTATCAAGATTTATATTATATGTTTGAGTTGCATCTGGTACCACTGCGCCATTGACTGCCAATGCCGGGGAAGCTAAAGCAATCATCCCTGCACAGATAATGAAACGATACATAACGTTACTCGCTCTTCACAGCTTTACAGGCATTGCCTGTGCACTGGTATTTGATATCCATATATCCGCCGTAGTCATTGACGTAGCTGATCACAAATTCGTTGCCCAGGGTTTCCGGGATAGTGACCGTCTGCTCTGACTTGGGGGCAACCATAAAGGCAGAGAAACCCTTGATGGTGGTCCGCTCCTTGCCCTGCGGATGGCCGAGGCCCACGTAGGTGATGTAGTAAGGGGTCGGGTTGTTGACCTTCAGGGCTTTGCCCTGCTTGGTGATCAGCACCTTATCCTGCCATACGGCACCGCGCTCTGGCAGGATGGCCTCAGGGCGATAGAACAGCTTGATCTTGGACTGCACGGCAATCTGCATCACGTTGCTCTTCTCGCTCTTGGGCGGGATTTCGCGCAGGTTGAAGTAGTAGATGGACTCGCGATCCTTGGGCAGGCTGTCGATGGCCGGCACGCTGGCGATGCGCACGATGGACTTTTGGTTGGCATCCACCCGCTGTACCGGCGGCAGCACCACGAAAGGAGAAGAGATCTTCTGGCCCTGGGCATCTTCAATCCAGGCCTGCGCCAGGTAGGGCAGCTTCTGGTTCTCGTTCTTGATGTTTAGGCTGATGGACTTGGCACCGCCCGGATAAACGGCGCGAGTACGGTCCAGCACGATGGCGGCGCTGACGTTGAGCGAGGTCATGCCCAGCACAGCCAGACAGGTATAAGAGAGCAGCTTTTTCATCGGTATCCCATTACTTGCAAGTGAGAGTCTTCATCGACAGATCGGTTACTTGTTGCGGCGCCACTATCTTGCACTGGCGGGCCCCGCCCCATGAAAGTTCAAACGCTTCATTCGGTTTCACCCCGGTCAGATAGACCAGGCCATCTTCATCCACCACCGAGAGCACCCGGCCGGAATTCTTGACGACGGTAGCACCAAACGGCGGCACTGAGCCATCGGGCAGCCTGACATTGGCCAGCAGCTTGAACCCTTCCGCAATTTCGAAGGCATTATACCCAATTGCACCCTCGGTCAGGGTCCCCTGCTTGATGGCGTTCATCGCATCAATGTCGTCGCTCAGCTGATCCACATCGACCCGGGTATCGCTCTTGCGATAATCGGTCATGTCGCTGATCACCGCGACACCAAAACGGTTGGTCACGGCGCGGCCGTTGTTGAAGGAGACGCCAGAGGTCTTGTCGGTATCCACCATCATGCGGGTACCACCACGGCGGGTCGCCTGGTGCAGGGCCGCGCCGTGCTGGGTCGCCGTCAGGCCGCCACGCAGGCTGGCCCCGACAGAGGTGTATTCGCTCTGCACGCTATAGGCATTGAGACTGACCGCCCCGATGTCGCTATTGTGGTTGTAGTAGCCCCGCGCCACGGCGTGGCCATTGCTCTGCACACCCGCCCCCAGCTGATAGGTATCATCCGGCCGGCTGTAATCCTGATAAGTGGCAAGATGGGTCACCTTGCCATTGGAGGACTGCACGCTATATCCCGCGCTCTTTCTATCCCCGATCGGCATGCTCAGGGTCAGCATGATGCTCTTGTCATCCTCGTAGTTTTCGGTCTTGGTCTTGTAGGCCGATACGTAGACGGAGACATCCTTGAAGCTGCCGATGTTCACGTTCTTGTTGATGGAGAGACCGTAGCGATCCTCGGCATCATGATCCCAGTAGGTTCTGTGGGTGTAGTCCAGGTAGACGGTCAGCGCCTTGGCTGCATCATCCGCCCAGAAGGTCTTGTTGGCGGTGATGGTATAGAGCTCCTTGTCACCCCAGTTGTTGTAGTCATCACTCGAGGCGGTCTCGTTTTTCTCCAACCGCTCCTTGTTATTGAGGAACTGCGACATGGTCATGAAGTCATGTTGGGAGAAGCGATAACCTGCAAAGGTGATCGAGCTGTTGTATTCATCGAACTGCTTGGCGTAGTTCACCCGCACCGACTGGCCAATCTTGGTCGACAGGCCAGGCAGCTTGGAAATGGATTGGGTCAAGTCAGCCGAGATGGCACCAAACGCATAGAGGTCTCGACCGAGACCCAACCCCATGGAGTTGTATTCACCCGCAACTAGGCTGCCACCGTACAGCGACCAGGAGTTGGCCACCCCCCAGGAGAAATCACCAGTCACAAAGGCAGGGCCGTGCACATCGTGTACCGAATCCGTCTGTTCGGAAGGCGCACCCACCGCCAGGTTGTATCGGACGTAACCGGGACGAGTCAGATAGGGAACGGTCGCAGTGTCTACCTGGAACGAGCTGACACTGCCATCCTGCTCCTCCACCCGCACGTCGAGACGACCGCGCACCGAACTGTCTAGCCCCTGGATGCGAAACGGACCGGCCGGCACGTTGGTCTCATAGATGATCCGGCCGGACTGGGAGATGGTGACCTTGGCGTTGGTCTTGGCGATGCCGCTCACTTCCGGCGCATAGCCCTGCAGACTTGGCGGCAACATGCGCTCATCATTGGCCAGGTTGACGCCGGTATAACGGAAGCCGTCGATCAGCTGGGAGTTGAGCTGCTGCTCGCCCACCGTCAGCTTGGCAGCCATGTCGGTCAAGGGGCGATAGGCATAGATACGGTTCAGCTCGGTCGATGTCCGTTCATTGTCGCCCCAGTAAGAGCTGGCCTGGTAGTCGCCCCGCAGGCGCCAAGCGCCATAGTTGAACCCCAGCGTACCGTAGCTGCTGATGTTGCGGTTGGAGTAACCATCCCCTTCGTTGACCTGGGCGTTGATGTTGTAATCCAGCATCATCCCCGGGATCCCTTCATCCCACTGTTCGGGCGGAATCCAGTTCGGATCGCTGTACTTCATCCACGCTTGGGGCACGGCGATGCGCAGCAAACCGTTACCGATGTCGTTGGAGATCACCACACCGTCCAGTGCCAACAGGTTGGCACACTGGCCATCGTGCCAGGTATCGATCTTGGCGACAGCCTCGTCGGTCAGTGCCAGCTTGGGGATCACTTCTTGTGGCAAGCAGGCAACCCCGCCCTTTCCCTTACCGGTGTCGGTCTCGTAGAAAGGGATCTTCTGCAGGGGCAGCTTGTTCTTGTTGACCTCGATTTCGAGATAATAGTCGCCGGGCAAGATATAGCCTTCGTCGGCAAACTGGGAGAGGTCGATCTTGGTTCGCTCATCCAGATCGAGCGCATCAATATTAAACTCCGTTTCTGCCCATGCGTGATTTGCCACCGCCATCAGGCCAGGCACACATAGCATAAAAGCCATTTTTGAATAATGTTTTTTTCTCACAGAGTCTGATGTTGAAACGCTCATATTTTCACTCTAGGAATTGCATAACGGTCTCACGTAATGAGGTATCTACACTAAGCAATTGGCTTGCTTACATATAATTGAGTTCAAATAAAGTCGTACTGTCCGGAAAAAACAGCTGACTACTGATGAACCCCAAATTGAATTCCAGATCACTGTTGACGATATCCGAGATAATAAAACGTTCGCCGGATACCTTGTGATATTGGCCGTTTTTGAGAATGCCGAGCTCATCGCTCATGGCTCCGCGCACGGACATGGAAATAAAAGGCAGTGATGCCTCCATCGCCCCCTCGACCTGACAGCCGCTGATTTTCAGCGTGCCCGGCTGCTGAGCCTGCAGCGGAATGCTGCGATGCACCTCCAGCGTACAGCCCGATTCGGCCAGTCCATCCGTGCGTTCGTTGGAGTGGACTGATCCCGCCATCATCACCAGCTGCAGCACCATGGCCGTCATCATTGAAGTTTTCATGATCAAGGTTCGATGTGAGGAGACAGAATGTGTGAGGTTGTGGTGGCTCACTCCACCACAACCCTTGTCACACGTTAAGGCAGTCTATTACTCGTAGGAGAGAGTAAAGTTGGTCACTGCAGTGAAAGCGCCTGCTTTCAGCGGGTTGGTGTCTTGGCTTGCATAACCTTTCAGCACGGCGCTGAAGGGCAGCTCGTTATCACCGTTGACCAGGCCGAAGGCGGCAGTCGGGGCACCCAGAACAATCGGAGCACCGCCCGGAGCGGTCATCTTGATACCGGCACCAGCGGCGTCACCACCACCGATAACCAGCAGGGTGGAATCTACCGGGTCCTTAGCACCGCTGAAGGTCACCTTGACGGCATCATCCTTATCGGAGATTTCACAGTTCAGCAGCTTGATGCTGAACGGCTTGGAGCTGGACTCACCACCATTAGCCAGCTCTTTTGTGCTGATCTGACCCATTTCAACTACCTGGTCAACAGACTCAGGGGCTACAGAGCAAGGGGCGTTGATGATTTCACCGTTAAAGGTGACTTTACCTGAACCAGCGCCGCCAGCAGCAAAAGCGGAGCCGCACAGCAGCATGGAACCAACACCCATAGCAACCAAAATCTTATTAGCTTTCATTCGTTTATACCTACATTAACGTGTGTTGTACTGCATCACTCACATCATGCTGGAGTCACGATATTTAGTGATGCGGCGATATACTGCACAGCAACTGTTGGCGCTCGCCCCTCATTAAGCCGATGAGAGGTCATGCCAATAATAAACTGTGCCTTTTCAGGTTTATTTAAATAAGCAAAAGCAACACACCGCATCAGGGGTAGTTCCCGCTACCCCTGAACCACACAGCTACATACATCCTTGTTTTCTGTGTAGAAAGCCGCATTCCACTTTTGCTTGACGAGCAAATTAACGACTCGTTTGATGCACATCAAATACATTTTGATTTGTATAAATTTTTTTATAAACACAATGAAAACAAATGGTTAGCGCGACCACGCAACATAAGGAGATCTCATGAAATAAATAAAGTTCATATAAGAGACATCTATTTCAATATTGTCAGGCCATGAATTTAAAGCGGTTAACAAGCATACAACAAAAGCAAAACAAAAATAACTTCAAGTTATTTGGTAATAGTTATCACCAACCTTGCGAACCACCACCAAAGAGGTAATCAGGTAATCAGGTAATCAGGTAATCAGGTAATCAGGTAATCAGGTAATCAGGTAAT
>NZ_JBCGFD010000011.1:0-139720 GCF_038739755.1 Aeromonas sp. SE22
TGCTGCTGCGGGAGTGGCATTCTACTCAACCGCCTTCTCGAGTCAAGCCTTATTTTCAAAGGCTTTTCGAGGTTATCGACCCGGTTGTTTGCGTTGCCGCTTGCCGTGTCGATGGGGCGCATTATAGAGAGATTGATCACATTGGCAAGGGCCAAAATGCAATAAAATCGCAAAAAACTGCACTTTATTGGTTATTCATATCAACCAACAAGCTTTGCACAGACTTATCCACAGAAAGGCGTAAAATCCGGATTGTTTGCGGCCATAACACAGCGCTTATCAGGTGGTTGTGCACGCAGTTCGCCAGCCATCCCCTCACCAGTCAGCCTTATATAGAGGCAATCACGCCAGCCCGGCCTCCTTTATCCACTCCGCCACCAGCTCGCGGAGGGGCAGCTCACGACAACCGGAGAGATCCTGCCCCGCCCAGAGCGGAGAGAACCCGCTATCGCCCCGGGACTCCGCCACTGAGCGCAGCAAAGCCAGGGCGCCACTGGCATAAGGGAAGCAAGGCGCCAGATCCGAGAGCGGGCCCAGCTCCCGCATCAACCGGTTGCGGATGCCGCGGGCGGGGCGGCCGCTGAACAGATTGGTCAGCGCCGTATGCTCGCCTCGAGATGAGTGAAGCGCCGCACGATGCAGCGGCGAGGTCGTCGCCTCATGGCAACAGAGAAAGGCGGTACCCATCTGCACGGCGCTCGCCCCCAGCGCCAGCGCTTTGGCAATCCCCTTGCCATCGACGATGCCACCGGCGGCGATCACCGGCAGGTCGATCGCGGCAAGGATCTGTGGCAGCAAGGTAAAGGTGCTCTGCTGCAGCGCGAGATCATCAGAGAGGAAATGGCCGCGATGACCGCCCGCTTCCAACCCCTGCGCAATCACCGCATCTGCACCATGGTGAGCAAGCCACTGTGCCTCGGCCACCGTGGTGGCGCTGGCCAGCACATAGGCGCCGCTCGCCTTCACGCTGGCAAGCAGCTCGGGGGCTGGCAAACCAAAGTGGAAGCTGACCACCGCCGACCTGAACCCGGTCAGCAGCTCGGCATGTTGTGCGTTGAACGGTGCTCGGGTGGGCGCCCTGGCTGCGGCAACCGTTGCTGCCGCCATGCTGATGTCAAACTCGGCATAGTAGGGAGAGAGCGCCTGTTGCCAGCGCATCTGTTGATCAGGATCTGGCTCCTCCTGCCGATGGCAGAAGAAGTTGACGTTGAAGGGGCCATCGGTCGCAGCTCGCATCGCCTGCAGCTGGGTGGATAACTGCTCGCTGCCGAGCATGGCCGCCGGCAAGGAGCCCAGCAGGCCTGCCTGACAGGCGGCGATGGCCAGCCGGTGATCCTGCACACCTGCCATGGGGGCCTGGATCAGCGGGTAACGCAGGCCGAGACGACGAGCAAAACGGGAAGGGGCATCCATGATCCAGACTCTTTTCTGCAAATGGCGGGAACAGAGCGGGCCCATCATGGGCCCGCTCACGCTAGTGACACATCAACGCACGCTGCGCAGCAGGAAATCCGGCTGACCGCAGGAGCGGCGCTCGCGCTTTTGCATCTCGGCGGAACAGGTGACCGCATCCGTCCCCTCTTTATTGACGCAGATGTAGATCTCCCGCAGGAAGCGGCCACCATCGGCGCACGCTACCGTGATGTTGTCGGGAGCCAGCCACTCGTTGGCGCTCGCCAGATCAGCCTTGAGCTGGAAGGTGCTCTTGCGCAGCGGCTCTTCCGGGGATTGATAAGCCGCCGGGATCTTCACCTTCTGGCGCAGGTCGCTTGCCAGCTGATGGAATTGGGGCTGACTCAGGCCGGAGCAGGTGCCGTGCTTTTCCCACTCATGGCGATAGAGAAAACGGCTGGGGTAGAGGCCGGCAAACTCCTGCTCCATGTTGGCGTCGAGCCGTTCACGGGTGCAGTTGCCGGGATAACCGCGATCGTACTGGGGCCAGAGACCGTGCAACACAAAGCCCAGCTTGCGGGAACATTGATCCTTGTCCGCAGGCTTGACGGCGCAGTGCTCGGGCGACCAGGAGAGCGCCAGCGCATAGTAATCAAAGTCACCCGCCACCCCTTTCGCCTGCACCGCAGAGGAGAGCAGCAAACCACCAGCCAACAGGGCCATCATCTTCTTCATCTTTATATCCATCCAAACCGACTCTCGGGATGGCAGCCATGCTCCCATATTCCGGCGAGCGGAAACAGTGATCGCGGCGCTGCTTGCGACAAGGGTCAGACCAGTCAGGGCTTTCACCGAGGGGCGACGAGGGGTAAGCTGACCGACCGGTGGACGCCTCGTCCGCCCCCCAAGCACTTCTCTTGGCAACCACAGGATGTAACATGATCCGCAAAAATCCCTCCGGCCACCTGCCGGTCATCGATGAATCCGCCTATATCGACAAAACTGCCATCATCTGCGGCAAGGTGATCATCAAAGAGAATGTCTTCGTCGGCCCCTACGCGGTGATCCGCGCCGACGAGGTGGATGCCAACGGCGAGATGGAGCCCATCGTCATCGGCGCCAACTCCAACATTCAGGACGGGGTGGTGATCCACTCCAAATCCGGCGCCGCCGTCACCATCGGCGAATACACCTCCATCGCCCACCGCTCCATCGTCCACGGGCCGTGCGAAGTGGGGAACCGGGTCTTTATCGGTTTCAACAGCGTGCTGTTCAACTGCCATATCGGTGACGGCGCCGTGGTGCGTCACAACTCGGTGATCGATGGCTGCGATCTGCCGCCGGAGTTCTACGTCCCCTCCACCACCCGCATCAACCAGCAGAGCGATCTGACCCATATCCCGCGGGTTTCGGTAGATGCCGCCGAATTCTCCGAAGACGTGGCCCACACCAATATCGATCTGGTCAAAGGGTACAAGGCGCTCTCCAACGAGTTCTGATCCCTCTATTTCCCGCGGGTTTCAGTGGATGCCGCCGAGTTCTCCGAAGACGTGGCCCATACCAATATCGATCTGGTCAAAGGGTACAAGGCGCTCTCCAACGAGTTCTGATCCTTTCTTTATTACCAGAGAACAAAACGGGCGCCGAGGCGCCCGTTGCTGTTTCTATCGCGACTTATATATGTGCGACTCAGGAGCACTTCTTCAGGCTGATATGCCAGTTGGCACCGGATTGCACCTGATGCTTGGCAGCGAAGCTGTCCATGTTCAGCGCCACCGACACCTGCAGCAGGCTGTTGAGGTAGACCAGCGGCTGCCCTTCCGGCACATCGCCAAAGCTGCTGACGTAGGGTGCCTTGCCGTCATATTTCAGCGCAGAGCCTTCGCTGATCTTGATGCAGGCGGTATCCCCCTTGTTGATCCCCGCCTTGGTCAGCAAGGTATCGTCGATGTTGGTCCAGACGTTGCCGTACTGCACATCGAGGATCGGGATGGTGCCTTTGAGGGTGCCATCCTTCTCGGCTACCGCAGCCTGATAGGGGATCTTCACCACCTCGGCAGGCAGTTTCGGGCCCACCTGCTCGTAGCTGATGGCACCGGAGGCGAGCCGGGCGCCGGTGTAGGCGTAGACGTCGCGACCGTGGAAGGTGTAGGACTTCTCGGAGCCCTTGAGGCGGTTGGTCTTCTCGTCGATCTGGCGCACGGTGTCGATGCCGAAGTGTTCGGCTACCAGAGTCAGGGTGCCGTTATCAGGGCTGACGATGTAGTGGCCGCTCTTGGTCTTGAGCACCACCGACTTGCGATCGGTGCCGACACCCGGATCCACCACGCTGACAAACACAGTGCCCTTGGGCCAGTACTGCAAGGTTTGGTAGAGGCGGTAGGAGGCTTCCCAGATGTTGTAGGCCGGGATCTCGTGGGTCAGGTCATAGAGCGGCAGGGTGCGATCCACCCCGAAGGCGACCCCCTTCATGGCCGAGACGGCGCCATCTTTAAGGCCAAAGTCGGTCTGGATCACCAGCGCCTCGTTGGCGGTGGCAACACTGCTGGCCAGCAGCAGGGCGAGCGCAATGGCGCGGGGAGCGGTACGAATATCCATATCTGAACTCCTGAAACGGTGGCAATGAGTGGTTAAAAACCTTCATTTGGCCATCTAGACTGCCACAATAGGAATTTATTGCAAGGTGTTAACACCAAAGTGAGCCACCACTCGCAAAACAGAGGGGCTATGGCAGAAATTGTGCTCGCCAAAGCCGGTTGATGGCGTTATCAAAAGAGGGTTGTCACACTCGCCCCCGACAGGAGTCCCGCACCATGAATCCCGCCCCCGATACCACACTGTTACTGGAGATTGGCGAGCAGCGCAGTCAGGTCTGGCTTGGCCACGCCGATGCTCCCCTCGCCAGCTGGACGCTCGCCTTCGGCACCCGCGCCATCCAGCCAGGGCCATTTCGCCACGCGCCGCCCACCCCGCTCGAACTGGAGCGCGCCATCATGGTGGTGGAAGATGAGCTGATGCGCATCGCTCCCGATATACCGCCCGGTCTGCCCCTCACCCTGCGCAGCGAACCCTCGCTGGCCGAAGTGCTGGGGGATAACACCATGAGCCGGGAACTGGTGGAGCAAGCCTTTGGCCAGCTGGCCGCCATGGCTGAGGGGGATCCCCTCGCCGCCAACCAGTTGCCGCGGGAGGAGGAGTTTGCCGCCGTGCTGCTGATCGTGCGGGAATGGTTGCACCATCTGGCCAGCGAGCAGGTGTCGCAGGTTGAATAGTCGGCCGCGCCGGGGCTGATGCCAGGCGGGGTGGCATATACTCAATCATGTCCACGCCCGCAATCCGGCACCTACGAACCCTTCACCCCACTCAGGAGAGACCCCGGCCATGGCCTGGTATCAAATTCGACTCGACCGCCCCAGAGCCACCCTGCTGGGGCTCGCCCTGCTGGTATTGGGCGGGCTGGGTTGCGTCTTCTACTACACCTATCTCAACGTCCAGCACGATATGAACCTCATAGCCGCCAAGCAGAAGAACGTGTTCGACGTCTTCTACCAGCGGGCCAAGATCCTCAAGGTGGAGAACATCGCCAGCTATCTGGCACAGCACCATCCGCTCGACCGGCGCCCGCCCCCGAGCGGCGTCGGCACCGACTATCTCTACGGCTACGACCTCAAGAGCAAGGAGCGCTTTGCCGATGTCCCGCTGCAATACCCGGCGGCCAATATCCTCAACACCTTCCGCTACGCCCTCTCCTACCCGGAGGTGATCAACATCTACACCATCTGGGACGACTACCGGCTGATCGGCATGGTGGCCAACGAGCGCATCCTGCCCGCCAAGCTGGGCTCTGTCCGAGTGGATCTGATGAGCTTCCGCCCCTGGTATCACTACTTCGGCTGCGCCAGCTTCAACAAGCTCCGGCACTTCTGCAGCACCGATGAAGCGGTGGTCTCAGATATCGAGGTAGACAGTTTCAGCCTGCGCAACACCATAGTGATGTACTTCCCCTTCACCTATCAGCTGGGGCGCGGCGGCTACAAATATGGCCTGCTGGCCATCGACATCGCGGTAGATGAAGCCTTCAACGAGGTGCTGCGCCCCTTTCACAATCTCAACCCGACCCGCACCGCCATCGCCTTCGATGCCGCCGAGCCGTGCCGTGCCTTTCATCTCTGTCTCAACAAACCCTTTATGCAGACCAAAAGCGGCGCCGTGCTCTATCTGAAGTGGTCCTACTCCTGGCTCGACTTCATCAAGCTGGCGCTCCACAGCGCAGCCTTCAAGGTCTACATCATCATCATTCTGCTGGCGATGGTGGCGTGGAAGCAGCTCTACCAGCGCCTGCGCACCCTGGCTCACACCGATCACCTGACCCAGCTGCCGCGGCGCGACATCCTCAACCGCACCATGCTGCACGAGCACGACTACCTGATGATCCTCGACATCGACAACTTCAAGTCGATCAACGACACCTATGGCCACGGTATTGGCGATCAGGCGCTGGTCGCCTTTTCCCGCCACCTCAGGAGCAATATCCGCAAAGTGGACAGCGCCATCCGCTGGGGCGGCGAGGAGTTCATCGTGCTGTTCAAGGGGATGGATGATGACGAGATGATGCGCCACTCCGCCGCCCGGCTACTCGCCCGCCCCCTCACCATTGCCGAGCTGCCCGACCCCATCACCTTCTCGGCAGGGGTGATCCGCATTCGCGACTACCTGTCGGTGGCCGAGGCGGTGCATCTGGCCGATGAGCTGCTCTATCACGTCAAACAGCAGGGCAAACACAATATCGCCAGCTACGATGGCCAGCGGATCCACCTGATCCGCAACCCCGACGCCGAAACCGCCAGCTAAGCTGGCCCGCCTTCTGCCACTCCCCCTCTATCTGTTACCATCGCGGCCACGATCACTCACAGCATCGTGGCCGCAGGCCGCGATAACCCCGACTGGTGCCCCTATGTCCACAGCCTCCTTTGCCGAACTGGCCCTCTCCCCCCGCTTGCAGCAGACCCTGACCGAACTGGGCTATGCCGCGCCGACCCCGGTGCAGGCCAGCGCCATCCCCGTCATTCTGGCGGGGCGCGATCTGATGGCGGGCGCCCAGACCGGCACCGGCAAGACCGCCGCCTTTGTGCTGCCGCTGCTGGAACAGCTGCTACAACAGCCACAAGCAGAGCCCCGCCCGATCCGTGCGCTGGTGCTGGTGCCAACCCGCGAGCTGGCGGTGCAAGTCGCCGAGAGTGTGGCGCGCTACGGCGAAGGGACAGGTCTCACCAGCACGCTGGTCTACGGCGGGGTGAGTATCGCGGCGCAGGTAGAGGCGCTTCAAGCCGGAGTGGATATCCTGATCGCCACCCCGGGCCGCCTGCTCGATCATCTGCGGCAGGGGGCCTTGAGTCTGGCGGCACTGCGCCATCTGGTGTTTGACGAAGCGGATCGCATGCTCGACATGGGCTTTATGGACGAGATTAAGGCGCTGCTCAAACAGATCCCGGCGGATCGCCAGACCCTGCTATTCTCCGCCACCTGCGACGACAACCTGTTTGCCCTCTGCAAGGTGCTGTTGCGTGACCCCGAATTGATTGAAGTGGCACCGCGCAACACCACGGCAGCCGAGGTGGAACAGCGGGTTTATACCGTGGATAGCGATCGCAAGCTGGCGCTGGTCGAACATATGCTGAAAGTGAAGGGGTGGGCTCCGGCGCTTATCTTCAGCCGCACCCGGCAGGGGGCCGACAAACTGGCCCAGCAGCTTGGCAAGGCGGGCATCAATGCGCTCGCCTTCCACGGCGATCTGTCGCAAAGCGCGCGAGAAAAAGTGCTGCTGGAGTTTCGCGCCGGCACCCTGCAGGCGCTGGTTGCCACCGACGTGGCGGCCCGCGGCCTCGATATCACGGATCTCAACTACGTGATTAACCTCGAATTCCCTTTTGTAGCAGAGGATTACGTCCACCGTATCGGTCGCACCGGTCGCGCTGGCAACAAGGGGCTTGCCATCACCCTGTTCAGCCCGGAAGATGCGCCGCTGCTGGAGAAGGTGGAAGCGGTGCTCGACACCCGTTTGCCTCAGCAGTGGTTCCCGGGCTTTGAGCCGGATCTCACCCGCTTCGAGCCCGAGCCGCGCCGCAACAGCAAGGCGGCCCAGAAACAGCGTGCCAGAAAGCAGGCCCTCGCTGGCAACAAGGGTGGCAAGGGGCGGCGCTAACCTCCGCCAATCCCTGCAAACCCATCCCTGTAAACCGGAACAAGCCCCTGCGCGGCTGGTTTTGCCGCCGTGCGGGGGTGCAGCGGCAAACCTGCTCACTATAAGCAGGATTTATGGGTTTTCCCGAAATGACCCAACTCCAGCTTATACCGGCCACCGCCAAGCCCCGTATGCCATAAAGGGGCAACAGCGGGGCTGCGAGCCCTATAAAAAGAGAACGCCCGATCCCGGGCGGTTTGCTGTTCATCACTTTTGATTGCCTGCCGGTTGCCCTGCCCCACCCCATCTCCACAAGGCCAAATCAGCCCAAATAACCAGCTGCAATTAATCAAAAGCTCAATTTGATGCAATTGATGGATTTGGCATCCATCAATACCCCTTTTATATTAGGGGGGCTGAAGCGGCCTCAATCGCTCCCTCCCCACTCATTCCGGACAGGAATCTTATGAAAAAACTCACTCTCGCCCAGCTCGCCGCACTCGTGACCGTGCTGCTGGCTATCGTCTGCTGGCAGCTGCCAGCCCCGGCCGGACTGGCACCGGCGGCCTACCACACCGCCATTCTGTTTATCGCCACCATTCTGGTCATCGTCACCAACATAGCGCCGACCGGCTATATCGCCATCCTCTCCCTCGGGCTCTACGCCGTGCTCCATGCCGGCGGCGAAGCGACCCCCAAGGCGGCCATCGAAGGGGCGCTGGTCGACTTCAACCACCCGCTGATCTGGCTTATCGTCATCGCCTTCATGATTGCCAGCGCCTTTGCCAAGACCGGTCTTGGCAAGCGGATCGCCCTGCTGCTGCTCAGCCGCTTCGGCCAGTCCACCCTGCGCTCCGCCTACTGTCTGGCGGTTGCCGACTTTATTCTGGCCCCCGCTACTCCGAGCAACACGGCTCGCGCCGCCATCGTCGCCCCCATTGCCGACTCGCTGGCCAAGACCATCAACAAGGATGACCGCAAGCTGGGGCAGTTCCTGCTCTCCAGCGTCAGCGCCATGAACGACGCCTCGGCGGTCGCCTTCAGCACCGGCTTTGCCGGCAATCTGGCGCTGGTCGGCATTGCCGCCAGCGTCGCCGGGCTGACGGTCGGCTTTCGCGAATGGGCGCTCTATCTGCTGCCGCCCGCCATCGGTCTGCTGCTGATCATGCCGCTGGTGCTCTATATGGTGATCCGCCCCGAGACCCGCGATACGCCGGATGCCCCCCGCTTCGCCCGCGAGGAGCTGGCCAAAATGGGCCCCCTCTCCCGCCATGAGAAGAGCCTGCTCGGGGTCTTTGTCGGTCTGGTGGTGCTCTGGGTTGGCGGCAGCAATCTGGGGCTGGATGCCACCACGGTCGCCTTTCTCGGTCTGGCCGCCCTGCTGCTGCTCGGGGTGCTGAACTGGAACGATGTGAAGGGCAACAGCGCCGCCTTCGATACCCTGATCTGGTTCAGCGTGCTGATGGGGATGGCCGACAACCTGAAACGGGTCGGCTTTACCGGCTGGCTGGGGGATGAACTCTCCGGCTTTATGCACAGCACCCTCGGCGGGCTCGGCACCATTCCCATGCTGCTGGTGGTGATGGGGCTCTACCTCTTTACCTCCTACGCCTTCGCCTCGGCCACCGCCAAGGTGGTGGCGCTGGCGCCGGTGATTGCCGGGGCCCTGCTGGCGGTCGGCGTACCTGCCGAGCTCGCCATCTTCAGCATCGCCGCCATCACCAACGTCGGCTGCAACCTCGCCACCTACTCCCACGCCCGCATCCCGCTGCTGATGGGGATGGGCTATCACACCAGCGCGGAGTGGATGCGCATCGGTCTGGTGATCGCCATCGTGGGCTTTGCCGTGGTGATGAGCATCGGCCTCACCTGGTGGCAGTGGCTGATCTGATAACAAAAAGGGCCCGTAACGGGCCCTTTTGCATAGAGGGTGTGCAACGTTCCATACCGGCGCTGCACTTGCCACAAGCCGCGGCATTGTTAAAAACAGCGCGGGTCAGCTCTGGGGCGCCGCCTTGATCAGCTCTTCATAGTGATCGATCAGTTCGGGCCCGTGCAGCGGCGAGTCGTGACCGCCGATCACCGTCTTGATCGGCAGCTTCATCGCTTTCAGCCGCTCAATGGTCTGCGGATACTCCTTCACATTGGCAAAGCTCAGGTTGCCCAGCTTCTCCTTGAGGATGCAGTTGCCATAGAGCACCTGCTCGTCGGGGAAGTAGACAAAGATGCCGTCCGGCGTGTGGGCAGGGCCCGCATAGAAGGCGCGCACCTTGCCCTCTTGCAGCTTGAAGTCACCATCGTGCACCACGTTGGGCAGCACCAGCGGCAGATCCGGGTACTCCGGCAGCCCCTTGCGGGTAAAGGCGACAATCTCGGCCCAGTCACTCTTCATCAGATCCCGGGTCTGACGGGTCGCCACCACCTTGGCCCCGATGGACTTCCAGTAGGCATTACCACCCGCCCGATCGGTGTGGTAGTTGGTGTTGATCACCTCCAGCACCGGCTTGCTGCTGACCCGTTTAATGAGCTTGTGCAACTCGCGAGCGGTATCCGGCGTCCAGGTCGCCCCCACCACCGTCACCCCCTTGGCCCCGAAATAGACCATGGAGTTCTCTTTGACGTAGTAGTTGTCTTCAACAACATAGACAGGGCCACTCACCTGCTTGAGGGAGATCCCCGCCGCCCGCACGCTGCCACCCCAGAAACTCGCCATCAGCACCACGGCCCCGGCCAATGTGCACTTCATCCAACCTTTCATCATCTTGCTCCCTCGAACCAACCGCCCCCTCGCCACCCCTGTGGCAAGCCGGGCCTTTTAAGCAGTGGGCAGAAGATACGGGGGATTTGTGAGGGGAAAATGAGGTTGTGTGAAGTCTGAGTGAAGTCAGGGGGATGTCAGGGGAAAGTCCGGAAAAATCGGCAACGACCTCCTGTTCGCGAACGTCCGAATACGCTTCGCTATTCGAACCTACAACACAGATAGCAGCCCCTCACCCTAACCCTCTCCCGAGGGAGAGGGGATGGCCCGTGCCAATTCCAAGCCACTCATATTCACCCGCACCACAGAGCCAACGCACAAGCAGCGGAGCATATTTGCTCCCTTCTCCCCTTGCGGGAGAAGGGCCGGGGATGAGGTGGAGGTAACAATATGCCACATCATGTAGGGTCGATTAGCGCAGCGTAATCGTCCGTTTACCGCGAATAGCCTGATAGCAAGAGAAGCAGGAAACCCTGAACATCAGCGTCACCTCAACGCCCTTACTTTCGCGATCGTCCGAATACGCTTCGCTATTCGAACCTACGGCCCTATTCGAACCTGCAACACAGATGGCGACCCCTCACCCTAACCCTCTCCCGAGGGAGAGGGAATGGTTCGTGCCAATTCCAACCCCCTCATATCCCCACCCGAACCTCGTACGTAAGGCACAATCAGCTGAACCGTTTTGCTCCCTTCTCCCACTCTTGATCACAGACAAGGGGAGAAGGGCTGGGGATGAGGGGGAGGTAACAATAAGCCACATCATGTAGGGTCGATGCGCACAGCGTAATCGTCCGCATACCGCCACGCACCGAGTCATGGCAATACCGGCAACCTTCTCGGCCACGACCTGTTCGCGAAAGTCCGAATACGCTTCGCTATTCGAGCCTACGGTTCTTAATTTAAAATTATAATAATCCATATATTTATGGATAAATTTATAGCAACCGATATATCATATAGAGAGTATCAAAAATCAAAACACACAGGGAACATTGTGAACTCATTCATAAAAAAGCACTCACTAAATATCTGTTTTGTTCTTTTAGGGTTCTACATATCAGCCGTTTTTTTTGCATACTCATACGATACATCAAGTAGTTTTTTAGTTGTGTTAAATAATATTGGAACATTCTTAGGCTCAGCTGGTGCTTTGGCAGCCATATTAACAATATTAAACATATTCTATAAACAACAAGAAGAAAAAGAAGAACGAGAAGTGAACTATCTAAAATATATAGCTTTTATTTTAGACAGACAATTGACCATCATATCTCTGTACGAATTAAATTCGTCTAAATTCATGAATATTGATGAAGCAAAGAGAGCTTTAGCATTACCAGCCTATCGCATAGATGAAACGTTATTAAATGTTATAGATATAGAAAAGTGTTTATTTTTATTATCCTCCCCAAATGAGCAGTTGCTCGCTGAGTTAGACCGCAGCCAGCGAAACTTCAAGTCGCTTTTTCACACGATTTCGACTAGGAATGAAGTATATATAAACCAGTATCACAGCAAAATGCATAGCTTATTTAGACATGATGAAGAATTCACTTTAAATGAGTTAGAGGGAATTGTAGGGAAATCACTACTTCCCTCACTTACAGAACTAACGAATGAAATTTACATTAACGTTCCAAACGTAAAGACATTAATTCAAAGTATGTTTACACAAACACTCGCTGAATTAAAAAGAAAATACCCTCACCGTAATTTCATTGAACCGTAATTCTTTTTCATAGTAAAATTTTGCTCTTGATTACGTTAAAAACAATGGAGTTTATGTTGCAGATTAACGTGCTCAGTAAAAATATTGGAAAATAAAAAACCACCCTCTATATGGGTGGTTTTTTCGTTATTGCCGAACTAGCTCTGCCTATCTAGCTAAAGAACTCACCCCAACGGCGGCGTCCGTGGCGGCACCATACGCTTGCTGCCGGTGGATTCGAAGGCCGAGGCAAAGCGCAGCAGGTTGTTGTCGTCATAGGCACGACCGGCGAAGGTCAGGCCCACCGGCATACCGATATCGGCCATCACCCCCATGGGGACGGTGACGGTCGGCACGCCGAGGTGGCGAATGGCGAGGTTGCCGTTGGCAACCCAGATGCCGTTGCTCCAGGCGATATCGGCGGAGGCCGGATTCACATCCGCATCAGCCGGGGCGACGTCGGCAACGGTGGGGAAGAGCACGGCGTCGAGCTTGAGCCCGTCCATCCACTCCTCCAGATCCAGCTTGCGAGTCTTCTCCAGACCACGCAGGCCGTCCGGCACTGTGGGGATCTCGTCAAAGCGCTTGATGCCGCGCTTGGCCATATTGACGTACTCGTCCATGCCCGCCGCCAGATCGCCCTCGCGGTTCGGCAATGTGCCCGGATCGTGGGGGAAGATCTTCGGCCCATCGACATCGGCCAGCTTGTTGAGCTTGGGATCGCCGTTGGCGCGCAGGAAGTCGTCGAACGCCCAGCCGGAGAGCTCCCACAGCTCGTCGTTGAGAAACTCCGGGCTCACGATGCCGCGATTGAACACGGTCGGCGCGCCGGGTCGGTCCCCTTCGCAGTTGGAGACCAGCGGGAAGTCCACTTCGATGACTTCGGCGCCAGCGGCTTCCAGCGCCTTGCGCGCATCTTCCCAGAGGGCAATCACGGTCTCGCGGGTATGGATGCGCTGACCGGTCGGGCCGCCGATACCGGGGTTTTCGCTGGTGCCGGCCAGTTCATCCTTGTTGATAAACATGCGCGGCACACCGAGGCGCTTGCCCTTGAGGGCATCGGGCTTGGCCGCCAGATCCAGATAGGAAGCCGGACGCACCTCGGAGGCCTTGGGCAGCTGCACCCAGGGCTGCAAGCGCCACAGATCGCCACGGGTGTCAGCATCGTCGGCCACTACCACATCCAGCACTTCCAAGAGATCGGCCATGGTGCGGGCATAGGGCACCACCACATCCATGGTCGGAGTCAGCGGCCAGTTGCCACGCACCGAGATGACGCCACGGGACGGAGTGTAGGCGCACAGGCCGTTGTTGGAAGCCGGGCCACGGCCGCTCGACCAGGTCTCTTCGGCCAGACCAAAGGCGGAGAAGCTGGCAGCGGTGGCAGTACCGGCGCCGTTGGAGGAGCCGGAGGCAAACGGCGCGGTCAGGTAGTCGGCATTGTAGGGGCTCTCGGCACGGCCATAGACGCCGCGCTGCATGCCGCCATTGGCCATCGGCGGCATATTGGTTTTGCCAAGGCAGATGGCACCGGCGGCGCGCAGGCGCTCAACGGTAAAGGCATCGCGCTGGGCTACCAGATCCTTGAAAGCCGGGCTGCCGGAGGCGGCAGTCAGCCCCTTGACCAGATAGCTGTCTTTGGCGGTGTAGGGGATGCCGTCGAGCGGGCTCAGGGTCTCGCCACGGGCGCGGCGGGCATCGGAAGCCTCGGCCTCTTTCAGCGCATCGGGATTGGCGACCACCACGGCATTGAGTTTGGTGGCAGTCTCGGGGCCGTTGTAGGCCTCGATCCGGGCCAGATAGGCCTTGACCAGTTCGACCGCTGTGGTGCGGCCTGATTCGAGCGCAGCACGCAGCTCGGCAATGGAAACCTCGGTCACTTCGATCATGGGGATCTCCTGTAAAAGGGTGACTGTTTGTCATGATGATCGCCGCATCAGCGCCGGCGACCATCACACCATCAAGAGAGAAAACCCCACGGCGTGGGGTTTTGAATTTCTACACTCTTCGACCAGCTTATTGACCTGAAGGGATCTGCTGGGTAATGCAGTGAATATTGCCACCGCCCAGCAGGATCTCGCGGGCCGGCACGCCGACTACGGTGTGCTCCGGGAAGATCTCTTCCAGAATGCGCTGGGCTTCACCATCGGTGGCGGCATCCAGCAGCGGATAGACGATGCGATCGTTGGTGATAAGGAAGTTCACATAGGAACCGGCCAGACGGCCTTCTGCCTCGCGCGGCACGCCGGTACCGCTCTCGACACCGGCAGACTCCTCTTCGGTGCAGAACAGCGGGCCCGGCTGGGGCAGCTTCCACACTTTCAGCTTGCGACCCTTGGCATCGACCGCCGCTTCCAGCACCTTGAGGGCGGCTACGGAGCGGGCGTACTGGGGATCGTTCTGGTCATCAGTCCAGTGCAGGGCCACTTCACCCGGACGCACGAAGCAGCACATGTTGTCGATGTGGCCGTCGGTTTCGTCCATGTAGACGCCTTCGTCCAGCCAGATAAAGCTGGTGACGCCCAGATAGTCGCGCAGGTAAGCTTCGATCTGCTCTTTGGTCAGGTGCGGGTTGCGGTTTTCGTTGAGCAGACACTCGGCGGTGGTCAGGCAGGTGCCTTCACCATCGACGTGGATGGAGCCCCCTTCCAGAATCAGCGGCGCATCGTAGCGAGCCATCTCGTGTTGGGTCAGCATCTGGGCTGCCACTTCCTCATCCTGATTCCACGGGTAGTAGAGACCGCCCTTGTGGCCACCCCAGGCGTTGAAGCCCCAATCCACGCCACGGCACTCGCCGGCCGCGTTGGTAACGATGGTCGGGCCGGTATCGCGGGCCCAGCAGTCATCGCTGTCCATTTCGACCAGGGTGACGTGAGCGGGCATGATGGCGCGGGCCTGCTCCATAAACTGGGCCGGTACACCCATAAAAACCGGTGTGGCACCGCCGATGGCATCGGCCACCTTGGCGAAGGTCTCTTGCGCGAAGCGACCGGCTACGCGCCAGTTGTCCGGGCGAAACGGCCAGATCATCCAGACGGCCTGCTGGTGTGCCCACTCGGCGGGCATGGTGAAGCCGTCGGCGGCCGGCGTGGAGTTAATGGTCTTGATGCTCATCGCAAGGCTCCTTGCATGGATTGAGGCCCCCGTTTACGCCCGATGCGGCGCGGGAACCCGGAAAAATAAGAGTGGGTCGCAGATTAAGACGTTGCGCCCCCATCCATCAAATGAATAGGATGGATTGTCCCATAAACACGGCGAATAATCCCCCCATGAAACTGCACCAGCTCGACCTCAATCTGCTGCTCGCGTTTGACGCCCTGATGACGCAGGGCAGCGTCACCCGCGCCGCCGAGGCGCTCTTTATCAGCCAGCCCGCCATGAGCCACTCCCTTAACCGGCTGCGCACCTTTCTCGGCGACCCGCTGCTGGTGCGTACCCCGCAGGGGATGCTTCCGACCCCGCGCGCCCAGCGGCTGCATCTCGGGGTGCAGCAGGCGCTGCGGCTGCTGGAGCAGCAGCTCACCGAAGAAGAGGAGTTCGAGCCAAGCCAGTCGAAGCGGCGCTTCGTGCTCTGCACCACAGATTACGTGGAGTGCGTGCTGATCCCGCCGCTTATTCAGCGGCTCAGACGGCTGGCGCCCGGGGTCACCATCGAGATCCGCATCCTGCGCGACACCCTGCCCGAAGCCGAGCTGGCAAGCGGCGAGATCGATCTGGTGCTGGGCTTTGACGAGTACATGCAGGTGCCGGGGTATCTGGGCAAGGAGACCTGGCTCACCGAACCGCTGGCCGGACTGGTGCGCGCCGATCAGCCCATTGCCAAATCGGCCCCCGCCGGTGCCGAGGATGACCCCTCCCAGTGGCAGGAGCGCATCACCTTGCAGCAGCTGATCGCCATGCCCCACGTGTTTCACTCGCCGCTGGGTACCTCGGAGGCGAGCCTCGACCGCTATCTGAAAAGTCAGGGCTTTAGCCGTACCATCTCGGTCAACAGCCAGAGTTATATGTCCGCCGCCGCCATCGTCAGCCAGAGCGATCACCTGCTGGTGCTGCCCAGCATGGTGGCCGACCTGCTCGCCACCCACTGGCCGCTGAAAAGCCTGCCGCTGCCCGCAGACGTGCCGGATTATCACCTCAACTGCGTCTGGCACCCCGTGCATGCCCAGCAACCTGCGCTGGTATGGCTGAAAGATTTGATGAAAGAGCTGGTGGGGCCGAGGTAAGGCGGCAGCGTCTGGCATACCCCAAACCGGCGCAGATGTGGCTCAAGGATTTGATGAAGAAGCTTGTTGACCGACCACGATGCCCGCACAGAACCTCGATCAGTTCCCTCTCCCTTTAGGAGAGGGTTAGGGTGAGGGCTGCTCCTGCTCCCTCCCCCTCATCCCCAGCCCTTCTCCCGCAAGGGGAGAAGGGAGCCGTTACGCTACAACTTGCAGCATCGCGGACAACCAGTTAGCCAGTCAGTCAGGCGATTCCACATACATTCAAAAAGTTACCGTCATCTTCGTATTACCCAATCCAGCTTCCCCTGCTCGAATCCGGCAATGAACACTGTGATGATCAGCCCAATCCCAACCACAACTCGATCTGTTCCCTCTCCCTTTGGGAGAGGGCTAGGGTGAGGGGACGCAATACCCAACCGGTAAACAGATGGGAAGCTGGCTATATCTATAGGGCGATACGGAGCAGGGGCAATTTATGGAGAGCAACCTCTTTGCCAAGCGGCTGAGACGGGATGCCACGCAGGCAGAGCAGAAACTGTGGCAACAGCTGCGCAATCGCCGTCTGGCGGGGCTGAAATTTCGCCGCCAAATGCCCATCGGCCCCTATGTGGTGGATTTTATCTGCCTTGAACAGGGATTGATTATCGAAGTGGATGGTTCGCAACATGGAACACAAGCGAACCAGATGCATGACGAGGCTCGGACAGCCTATCTCAATCAGCAGGGATTTCGGGTGATACGAGTGTGGAATAACGATGTGCTGAGTCAGATGGAGGTCGTACTGGCCCATATTTGGCTCTCATTGCGCTGAGCAGAGCCCTCCCCCTCATCCCCAACCCTTCTCCCGCAAGGGGAGAAGGGAGCAAACAACCCGGCGCGTGTGGCATCCCCGGAAACAACCATGGCTCCCGCAGGAGCCATGGTTGTTTCCGGGCGCGCATTACGCCCGCACGGCCCGCATCAGCTGGGCGACCACGTCGTCGAGCAGGGGGCGATCGGGGCGGCACTGGGCGAAGGTGATAAGCCCCTGCAGATTGATCAGCAGCAGCGCTGTCAGGGTGCGAATATCCCGATCCGGCGCCAGTTCACCGCACTGCTGCGCCTGCGTCAGCAGATCCGCCAGCTCCTGCTCCAGCTCGCCGTAGATCCCCTTGACCCGCTGGGTCAGCTCTTCATCCTGTTCGCTCAGCTCCATCATGGTGCGGGTCACCAGACAGGTGCCGCAGAGCGCCTCGGTCACCACCTGATCGAGATAGGCAGCAAGACCGGCCAGCGGGCTCGGGTTGTCGAGCAGGGAGCGACGCAGGGCCCGCTTGCTCTCCACATAGTGATCGACAGCCGCCAGCAGCAGGCCACGCTTGTTGCCAAAGGCGCCGTAGATGCTGCCCGGGTGCAGGCCGGTGGCAGCCACCAGCTCCTGCATGGTGGTCTTGGCGTACCCCTTGGCGCGAAACGCCTCCATGGCATTTCGTAGCACCTCGTCACGATCAAACTCGGCAATGCGCATGGCTCCTCCCGTCGGAAATGGTTCGTTGCCACGGCACAAAAAGAGCCGCTGGCAACGCGCGCTGGAAAAGGTCGGCAAGTGTACCCCACTCGCAGGTCGGGGCCAACCATCTTGAACGCGCATTCAAAAAAGACTTGCATCGGAACAAAAAAACGTCTTGAATGCACGTTCAAGAATAACCCGTTCAGGACACACTATCATGAATACCCTGTTTCAGCCGTATCGCCTTAATGAGACTCTGACCCTGGCCAACCGCTTCATGATGGCCCCGCTCACCCGCTGCATGGCAGGCCCCGGTCTGGTGCCGACCGAGCAGATGGCTGCCTATTATGCTCGCCGTGCCGACATCGGCCTGATTGTCTCCGAAGCCGTCATCATCCGCCCCGATGCGCAGGGCTATCCCAATACCCCGGGCCTCTTCACCCAGGCTCAGATCGATGGCTGGAAGAGAGTGACCAGCGCCGTGCACGCCAAGGGCGGCAAGATCTTCGCCCAGCTGTGGCACGTCGGCCGCCTCTCCCACCCCTTCTTCCATCAGGCTGAAGTGCTGGCTCCCTCTGCCGTGGCGCATGAGGGCACAGTACCCCGCATGCGTGAGCTGACCTATCAGGTGCCGCGCGCCCTGACCGAAGCCGAAATCGCCCAGCTGGTGCAGGATTATGCGACTGCCGGTACCAACGCCATCAAGGCGGGCTTTGACGGGGTGGAGATCCACGGTGCCAACGGCTACCTGATCGACCAGTTCCTGCACCACTCCACCAACCTGCGCACTGACAACTACGGTGGCTGCCCGGAAAATATGAGCCGCTTCGCGCTGGAAGTGGTCGATGCCATCAGCGCCCGCATCGGCGGTGATCGGGTTGGTATTCGTCTCTCCCCGGGTGCCTATGTCCATCTGGCGGGTAGCCCGGAAGATCGCGCCGTGTTCGACTATCTGCTGGGCAAGCTGAACGATCGCCCGCTGGCCTATATCCACCTCGGCATCTTCGATGACAACCTCACCTTCGATTATCTGGGTGGCCGCGCCTCCGACTATCTGCGCGCCCACTACAAGGGCAATCTGGTCGGGGTGGGCAACTACGACGCCGAGCGCGCCGCAGCAGCCATCGAGGCCAACCGCTTCGATCTGGTGGCCATCGGCCGTCCGCTTATCGCCAACCCGGACTACCTCACCAAGGTGAAAAATGGCGAAGCGCTGGTGCCCTACGCCGACACCATGCTGGCCGAGTTGGTCTAACCGCATCGGTAGCGCCAGACAACAGGCAATAAAAAACGAGGGGAGCTGTTGCTCCCCTCGTGCTATCTGGCTGATACGCTGATCAGCTGGTGCAGACTTAATTGGTGCGGATACTTAATTGGTACGAAATAGCGCCTCGATGGAGAGTCCCTGACTCAGCAGGATCTCCCGCAGACGGCGCAGCCCCTCGACCTGGATCTGACGAACCCGCTCGCGGGTCAGGCCAATCTCGGCCCCCACATCCTCAAGGGTGGCCGGCTCGTAACCCAGCAAGCCGAAACGACGTGCCAGCACTTCCCGCTGCTTGGGATTGAGCTCCTCGAGCCAGTGCACAATGCTGCTGCGCATATCATCTTCCTGTGACTCCAGCTCCGGCCCCATGCCGCGCTCGTCGGAGAGCACATCCAGCAGCGCCTTGTCGCGATCGCCACCGATGGGGGTATCCACCGAGGTGATCTTCTCGTTGAGCTTGAGCATGCGGTTCACATTGTCCACCGAGCAATCGAGTGCCTGAGCGATATCCTCGGCGGTCGGCTCGTGATCGAGACGGTGAGAGAGTTCACGCGCGGTGCGCAGGTAAACGTTTAACTCCTTGACCACATGAATGGGCAGACGGATGGTGCGGGTCTGGTTCATGATGGCCCGCTCGATGGTCTGGCGGATCCACCAGGTGGCGTAGGTGGAGAAACGGAAGCCGCGCTCGGGGTCGAACTTCTCGACCGCGCGGATAAGACCGAGGTTGCCCTCTTCGATGAGATCCAGCAGCACCAGGCCGCGGTTGTTGTAACGACGGGCGATTTTGACCACCAGTCGCAGGTTGGACTCGATCATGCGCTTGCGGGCTGCTTTGTCACCCCGCAAGGCACGACGAGCGTAATAGACTTCTTCTTCGGCAGTGAGGAGGGGGGAGAAGCCAATCTCCCCCAGATAGAGCTGGGTGGCATCCATCACCTTGTTCAGTTCCGGTGCCAGCAATTCATCGGAGATGGTCTCTTCCGCCTCGGCGGCCACCTCCTCCAGCTCTTCTACCTCTTCGTGAGACTCGGGGTCAGCGTCAAACTCTAACTCTGCATCCTGCATTACCAGTTGTTCTTGGCTCATGGTGTGTCTCCCTGACGTTACCAGAGTAAGACGGTCTCTCTGGGGTTAACGCTTTGGCAAATAGCTCATCGGATTGATCGACTTGCCTCTATACCGGATCTCGAAATGCAATCGCACATCCGGCGCGTCCGTGCTGCCCATGTTGGCAATGACCGAGCCCCCCTTGACGCTGTCCCCTTCCTTCACCCGCAACTCGTCGTTGTGTGCGTAGGCGGAGAGATAGTCATCATCATGCTTGAGGATGATCAGCTTGCCGTACCCCCTTAAAGCACTGCCAGCGTATACGACCTTACCGCTGCTGGCGGCGTAGACGGGTTGCCCCTTCTGGCCGGCTATGTCGATACCCTTGTTACCCTGTTCTGCAACAGAGAACCCCTCGACGATCCGGCCTTTTGCGGGCCAGTGCCAGGAGAGTCTCGACTGGGAGTTGTCTGTTTTTTGTTCTTTGACCTGAGCGTATTCCTTCGGTGCCTCCGCAGCAACGGATTTCTGCGAGATGAATGGCGTGGTCTGACCAGATCCGCTTGGTTCTGCCAACGGACGCGGGCCACTGCTCGGTCGGGTCGTGGTGGTCTGCACCGGAACCGGTGTCACCGGGCGGGTTGCGGCTACCATCTGGGTGCTGCTGCCGCCAGCAGACTGAACGTTGAGCACCTGACCCGGTTGCAGGGCGTAGGGGGCACTCAGGTTGTTGCTCTGGGCCAGCGCCTGCGGCGTCATGCCGAACTGGCGGCCGATACTGCTCAGGGTATCGCCGCGACGCACCTCATAGGTGCCGGAACTGCGGCTGCTGCTTACGCTGGCGCTGGAACCATCGAGTCGCAAGCGCTGCCCCGGATAGATGTTGTAGGGCGGGCTGATGTTGTTGAGGCTGGCCAGCGACGGCACGTCGTTACCGGAGTTGAAGGCGATGGAGTAGAGGGTATCGCCCCGCTTCACCACATAGCTGTTGCCCTGAATGGGGGCACTGACCTGAGCGCCGGCCTGACGGGTCGGGATGGTCGAGACGAAGGGACCATCACCCAGCCCCTCAACCGGAGCGGCATTTTTACTGGAGGAACAGGCAAGCAGCAGCCATGAAAGAACGACGACACTGCTTCCCTGCCAAATACGCGAACGCATAGCGGATCCTTAACGACTAAACCAGAAATAGGCCACGACGGCCAGACCAATACAGAGCCAACCGAGCACGTCTACGTAGTGCATCAGTTTGCGTTCCATCTTCTCGCCACCCCAGCGCATCAAACCTGCCACCAGGAAAAAGCGCAAACCGCGGCCGATGAGGGAGGTGATGATGAAGGGCAACAGAGCCATTTGCAACAGCCCAGCCGTCACAGTAAAGACCTTGTAGGGGATCGGGGTAAAGCTGGCGATAAAGATGACCCAGATGCCCCACTGCTCGAACCAGTGGCGAGCGATGGCGATCTTGCCCTCATAACCGACGGAAGCCACCAGCGGCTGCACCACCGGATCCCACAGGGCGTAGCCAAGGGCATAGCCAAACAGCGCACCCAGCACCGAGAACACGGTGGCCAGCGTGGCGTAGTGCCACGCCTTGTGGGGCTTGCCGAGCGCCATCGGCGCCAGCATCACGTCAACCGGGATGGGCCAGAAGACCGATTCGATAAAGGCGGTGATGGAGAGATACCAGGGGGCGTATTTATGGCGCGCCCACTGCATTACCAGTACATACAAACGGGAAAACAACTTCACTCAACATCTCCGTCGATCAGGGGAACAAAACGCACCGGTTCCAGAATTCGGCTGGTCAGCTGGGAGCCGGAGCGTTCAATCAGTTGCAGGGTCTGCTGGCTGTCGCCCACCGGCAATACCAGCCGACCGCCATCGGCCAGTTGATCGGTGAGCGCCGTCGGGATCTCGCTCGCCGCCGCCGTCACCAGAATGGCGTCGTAAGGCCCCTTGTTGGGCCATCCCAGCCAGCCGTTACCGTGCTTGGCCGAGACATTGTGCAGATCAAGCTGGCGCAGCCGGCGTCTTGCCTGGAACTGCAGCGACTTGATCCGCTCCACGGTATAAACGTGCTCCACCAGATGGGCGAGGATCGCCGTCTGGTAACCGGAGCCAGTGCCAATCTCCAGCACGTGGGCCGGATCATTTTGCATCAGCAGCTCGGTCATTCGCGCCACCATGTAGGGCTGCGAAATGGTCTGGCCATGGCCAATGGGCAAGGCGGTGTTGTCCCACGCCTTGTGGGCCATGGCCTCATCCACGAATAGCTGGCGCGGCACTTTCGCGATGGTCGCCAGTACGCGAAAATCGCGAATATCCTGCGCAATGAGCTGATTTAACAGGCGCTGTACTATCACACCCTCATCCCTGCAGATCTAACCAGGCCCCCAGACCAGCGAGACTGTCATAGGCAGTCATGTCAATGGTCAGGGGAGTTATCGAGACATAACCCTGCTCGATGGCAGCAAAGTCGGTTCCTTCTCCTGCATCCTGCTTGTCGCCGGGAGGGCCAATCCAGTAGATGGGCTGACCGCGGGGATCCTCGGTGCGAATCACCGACTCCGCCCGATGGCGATTGCCAAGGCGGGTCACTCTGATCCCCCGGATCTGCTCAAGCGGCAGGTCAGGTACGTTCACATTGAGGATCTGATCCGCTGGCAGGGGGTGCTTCATCAACCCCTTCACCAGCAGGGCCGCATAGTGGGCCGCCGTGGCGAAATGGGTC
Source organism: Aeromonas sp. SE22 (assembly GCF_038739755.1). Classification (NCBI taxonomy): domain Bacteria; kingdom Pseudomonadati; phylum Pseudomonadota; class Gammaproteobacteria; order Aeromonadales; family Aeromonadaceae; genus Aeromonas; species Aeromonas sp. SE22. Next base: position 22,809 of record NZ_JBCGFD010000011.1, read on the forward strand.
TTGCCCACCAGCGAGATGGCGAGGGAGGGATAGCCAAGGTGGCGCCCTTCGGTCGCAGCCGCCACCGTGCCAGAGTAGATGACATCATCCCCCAGATTCGCACCGTGGTTGATACCGGCCACCACCATGTCAGGCTCGGGGCGCACCAGCTCGTTGACCGCGAGGTGGACGCAGTCGGTCGGCGTCCCCTTCACCGCATGATAACCGGTTTCGCTGATGCGGGTGACCCGCAGCGGCACCTCCAGCGTCAGGGAGTGACTCGCGCCGCTGCGGTTGCGATCCGGTGCCACCACCACGACCTCGCCGCAGGCGCGCAACGCCTCGCTGAGGGCACGGATGCCCTCGGCATGCACACCATCGTCATTACTGACCAGAATTCGCATCGGTTTGATTCCTGAAACCGTGATCGGCCTCTTCGGCCTGCATTAACTCGCGCACCACGCTGGTGGCAAAGGCGCCCGCCGGCAGGAAGAAGGAGAGAGTCAGCACCTCACCCTCCAGTTGCCAGCTCATCTGCTCCGGCTTGAGCAGCAGCGGGCGGCGATCCTGATCCAGCCCCGCTTTCTCCAGTCCGTCACACCAGTCGCTGTACGCCGCCAGTACGCCCTGTTCGAACTCGGCAGCGGCCCCTTGGCTGGCCAGCCGGCCACGGCCCCACTGGGGTGCGGTGAGCTGCACGTCGCCGGAGGCGAGACGCGCTTCCAGCTCGGGAGTCACACTCTCTTCACTGAAGATGGAGTGGCTACCCTTGAGCATCACGCAATCCCCGGCCAGCAGCTGGTGGGCCAGCCCCTGCTCGATACGAGCGCTGACGATGGCATTGAACAGCATGCTGCGCGCGGCGGAGAGGTAGAGAGAGCGCTTGTTGCGATCCTTGATCCGCTTGCCGGCAAACATCGCCTTGGCCGCTTCCAGGTTGTTGCCTTCACGGCCGAAACGCTGCTCGCCATAGTAGTTGGGCACGCCTTGGGCGGCGATGGCCTGCAGGCGGGACTCCAGCCCGTCGGCCTGCTCCAGACCGGTGAGGCGCAGGGTGAAGTGGTTGCCCTTGAGGTAGCCGACCCGCAGCTTCTTGTTGTGGCGCTTCACCTCCAGGATCCGGATGCTGTCGCTCTCGATGACGGAGAGGTTCGGCTCGGCCTTGCCCGGCAGGTGAATGCCGAACCACTGCTCGGTCACTGCGTGGCGATCCTTCAGGCCCGCCCAGGTCACCGCATTGCGGTTGACCCCGGCCGCATCGGCCAGCAGGCCAGCCACCCAGGCGGTGTTCTCACCGGTTTTACGCACCCGGACGAAGATGTGCTCCCCTTCCCCGCAGGGTTCAAACCCGAGGTCTTCATTGACAACGAAGTCAGCGGCCTCGGCCTTGAGGATACCGCGGGCGGTTGGCGCACCGTGCAGGTAGGCAAGTTGTTCCAGCATTATTGTTTCACCAGTAAGACGACGGCTTCGGTGGCGATCCCTTCCTTGCGCCCCGTAAAGCCAAGCTGTTCGGTGGTGGTCGCCTTGACGTTCACCCGGTTCAAATCACATTGCAGATCGGCCGCCAGCACGGCGCACATGGCGTCGATGTGAGGCGCCATCTTGGGTGCCTGAGCGATGATGGTCACATCCAGATTGCCGATGGCATACCCTGCGCGCTGCACGCGGGCAAAGACATCCCGCAGCAGGATGCGGCTGTCGATACCCTTGAATTCGGCAGCGGTATCGGGGAAATGGCGACCGATGTCACCGGCACCGATGGCGCCCAGCAGGGCATCGCTCACCGCATGCAGCACCACGTCGCCATCGGAGTGGGCGATCAGCCCCTGCTCGTAGGGAACCGGCACCCCGCCCAGCATGCAGGGGCCAACCCCACCAAATTTGTGTACGTCAAAACCATGTCCAATCCGGATCATGCTCGCTCCTTGTTCGGCCTGTCTGTTCAGACCTCTTTGTTCTGATAGGTGGGCTTATGCCTGCTGGCTTAAAAACAGTCCCGCCAAAGAGAGATCCTCCGGCCGGGTCACCTTGATGTTGTCGGCGCGCCCCTCCACCATCCGCACCGAAAATCCGGCGCGCTCCATGGCAGAGGCCTCATCGGTAATGGTGGCACCGAGCGCCAACCCCTCTTCCAGTGCCCGCTTGAGAGGGCCAGTCGGGAACATCTGCGGCGTCAGGGCATGCCAGAGCTGCTCGCGCTCGACGGTGGCAATGATATTGCCGGCCGCATCGGAGCGCTTCATGGTATCGCGCACCCGGCTGCCGAGGATGGCGCCACCGCTCGTCATGGCAGTGGCAATCAGGGCGTCGAGATCGCCGTGGGTCAGACAGGGGCGGGCCGCATCGTGCACCAGCACCCACTCCCCTTGCGCCACATGAAGGGCGTTGAGGACGGAAAAGGCGCGCTCGGCGCCCCCCTCGACCCGCAGGATCCGCTCATCCTGCGCCACCGGAAGGGTGTCAAACCAGCGGTCATGGGGAGCCAGCGCCACGATCACCTGCCCGATGGCGGGGTGTGTAAGCAGCCGCTCCAGGGTGTGCTCGAGAATAGTCTTGCCCGCCAGTTGCAGATACTGCTTGGGGCACTCGGCCCCCATCCGGCTGCCAATGCCGGCGGCCGGCACGATCGCCGTCAGGGCTGGAATGCGGCTCACATCAGTCATCGTAAGGGGCATCCGCTGGCACATTCTCTTTTTCTTTCTCTTTGGGGATGATCCGGTAGAAGGTCTCGCCCTGCTTGATGTAGCCCAGATCGTTGCGCGAAAGCTCCTCGATGGCCTCAAGGCCAGAGGTGAGATCGTCGATTTCGCGATAAATCAGGTCGTTGCGATCCTTGAGGCTCTGGTTGTCCCGCTGCTGCTGCGAGATGGCCTCCGACAGACTCTGGTAGTCGGACAGCCCGTTCTTCCCCAGCCAGAAGTCATATTGCAGACCTCCCAGCAGGAGGATCAGGATCAGGGTGAATAGGCGCATGCTCTAGGTCTCCTTCAAGCGGCCTAGTGTCCCATATTCGGTGCAAAGACAAAAGAAAGCCAATACCCCGAAGGGGCCGGGCAAGCAGAAAAAAGTGCCCAAAGGTGAGTCAGATAGCGCAAAACCCCGCCAAACCGGCGCAAGGATTGACCAGTGTGGTCAAGATGCGCCGGGGCGGGGTTGATTGTCAGAACAGAGGTGCCGCTATCAGTTGACGGCGACCGGCTCCCCTTCCAGCTCGGCCGGGGTGTTGTACTCCTCCTCAGCCTCGCGGAAACGCTCCAGCATGGTTTTTGAAGGCGCTTCTCCCAGCAGGCTGCCCGTTACAATCGCGATACAGGCAAACAGGAAGCCAGGGATGATTTCATACAGCCCCAGCCAGCCGAACTGTTTCCAGACGATCACCGTGATGGCGCCCACCAGCATGCCGGCCAGCGCACCGTTGCGGGTCATTCGCGGCCAGAGCACGGAGAGCAGCACTACCGGGCCGAACGCGGCACCAAAACCGGCCCAGGCGTAACTCACCAGCCCGAGCACCCGGTTCTCCGGATTCATGGCAACGCTGATAGCGATCAGGGCGATGGCCAGCACCATCAGGCGCCCCACCCACACCAGCTCGCGCTGGGAGGCGTTCTTGCGCAGGAACGGCTTGTAGAGATCCTCAGTGATGGCGCTGGAGCAGACCAGCAGCTGGCAGCTCAGGGTACTCATCACCGCTGCCAGAATGGCCGAGAGCAGCACGCCGGCGATCCAGGGGTTGAACAGGATCTTGGAGAGCTCGATAAAGACCCGCTCCGGGTTGCCGGTGACGCCGCCCGCAACTTCCGGGAAGCGGGCGAAGTAGGCCAGACCGAAGAAGCCGATGGCCACCGCGCCGCCCAGGCAGAAGATCATCCAGGTCATGCTGATGCGACGGGCATTGGCCATGGAGTGGTGGGAATCCGCTGCCATGAAGCGGGCCAGAATATGCGGCTGACCGAAGTAGCCGAGCCCCCACGCCATCAGGGAGATGATGGCGATAACGTCCAGATTCTTGAACATGTCGAGGTTGCTGGCACTTTTGGCCGCTACCTCGATCATGGCGCTGTCCACCCCGCCCACGGCGATGATGACGAATACCGGCGTGAGGATCAGGGCGAAGATCATCAGGGTCGCCTGCACCGTATCGGTCCAGCTCACCGCGAGGAAGCCGCCGAAGAAGGTGTAGGTGATGGTGGCGGCCGCACCGACCCAGAGGGCGGTGTTGTAATCCATGCCGAAGGTGCTCTCGAACAGGCGGGCACCGGCCACCACGCCGGAGGCGCAGTAGATGGTGAAGAAGAGCAGGATCACCAGCGCTGAGAGGATGCGCAGCACCTTGCTGTGATCTTCAAAGCGGTAGGTGAAGTAGTCCGGCAGGGTCAGGGCGTTGCGGTTCTTCTCGGTATGAACCCGCAGGCGGCCCGCCACCCAACGCCAGTTCAGGTAGGCTCCGATGACCAGACCGATGGCGATCCAGCTCTCGGAGATGCCGCTGATGAAGATGGCGCCGGGCAAGCCCATCAGCAACCATCCACTCATGTCGGAGGCGCCGGCGGAGAGGGCGGTGACCCAGCTCCCCATCCGGCGGCCGCCAAGGATGTAGTCGTCAAAGTTGCGGGTGGCGCGATAGGCAACAAAGCCGATCAGTACCATCCCGAGGATGTACACCAGAAAGGTGATTAACATGGGTGTGCTGGCTGTCATGCAAAACTCCGTTTTATTTCATCTTTTACCCGCTCTGATGACGGGCTCGTCCCTAAAAACCGGCCTAGCTTAATCACCCGTCCCTATCGGCTCAACCCCTTTGTTAACAAACAGAGAACACAATAAAAACCTTTGCGCAGCAAATCATCTCTACATCAAGGAGATAGAACCGAATTTCCTTTTCCGTCCGGGCGAGAGATCAGAGCACTTGCCCCTGCTATTGAGCGTTTTATCTTCACATTTTGTTACTATCGAGCTTTTTACATCCTCCCCATCCCCTCCTACACTCGCCGCCCTGAATCCAACGAACCGGGGCTACGCCTATGTCCTCTCATCTGTCGCAACTGCGCACCCTCGCCCGCCGTCTCCATCCGGTAGAGGAGTCGGGCCATCTCATCAGACGGGCCAAATTCGTTGGCCGCCTCTGGCTGCATCCGGGAGCCCGCGCCCTCTATCGCCAGCAGGAGACGCTGCCGCTGCTGGCGCAGGCGATCACCCGCTTCCCCGATATTCTGGAAAAACCGATTCACCCCTATCGCCACAAGGGGCTGCGCAAGGGGCTCCGCGCCGGGCTCATCACCGCCCACTACCGGCAGCTGGCACTGGCCCTGCCCGAAGCGCAGCAGCAGGCGATCTACAGCCAGAGCGGCTTGCAGCTTGCCAGCTGGCAGAGCGACAAGCTTGCAGCGCCACTCACCCTGCAGCTCGATTACCAGACCCACATGGCCAAAGAGGGGGAGATGAGCCTGACCCTCAAGCTCGGCCAATCGGCGCTCTACTTCATGGCGCTCAACCTGCGCTGCGAGCCGCAGCCCACGCTGGAGATCTGCTCGCTGCAAGGGGGCAAGGGGCTGAGCGAAGAGATCAAGCTGGTCACCAAGGCGTGCGGCGGCCTGCGTCCCATGTCCCTGCTGGTCTACATGGCGGCCGAGCTGGCCCGTGGTCTGGGGTGTGAAACCCTGCTCGGGATCCGCACTCAAAGCCACGTCTACCAGTGCAGCAAGCGCACCGCCAACCGGGTCAAGTTCGATCTGGATGGGCTGTGGGAAGAGCATCAGGGCAACGTCATGGATGAACTCTGGATGAGCCTGCCGCTGCAGATACCGCGCAAAACGCTGGAGGAGATCCCCTCCCGCAAACGGGCCAGCTACAAGGCGCGCTACCAGATGCTCGATCAGCTCGCCGGAGAGCTCGCCGACAATCTGCGCCGCAGCTAATCCTGCCCCGTACAAGGTCAGAAAAGAGAAAGGGCGAACAGCACGCTGTTCGCCCTTTCTTGTGGTCGATTACCGGGATTAGCCGTTGATGGCGACCGGCATACCGCTGCGCTGCTCCAGCGCCTGTTTGACCAGCTGGGAGTCGCTGTCGGCGTGGGCAATGAAGCGGGTGATGGCCGGGGTCATCGGCAGCGGTGCCGGCAGGCTGGAGTTGAACTCCTCCTCGCTGCGGGACAGCGGCTGATGCACTTCCAGATAGCGGCGGCCATCCGGCTCAACAGAGGCCTTGAGCGGCTGGTTGATGAACTGGACGCGAGTGCCTACCGGTACCTTCTTGAACAGGTACTCGATGTCATCGTTGCGCAGACGCACACAACCGTGGCTCACCCGCAGGCCTATACCGAACTGGGCGTTGGTACCGTGGATGGCGTACATCTTGCCGATGTAGAGCGCAAACAGCCCCATGGGGTTGTCCGGGCCAGCCGGCCATACCGCAGGCAGGCTCTCGCCACGGGCAGCGTACTCGGCGTGCATCTTGGCAGTCGGAGTCCAAGTCGGGCCCGCTTTCTTGCGCTGCACGCTGGTCACCCAGTTCTCCGGGGTGTCGGTGCCGAGCTGGCCGATGCCGATGGGCAGCACTTCCACCACCTTCTTGCCTTTCGGGTAGTAGTAGAGGCGCATCTCGGCCACGTTCAGCACGATCCCTTCACGGGGCGCATCCGGCAGGATCAGCTGATGGGGGATCACCAGCTTCTCGCCGGTCTGCACCAGCAGGGGGTCAGCCTTGGGGTTGGCTTCGATCATGTTGGTCAGCCCCAGCTGGAATTTTGCGGCAATGGCCTCCAGCGGCTGGCCGTTCTCTTCGGCCGGGACCACGTATTCCAGATTTTCCCCCACCAGACGGCTGTTGGCCGCAGGCAGAGCATATTCAACAGCGAAAACCGGCGCAGCGGTCAGCAGCAGGCTGTAGCAGAGTGTTGCCACACTATTGCGAAGGAGCTTCATAACTTTCCCATGATAATGACTGAGTTGACATCTCTGGGCTGACAGCTGATCAGACGAGGATCAGGGGCGCGAAGAGAAGGCCGCCATTTTTCTCTTCTGCAAAGCAAATTTCAACTGACAAGTAGCGGCGGGTCGACGATTAATATCGCTTTTTTTCTCCGCCGCCAGCCCCTGCCTGTCGCCCGTTTATCCCTTCTGCCAGAAGCGCATATCGTATCCCGTGGGAGATTGGTGCAACCGCAGATGAAATTGCTCGATGATGGCGAAAATGTGGTCGAAAATATCGGCCTGGATCCCTTCGTACTCGGCCCAGGCGGTGGTTGCAGTAAAGCAGTAGATCTCCAGCGGCAAGCCGTCAGAGGTCGGCGCCAGCTGACGCACCATCAGGGTCATATCCTTGCGAATGCCGGGATGGGCGCGCAGATAGGCATCCAGATAGGCGCGCAGGGTGCCGAGGTTGGTGAGGTGACGGCCGTTGATGGGGCAACTCAAGGCATCGCTCAGCTGCTGGTTGTAACTGCTCAGCTCCTGCTCCTTGCGGGTGAGATAGGGCGCCAGCAGCTGGGCCTGCTTGAGCTGCAACTGCTCTTCGGCCGTCATGAAGCGCACGCTGGTCATGTCGATATTGATGCTGCGCTTGATGCGCCGCCCGCCCGATTCGGTCATCCCCTGCCAGTTCTTGAAGGAGTCGGAGATGAGAGCATAGGTGGGAATGGTGGTAACCGTCTTGTCCCAGTTCGACACCTTGACCGTGGTAAGGCCGATATCGGTCACCTCGCCGTCGGCGCCATATTTATCCATCTGCAGCCAGTCGCCAACGTTCAGCATCCGGTTGGCAGAGAGCTGGATCCCCGCCACCAGCCCGAGGATGGGATCCTTGAATACCAGCATCAGCACCGCGGTCATGGCCCCCAGACCGCTGAACAGGAACAGCGGTGACTTGCCAAGCAGCAGGGCGATCATCAGGATGCCGACCAGAATGCTGCCCACCAGCTTGGCCCCCTGGAAAATGCCGCGCAGAGGCAGATCACGCCACAGCCGGATGTTGCGGCTCACTGCCAGCACGCAGTCGAGCAGGGTAAAAAAGGAGAGCAGCAGGAAGAAGAGGATCCAGAGCTGGGCCGACATCTCGATAAGCTTCAGGCTATCGGAGCTGCGCGGCAGCCAGATCTCCGCCTGACCGAGCAGCACGGCCCCCTGAAAGACGAAAGCAAGCCGGTAGAAGAGGCGCTGTTGCAACTGGGGCGGCAGCCACACCTGCTTGGCCCTGCCGAGAATGCCCACCAGTCGCACCAGCAGAAAGCGGTGCAGCATCATGTGCAGCAACAGCGAGGTGACGAGGATGAAAGCGAGCGCAATCACCAGCCCCATCATGCCAGTCACCTCGACGCCAAGCTCCGACAGCCAGTTAAAAAACGTCTCTTTCATTCCTCTCCCCCAATGCTGCAATGCCAAAACGTGGCCGTCAGGGTAACGCCCCGCGCCTCCAAGTCAAATAACGGGTCGCCACAAACGACAACGCCCGGCAAAAGCCGGGCGTTGTGATGAGCACGATTGGCGTTAGCCGACCAAGCTCAGGGCATCGCGGGCGATAACCAGCTCTTCGTTGGTCGGGATCACCATGGCGCAACGGCTGTCGGCAGTAGTGATGCGGCCTTCGCCACCCAGTACCGCGGCGTTGTTCGCCTCTTTGTCCACCTTGAAGCCGAACAGGGCCAGACGCGCCAGCACCATCTCGCGCACCATGGCGGCGTTCTCACCGATACCACCGGTGAAGACTACGGCGTCCAGACGACCGTCCATCGCAGCGGCGTAGGCGCCGACATACTTGGCCACACGGTAGGTGAAGACATCCAGCGCACGCTTGGCACCGGCGTCGGTAGCGTAGTTGGTGGTGACATAGCGGCAGTCGCTGCTCGCTTCAGTCATCCCCAGCAGACCGGACTCACGGGTCAGGGTGTGGTTGATCTGCTCCACGCTGTAACCAAGCTGGTCGTGCATGAAGAAGACCACAGCCGGATCGATGTCGCCACAACGGGTGCCCATCGCCAGACCTTCCAGCGGAGTCAGGCCCATGGAGGTGTCAACAGACTCACCATTCTTGATGGCGCAAACGGAAGCACCGTTGCCAAGGTGGCAGTTGATGATGTTCAGTTCATTCAGCGGCTTGCCCAGCTCTTTGGCAGCCTCTTCCGCGATGTAGCGGTGGGAGGTGCCGTGCGCGCCGTAACGACGGATGCCGTGCTCGCTGTAGAGCTTGTAAGGCAGCGCGTAGAGGTAGGCCTCCTGCGGCAGGGTCTGGTGGAACGCGGTGTCGAACACGGCCACGTTCTTGTCCGCCAGTTGCGGGAACACCTTGAGCGCAGCGCGGATACCGATGAGGTGAGCCGGGTTGTGCAGCGGGGCGAACGGGATAGCGGCTTCGATGCCGGCGATCACGCTGTCATCGATGCGAACGGAACGGGAGAACTGCTCGCCACCGTGTACGATGCGATGGCCGATGGCCACCAGCTGACCGGCCAGAGACGGATCCTGCGGCAGGATGTGGCCCACGATGTGGTCGAGCGCTTCCTGGTGAGCGGCACCCGCTCCCAGCATGGCTTCGCCCTTGACCCCGTGGAGTTTCCATTTGATACGTGCATCATCCAGATTGAAGCATTCGGCCAGGCCGGACAGCATGTCCTCACCTGTTTCGGCGTCCATTACGGCAAATTTCAGGGAAGAGCTACCGCAGTTAAGGATCAGTACCAACTTGCTCATTTTCTACATCTTCCTGTGCTTCGGCTTTATGCCGACAGTGTCGTGTCATCCAAAAGAGGATGGGATTCCCCTGCCGGGGGCTTATGGTCGCAGGAGGGTGCGTCCAATTTTTCAATTCTTGCTCTTGAAAGAGTCATCGCAACTTGTGGTGCGTATCACTCGTCTCAATGCTTGCGAGTCTCGACGCATCAGCTGCGCAGGGCTCGCTTCAATGGGGATGCTCAGGCGATGGCCAGCAGATCCCGATGTACCTTGACCACCAGCTTCTTCACTTTGGCGGGCTGGTTGCGCGTACAGAGCGGGCGATGCAGTTCGCCCGGCCAGAAGATGGCGAAATCGCCAGGTTGCAGCGCCAGATAGGTAGTCTGCTCGTCCTCGACAAACCAGAGGTCGGGATGGGGATGGTCAGCCCTTTCGTCTGCATACTCATGAGGCCCGACACCGATCCACTCTTCGCCTGCCAGCAGCAGCTGGATATCGAGATAGTCGCGGTGGAACTCGCCACGGCGATCCGCAGCCGGCTCGGTCATCTCCTCGCTCACCAGACAGAACAGCTTGAGGCCGTCGATTTCACTCTTGCCAAGGGGCGCCTCGCGCCAGAGGGCAACGCTTTTGACCACCTCGACCATGATGCGATCCAGCGGGGCAGGCAGCGGTGTACGCTGCAACGTGTTCAGGCTACCGGTGATCATGGTGCGAGCATCTTCCTGTTAGGTATATCTGCGCGGCATCTTTGCCGCCCAATGAAAAAGGACCTGTTACAGGTCCTTCGATAATGCCCTCGGCGATCCGTGCAGAGGGATTAGAGCTAATGCTCACATTCAGCATATTGGGGCACTGTTACACACTCATCCGGTGGTTGCCAAGAGCGTGAACCCCATTTTTCGGGTGATCGTACCAGCTGAAACCATATTATTCACCACCCTTTTGCCGGCGACTTTGACCAGACGCAAAAACGGGAGCATCTGCTCCCGTTTTTTTCACGCAACCGGTTTCATTCAAGCCTTGCCGGCGTTTTCCACCGGTTTGGCATACATGGCACGCCAGATTGCCTTGTGCTCTTCCGGCACCTCTGACTGACGGGTCAGGAAGGCTGCCTGCTCGATGGTGTTGGCCTTGCCGGAGACATCGGCCGCCAGATAGTTGCTCGGGAAGAGGCGATAGCTGCTCCAGATCGCCTTGTCGATCAGGGCCGCCAGCTCGTCCGGATCGCTGAAGCCCTCGGTAATCGGTGCCCCGAAGGCGACGTGTACCCGCCCCTTCATGCCGACGATGCCGGCAACGATGCTCTCGATATCCTCGAACTCGCCCTTCTCGTAGCTGCCGTTAACCGACTTCTCGTAGAGCTCGCGCGCCTTCGCCTTGTCGGTGGGGTCCAGCTCGTAGCTGATGCTGACCGGCACGATATTGAGGCTGCGCATGTAGTCGACGAAGTCGATTTTCTGCTTCTTGCCGTCGACGTAGAACATCTTGAGGATGGCCGGATCCGTCTTGTCATCGCCATTCTTGGCGCGCCCTTCCTTCTGGGCGATCCAGATGGAGTGGCCTTCATGCACCGACTGGCCGATGTAGGCGGAGAGCTCGCCGAGCGCCTTCATCATCTCCCGCGGCCCCTTGGCGGAGCGCTTGACGATAAAGCTCTTGTTGAGCTTCATCAGCTCGGTGGCGCAGGGTTTGCGCAGCAGGTTGTCGCCGATGGCGATGCGGACAGTGTCAAAACCGTGGGTATAGAGACCCCAGTTGACGAAGGCCGGATCCATGGCGATGTCCCTGTGGTTGGAGACGAACAGGTAGCCCTGCTCCTTCTTCAGATGCTCGATCCCGGAGAAGGTCACCCCCTTGGTAGAGGTGGCGATCATCCGGGACATATAGTTGGTCACCCCGACCTGCACCTGATGCACAGTGGTCACTTTTGACCACTTGTAGCGCAGCACCTGGCGGATCAGCGGGCGAATCGCCCAGCCCAGCCAGCTCATCAGGGAGCCAAAACGGTATTTGGCGATGGCACCGATAAATTCATCATCCTGGATCAGCCGTTCGATGGCCGCCGGCACTTCTTCATCGCGGTAAGGGCGAATGTCCGCGAATCTGTCAACTTCAGTCACAATGTCAGCCTTGCATGCTAGGAAACCGCAGCCAACCCGCGTTGGCCGGGGAAAATTCAGGGCGCAATTTTACACGCTTTTATGGCAAGGGGTATGAGACAAGCATGAATAGTGAGATCTGACCAGTTAATTAATCAGATGTCAGGGCCAGGTTGACGGCCGCCTCGGCATGAATGGCGGTGGTGTCGTAGAGCGGCACGGCCGCCTGCGCCTCCCCCACCAGCAGGGCAATCTCGGTACAACCGAGGATCACCGCCTCGGCGCCGGCAGCGGCCAGCCCGGCGATAATGGCCAGATACTCGGCGCGCGACGCGTCACGGATCTCCCCCAGACAGAGCTCGTCATAGATGATGCGATGGACCCGCTCCCGCTCTGCCTCGGTGGGCACCAGCACCTCCAGCCCGAAGTTCGTTTGCAGCCGTCCCTTGTAGAAATCCTGTTCCATGGTAAAGCGGGTGCCGAGCAGGCCGACCCGTTTTATCCCGTCCGCTTGCAGGCGGCGCGCGGTGGCATCGGCGATATGGAGCAGCGGAATATCGATGGCGGCCTCTATCTCGGGCGCCACCTTGTGCATGGTGTTGGTGCCGATCAGCAAGAAATCGGCGCCGCCATCCTGCAGTTTGCGCGCTTCGGCCGCCAGCAGGCGGGCAGTGGCGGGCCAGTCACCGGCATGCTGCAGCCGCTCTATCTCGGCAAAGTCGACGCTATTGAGCAGCACCCGCGCCGAGTGCAAGCCACCGAGCTTGGCCCGCACCCCGCGGTTGAGCGCCTGATAGTAGCTGACAGTGGACTCCCAGCTCATGCCACCCAGCAGACCGATACATTTCATAACAGCTCCTTTCATCCCAAGGTAAGGCTGTGCCACGCCACCTTGCAGGCAAGGCAACAGAGGCGAGATAAAAAAGGCCCCGCAGGGCCAACAAGACAGCCGGTAAAGGCCCGGGTCAGCCCCGGGCTAAATCCAGATCATCAGCACGCAAGCCGCCGTGGCGATCCCCATACCGAGGTTAAAACGGCGCCAGCCCCGGCCGGTGCGGATAAGACGGCGCACCTGGGCGCCGAACAGTACCCAGAAAGCACCGGTATAGAGGCCGGTCACAAAAAAGATGGCAAGCACCCAGATGGCGGATGGCCAGTAGGCCTCTCCCGCCAGGGTGAAACCGCTGATGGCGGAGAGCGCCATCATCCACGCCTTGGGGTTGAGCAGTTGCAGCATGGCCCCCTGATGGGCAGGAATGAGCGGCCGATTGCCTTCTGCCGGGCCGCTGGCGGTCGCCACCTTCCACGCCAGCCAGAGCAGGTAGGCCGAGCCGATCAGCTTGAGGCCGTCGTGCAGCAGCGGCACCTTGTCAAAAATCACCCCGAGCCCCAGCGCCATGGCGAGGATCATCAGGTTGATCCCCCCGACCACCCCTACCAGCAGCGGCAACGTGCGGCGAAATCCCTGCGCCGCCCCGGCGCTGGTGAGCAGCATATTGTTTGGCCCCGGCGTACCGCAGGTGACCAGTGCAAACCCCGCGAGGGGCAGTACCCAGTTCAGATCCATCTCAACCTCGTTCAGACCACATATCAGACTCTCTGCCAGACAATCCGCCAGATAAAGCAGCCCACCAATATGCAGAAGCGGCAGCCCGACCACAAGGATAAAGCGGGTGGGAAAAGCCTCAATACCAGAGCATCACCACGCAGAGGGCAGTCAGCAGGCCGAGGGAGCCGTTGAGTCGACGCCAGCCCCGATCCGTGCTGATCCAGTTGCTCAGCTGATGGCCAAAGAGCACCCAGACAAAGCAGGTGGGCAGCGCCACCAGCGCAAACATGATCATCACTGCCAGCTGGCTGGGCCAGTAACCGGCACCGGTCAGGCTGAACAGACTGATGGCGGAGATCCCCATCATCCATGCCTTGGGGTTGAGAAACTGGAAGCCCAACCCCTCCAGGAGGGTCAACGGCCGGGCGCGCCGGGCCGGATCGCTCGGGGCGCCTGCCACCGCGATGCGCCAGGCCAGCCAGAGCAGATAGAGGCTGCCGAAGATCTGCAAGCCGAGGCGCAGCAGAGGCCAGCGCTCGAACAGGGGATAGAGCCCCAGCGCCAGCACCAGTTGCAGCACAGGTTGCCCCAGCGCTACGCCAAACAGGTGTGGCAGGGTGCGCCGCACGCCGAAGTTGGCACCGGAGGCCGTCAGCATCAAGTTGTTGGGGCCGGGCGTGCCGCAGGTGAGCACGGCGAAGCCAAACAGGGTGGCATACCATTCGAACGTCATGAGCGACTCCTCATCTTGATGGGTTAATTGTATCGATACAATCAACCCTCAACGGTTGTTATCAGGTTGAAATTCACGCTATATTGCCCTTAACTTTCGATCAATGGATTTATTGTCATCATGACAATCTGGACACCGGATCTCTCCGCCTTCGATGGCCCCCTCTACCTCAGACTGGCCAGCGCCATCGAGCAGGCCATTGTGGATGGCTCGCTGCCCGTACAAACCCGTCTGCCGACCCACAGGGCGCTGGCGGACAAGCTGGGGGTCACGGTAGGCACAATCACCCGCGCCTACAGCGAGGCAGAGCGGCGCGGGCTGGTCGCCGCCCGTGTCGGCCACGGCACCTGGGTTAAAGGAGCGAGCACGGACCCCGCCAATCAGTGGGTGATCCGCACCGAGGAGGGGCCGCGCATCGAGTTGTGGCAGAACCTGCCGGTGCAGCTCGATCGGGCCGCATTAATCCGCCCGCTGCTGGAAAACCTGAGTCAGGGGGATCTCAACCTGCTGCTTGGTTATGGCAAGGAGGCGGGCCAGCCGGATCAGCGCCAGCGCTTTATCGAGTGGCTGACAAGGCAGGGTATTGCGGCGCAAGAGGAGCGGCTGCTGTTCAGCCACGGCGCCCAGCACGGCATCATGCTGGCCATGCTGGCGACCGGCTGTGTCGGCGAGAGTCTGATGTGCGAGGGGCTCAGCTATCCCGGCATGCTGGGCAATGCCCGCCAGCTGAAAAATCAGGTCATCGGGCTTGCCATGGATGAGGAGGGGCTACTGCCCGATGCGCTGGAGGCGGCCTGCCGCAGTCGGCGTGCCAGAGTGCTCTACCTCACCCCTACCCTGCAAAATCCCACCACCGCCATCATGTCGCTGGCACGGCGCGAGGCCATCGTCGCCGTGGCCCGCCGGCACGATCTGCTGATCATCGAGGATGACGTCAACGGCCTGCTGCCGGAGCCCCATCAGGTGCCGCTGGTCAATCTGGCGCCGGAGCGGGTCATCTACCTCGGCAGTCTGGCCAAGATCGCCTGCGGCGGCATGCGGGTCGGCTTCGTGCTGGCGCCTGACCACCTCAAGCAGGGCTTCGCCCAGGCGATGCGCCTCTCCAGCTGGATGGTCAGCCCCCTGCTGGTCGAGCTGGCGTGCCAACTGGTAAGCCAGCCGGGGATCGACCAGCTGATCCGCGAGCAGCGGCAGACTCTGGCACGTCGTGGCGAGCTGCTGCACCACCTGCTGCCCGGCGCGCGCTGGCAGCCGGGCAGCATGCACGCCTGGTTGCCGCTGCCCGAGCCGTGGCGCAGTCAGGAGTTCGCCGCCGCAGCCGATGCCCTTGACGTCGGGGTGGCGAGCGGGGAACACTTCGCCGCCGGCCAGTTCGCCGCCCCGCAGGGGGTACGCCTGAGCCTGAGCCAGCCCGCAACCGATGCCCGCGTGGCCGAAGGGCTGGAGCGGCTGGCCCAGCTGCTGCGGGGCACGCCCCCCAGCAATCCCCTGCTATAGTCTGCCCTGCCAACCACAATGACCCGTCAAGGAGATGCCATGCCCCGCTTCAGAGCCACCCTGCTCGCCTCAACCCTGCTGCTGGGCGGGTGCGCCTCGCCAGCCCATCAACAGCTGGGGGTAGTCATCACGGGTCTGGAGGGGGAGCTGCAACGGCTGGAAGAGGAGCTGGCGGCTATGAACGGCCTCAACTATCAGAAGGCGATCGACGCGCCGCTCAGCTTGCGCCGCTATCTGAAGGCGCCATCCCCCACGCCGGAGGGATTGGTGCCGCTTCACAGCAAGCTGCAGGATGGGCCGCGGCTCAGCTATGACTACCGGTTGCCGGCGGGGATGAGCACACTACCGCTGGATAATCCCTGTCAGCGCTACGAATTCGAGCTGCGCCACCTTGGCCACCTCGGACAGCTCGAACTAAGCTGGCAAGGTGCCGGGGGAGAGGGGGAACGCATGATCAGGCAGACCGAGTGCAGCTTCCCGGCCAAGACCAGCAAGATGTGATAACTGCCCATCATGCCCCATCCCGCCCTCTGCTGACTACTGTCAACTTTTCATCCGCCCAAGACTGGGCCCAAGTGTCTCTTGGCTCTACCATGATTCATTCAAGGATTGGCAAAAAGGGAGTGTTGTATGGCGATATTGCTGCTTGATGAGGATCCTCTGCTGCGCAGCGCCATCATCCGGCAACTGACCGAACAGGGTGTGCTGGCCGAACATATTCACTACCACAACCACCCGGAACATGGGCACAACGGCCTGTTTGCCCTGCTCCAGCAACAACCTTTTGATGCCATCATCTGCCAGCAGGACAAGCAGCAGGGGCGTGAAGGGGCCCGCCTGCTCCACGAGGCGCACTACCTCGGCCTGCTGCAACCCGGTTGTGTCCTGCTGCTGCTCGATGCCGACGCCAGCGAGCAGGAGTTTCTCCCCTCGGATCTCTACTTCTCCCTCTATCTGCAGCTCCCCTTTATGACCGGTCAGCTCGACGAGGTGCTGCGCCAGCTGGTGCACCTGAGCTCACTCACCCCCTCCCTCAGCGCCCCCATCGCCCTGCGGGAGTGGCAGATCGCTACCGCCACCTGTGAAGACCTGCTGTTCCAGCCGGAACATCGGGAGCTAAACCCCTGGCTGGATCGACTCAAGGGGTATCTGCTGCTGCAATCCGGCGATCAGATGGCAGCCGCCCAGCACTACGCCCTCTGCGCCAACGAATACCGCACCAACTGGCCCCGAGCCGGCCTCTTCTACGGTCTGCTCGGGCTGGGCAAACTGCAGAGTGCGCTCACCGATCTGCAGCGCCATCAGGATACCTTGCCGCTGGCCACCAAGCGGGAGCTGACGCTGGCCAGCCAGCTCCATCAACATCAGTGGCAAACCGCCTGGGGCACGCTGCAGGAGCTGCAAAAAATCCGCCCCCACCAACCACGCTGGCACCAGCTGGCCATGCTGCTGGGATTGATCTTGCAGGATGAGGATAAGGTGCTGGAGCAGGTCCACAGCCTCAACCTGCGCTATTTCGGTGAGCTGCATCCCCGCCAGTCGCTGGAGAGCTTCATGCTGAGCGCGGCGCTGGCGGTGCTGTGGCAGAGTCCGTCCGCCAACCGGATCCGCTCCCTGATGCAGGAGTGGGTTCACCTCAAGCGCACAGTGACCCTGCAGGCGCACGAGTACGAGCTGCTGCAGGCGTTGAAACTGGGGCTGGAGTACCGCTTCGACGAGGCGTTGATCCTCATCTCGCACCATCAGCCGGATCAGGCAAGCACCAGCCATGTCACCCTGCTGCTCGGCTTTGCCGTCAGCCAGTTCTGCGGGCTGCCGCACCATGCGAGCCGCTACCTGACCCAACTATCCGAATATCGCATCCGGGTCGCCCCCCATCCACTCACCCGCCAGCTCTTTCACCATCTGGTGAGTGAGCTGGGAGTGCGCCTGACGGCCCGCGAGCAGCGCCTGACCGAGCTGCGCCAGACCCGCCACCGGGCGATGCACCTTGGCGACCACCAGCTGGCGCTGCAGGCGGGATTGCAGTTGCAGGAGGAGTTTCCCGCCCTGCCCGGTGATGCCTGGCAACTGCTGGAGCTGCTGCAACACAGCTGGCCCGCCGGCATGGCGGCGCCCAAGGTGGCGCTGGTGGTGGATCGGCTGGAGCGGCGCCTGCGCCATAGCCCCGCCTTTCTGGAGCAGCACGGGGAGCAGTATCGCCAGACCCTGAACGAGATCCGCAGCCACCTGCAACCCAAGCTCTCCGGCAGCATGCCTGCGAGCAATGCCGGCAAGCCGCCGGCGTCATAAAGCCCAAGCGACCAGTGAGCCATCAACGAGAGAGGGGAGCCATGGCTCCCCTCTCTCGTTCCGGTTCTAACTTCCCGTTCGGCCCCGGGCGGCCGGGGCGATTCAGAGCCCGTCCGGCGTCAGCGCAACCCGCAGAAAATCCTTCCAGCTGATGATGCCGACCAGAGCGCCGTTTTCCAGCACCGGCAGGCAAGAGACATTCTTATCCAGCATCAGCTGCACCCCTTCGCGCACGGAGAGCTGGGGGGCGATGGTGACGGGGTGGCGGCTCATGATCTGGTGCGCCCGCTTGGTGAGGGTTTCGGTATCGCGAGTCATCTCGGCCTCGGAGTCGAGATAGGGGCTGATGGCGCGAAACAGGTCGCGGTCGGAGATGACCCCCACCAGCTCCCCCTCCTCCAGCACCAGCAGATGGCGAAAGTGGGCCTGCTCAAAGATATCCTTGATGACGCTGAGCCGATCATCCATCGACACGGTGGCGACCCGGGTCGTCATAATATCCCTGATAAGCATGCTAACCTCCCGTAACCAAACTGGTTTCTCTGTTATGGCATGTTTTTGTCATACCAGCCATAGCGACCCGCGCGCCAAAGTGCAAATCTGCGCCTTTTCACGTAAGATCCGCGCCAGTTTTTCTCCTCCATTTTTGAGCAAGCAGATCCCACCCATGATAGTTGCCAGTCAAATCGAACTGATCCGCGGCGGCCGCAAGCTGCTGGACAACGCCTCCGCCACCATTCACCCGGGCCACAAGGTGGGTCTGGTGGGCAAAAACGGCTGTGGCAAGTCCACCTTTTTTGCACTGGTACGGGGGGAGCTGGCCATCGACAGCGGCAGCTTCAGCCTGCCCGCCGGCTGGCAGATTGCGGGCGTGGCGCAGGAGACCCCGGCGCTCGATTGCTCCGCCCTCGACTACGTGATCGACGGCGACAAGGAGTTCCGCGCGCTGGAGGCCGAGCTCGCCCAAGCCGAGCAGGATGACAACGGCCTGCTGGTGGCCGAGCTGCACAGCAAGCTCGACACCATCGGCGCCTACAGCATCCGCGCCCGTGCCGCCGAACTGCTGCACGGCCTCGGCTTTGCCGACGAGCAGCTCAGCTCGCCGGTGCGCAGCTTCTCCGGTGGCTGGCGCATGCGCCTCAACCTCGCCCAGGCGCTGCTGTGCCGCTCCGATCTGCTGCTGCTCGATGAACCGACCAACCACCTGGATCTCGACGCCGTCATCTGGCTGGAGAAGTGGCTCAAGGGCTATCAGGGCACGCTGGTGCTGATCTCTCACGACCGCGATTTCCTCGACTCGGTCATCAGCCGCATCATTCATATCGAGAACGGCAAGCTCAACGAATACACCGGCGGCTACTCCGACTTCGAACTGCAGCGCGCCGAACATCTGGCCCAGCAGCAGTCGATGTACGAAAAACAGCAGCGCGAGATGGCCCACATGCAATCCTATGTGGACCGCTTCCGCTACAAGGCCTCCAAGGCCCGTCAGGCCCAAAGCCGCCTGAAAGCCATGGAGCGGATGGAGAAGATCCTGCCCGCCCACGCCGACTCCGAGTTCAGCTTCGAGTTTCGCGAGCCCTCGGCCCTGCCGACCCCGCTCATCGCCATGGAGAACCTCTCCGCCGGTTACGGCGACAAGGTGATCCTCGAGAAGATCAAACTCAATCTGGTACCGGGTTCGCGCATCGGTCTGCTCGGTCGTAACGGCGCCGGTAAATCGACCTTTATCAAGATGCTGGCGGGCTCCAACCCGCCGCTCTCCGGCAAGCTGGAAGTGAGCGCCGGGGTGAGCATCGGTTACTTTGCCCAGCATCAGCTGGAGACCCTGCGCCTCGACGACACCCCGCTCGATCATCTGGTGCGCCTCGCGCCGGACAAGACCGAGCAGGAGCTGCGCAACTATCTGGGCAGCTTTGGCTTCCATGGTGACAAGGCCCTCGACAAGGTGGCCCCCTTCTCCGGCGGCGAAAAGGCGCGGCTGGTGCTGGCGCTGATCACCTGGCAAAAGCCGAACCTCTTGCTGCTCGATGAACCGACCAACCACCTGGATCTGGAGATGCGCCACGCCCTGACCATGGCGCTACAAGGCTTCGAAGGGGCCATGGTAGTGGTATCACACGACCGCCACCTGCTGCGCACCACCACCGACGACTTCTATCTGGTACACGGCGGCCGGGTCGAGCCGTTCGACGGCGATCTCGACGACTACCACAAGTGGCTCGGCGAGCAGGAGAAAGAGGCCAACGCCAAACCGGCTGATGGCCCCGTCTCCGCCAACTCGGCGGTGGCGCGCAAGGATCAGAAGCGGCGCGAGGCGGAATTCCGCCAACAGACCCGTCCGCTGCGCCAGAAGCTGGAAAAGCTCGAAGCGAGCATGGAGAAGCTGCAGGGCAAGCTGGCCGACATCGAGAGCCAGCTGGCCGATCCGGCCATCTACGAAGAGAGCGCCAAGCAGAAGCTCTCCGAGCTGCTCAAGTCCCAGGGCCCCATCAAGGAGGAGCTGGAGAACGTCGAGATGGAGTGGATGAGCCTCTCCGAAGAGCTGGAAACCATGGAGCAGGAATTCCTTGCGTGACGAAATGCTGATGGCCCCGGAGCGGGTCGCTGCCGATGAACTCCCCTCCCCGCGCGGCTTCTGGCAGTGGAGCGGCGAGGTGTACGGTGCCCGCAGCCACGACTGGCTCACCGTGCAGGAGCTGGGGGGCAACGTCAATCTGGCCCTGCTGCTGCATCGCCTCGATGAGCTCGGGATCCCGGTCGATCTGCTCGACCTGCAGCCTGCCCTGCTGCAAACCGAAGCCGTGCTGACCCCCTGGCGCGCCCTGCGCAAAAACGCCAAGGGGCGGCTCGGCGAATCCGAATATCAGGCCATGCTGGCCCACGAGCTGGAGCTGGAACGGCTCCAGCAGGGGGTGCTGCTGCAAACCCTGCGCAGCCTCACCCTGGTGCGCGGCAAGAGCCAGAATCTGTTGAACTATCTATCGCTACTGGGGGCCACGCAGGGCCCCCTCAGAGACCTAATATGCTGAGTTATCGCCACGCCTTTCACGCCGGCAACCACGCCGACGTACTGAAACATACCGTTCAGGCCCTGATCATCGAGTCCCTCAAGAAGAAGGAGAAACCCTTCATCGTGCTGGATACCCATGCCGGCGGCGGTCTCTACGACCTGCGCGGCGAGTGGTCGCAGAAGAAGGCGGAGTATGCCGACGGCATCGGCCGGTTGTGGGAGGAGCGCGGCCAGTGGCCCGCCATGGCCCCCTATTTCGCCGTTATCGACGAGATGAATAGCGATGGCCAGCTCCACTACTACCCCGGCTCGCCGGAGCTCTCCCGCCGCCTCACCCGCGAGCAGGACAAACTGGCGCTGATGGAGCTGCACAACAACGAAGTGGAAGATCTGCGCGCCAACATGGGTTACGACCCGCGCGTCGCCGTCCACCACCGTGACGGCTTCGAAGGGCTGGTCGCCCTGCTGCCCCCCACCCCGCGCCGCGGACTGGTGCTGATCGACCCGCCCTATGAGCTCAAGGAAGATTACTTCGCCGTGGTCGATACCCTGAAAAAGGCGCAGAAGCGCTGGGCCACCGGCATCTACGCCCTCTGGTATCCCATTCTGGGTGAAGAGGCGGACAAATCCCGCGACATGCTGCGCGCCATCAAGCGCGAAAACTTCGGCAACGTGCTGGTGGCCGAGCTGGAAGTGGCCGGTCAGACCAAGGATTGGGGCATGAACGGCTCAGGCATGCTGATCATCAGCCCACCCTGGATGCTGGACGAGCAGATTGAAGCCTTCTTGAAGCCGCTGTGCGCCAAGCTGGCGCAAGGCGCCGGTGCCCAGTACAAGGTCGAGTGGCTGAACAAGGTCGAAGAGTAAGCTCGCATCAGCCCGCTCCGGCGTCCGGACAAGGCGCCAGCGAGTCAGTCAGCCCAGCCGTTCACAGTGGCTATGCCGCCAAAGAGAAGCCCCGTTCAGGGGCTTCTTGTTTTTTACCCGTCACTGCTTTTACCCACCGACACTTTTCCCCACTAACTGTTTTCCTCACCAATGGCCACGCGCCCCACCTGCACACCAGACCAGCCGTTATTGATTAATTAGTTGATCTGGCTCAGGAATTCCCCGCATCACCCTTTCCCTTGGCCAATGAGCCGGTACTATAGCCAATTGGCAACAAGAGCCTCGTCGGAGTCACCCCATGAGCCATGCCAGCCACACCCCGTTGGTTAAAAGCAGCAGACTGGAGGCTGTAATTCAGGGGCGGTAGCCATGCCAATTCCCCTGCCTGCCCAGCCGGTGACTCATCCACAACATGCAAATCAAGGTGGTGTATGGAAACACAAACTTTGCATCGGGGTCGCCTGATCGACCATATCCAGCTGGTGGTAAAAGATTTGGCCGCCAGCCAGCGCTTTTACACGGCTATTCTCGCTACCCTCGATATTCCACTGGGCGGCACCGGCGATAGCTACTTCTGGGCCGACGAACTGTTTGTCACCTCTGTCGATAGCCCCGCCGCGCTGGGCGTGTTGACAGGTCGCCACCATCTCGCCTTTCAGGCAAAAGATCGCGCCATGGTGGATCGCTTTTATCAGGCCGCATTGGCTAACGGCGGCAAAGATAACGGCGACCCCGGCGAACGTAATTATCACCCCGGCTATTACGCCGCCTTTGTCCTCGACCCGGATGGCAATAATATCGAATCGGTTTATCACGGCGAGGCAAAACGTAGTTCTTGGTCGGTAGAAATACAGTTTTAGACAAGGAATGGAACACCAACTACATATTTCCATAATAAAATTATGGTTGACGCCCCTACTTAAAAAGTGTAATTCATTATTTTTATAATTGACTACATCTTATAAATCAGCAATGAAACCACCAATATAAAAGTCGAATTGACATAGAAGGCAAAATATCAATAAACACCATTTGTTATGCATTACCAGAAAGTTACAAGTCAGAATACTTTAACATCTCACTTCTTACCTAATTAAGATAATTTCGAAATCCCATAAAACCTCTAGGAGCAAAGTCAGTCTAACTGTTAATTCGGTCTCAGCTTGTAAAATTAAGAATGGGAGGAATTGTGTTAGAAGTCACTTTTGAAAGCGTAAAAGTAGCCACAAATGAGTTTTTTCGGCTGCATTGGCCGACTTCAGAGCCCCAAGTCCCAACTTGGAATAGTCCGTGGAATTTAGTTGGGACGCTACCAGGCCATAACATGCAAGGTATATATTTACTTATGGGAAAGAATGATGTCGTCCTATATATTGGTGTTGGGGCATCTTTAGGCGGTAGCAGTTACCTAGGCCACGGACTTGGCTCAAGAACCAATAAATATATCTATGTGATAGAAGGACAAAATGGTGTTCCTATATCGGAAAGAAAGTACTCCCCAAAAGAAATATGGGCTATGCGGGGTTTGTCAAAAATAGTCACTTTAGGCTTTAAACCGGACTATGCGTACTTGTCATACGGCTTAGAATCTTATCTACTGAGAGAATTCGCCCCCCCTTATAACAAGGTGCGCTCGGCCAGAATAAAATAACCAGTCAGTTCGAATAGCGAAGACATTTCGCACAATCGCGAATAAACCAGCAATAAAAACCCGGAGAATCCACCATCTCGACAAAATAACCTCCCTGACAAGGAGGGCATCCTTTGTTACTCACTGATTAAGCAGACGTTATATTTTATCCAACTGGAATAAACAATGAAATATTCATTAAATTGGCAACAACCATTACTCTCCATGAGCAAGCGGTTCTTTATATTTATAACATTGATTTTTGCCGGGTTTGTTGCCCTAAGTACATACAAAAACCAACTCGACATGGAGTTGGGCTATTGGCTATTTTACCAATATTTAAAAATCCTACTAGCATCCTTCGTTGTATTGTTCGTAATGACTCAGGCGTCCCGATTGTTTTCTGTCGAATTAAGAAGTGATGATGTGGTAGGTAGAAACCGCTTCTTCCGAAAAGTCTCCATACCCTATACAGAGATGACCGGTGTGAGCATGGAAATGTTACTAATAGTAAATTGTCTGGTTATTCGCACCAACAGTCGCAAGAAAATTTATGCACCTTTTGACTTGGATGGCTTCTCAGATTTTTCGAATGAAATAGATGTTAGACTACAAAATAACAAAGCGCTTAAAAACAATACGTAACCAACTCCACCTTTATATTTTGGAGTTAATTCCACTGCTTATTATCATCCCACCGTTTAACCTCGCATGAAAATCTCATGGAGATATCATGAAAATTTCTGAAGTCGCCGAGATAACAAATATTTCCATTCATACGCTACGATATTATGAGAAAGAAGGACTATTACTGGATATCCGCAGGAATGAATCAGGTCAACGTATTTTCGATAAAACAGATATTGAATGGTTAACCTGGATTAAACGTTTAAAGTCTACCGGAATGCCGCTAGCGGAAATAAAATCATTTGCCAAGCTACGCCAAGCCGGTTCTACAACCTTGTCAGAAAGGAAGTCTTTGCTTGTCGCTCATAAAACCGACCTTGAACAAGAGATAGCAAGACTCAATGATGAACTGAATATTGTGATCTACAAAATAGATGCCTACGACCAAAAAATGCTTGACCTAGAGTGAACTCGAGGGATTAACGTACAGATTCCACTGACAAGGAGTCATTTATGTTTAATCCCGGTTATTACATTACTGCCGAACTAAAGGTCAAAGTTCCTGAAAACATCGGTAAAACTCGTCAGCACTTGAAAGAACTTTGCGAAGAGACACTAAAAGAACCTGGTTGCTCTATTTTCACACTTCATCAATGCGTAGATGATAAGCGCCGTTTCTTGCTGTGGGAAAGATTTAACAGTGAAGATGACTTCAAATTTCACTTTGAGCAACCTCATACGCAAGAGTACCTGAGGCAGGATTTGACAGAGGTGGTACAGTACTTTGTCACTGATGTGCCCGTACCGCTCTAATTATCACCTGACATCGGCCTCCAGCCGATGTCAGGCATAACGATTCGCTACAACCAACAACAAGTGATTCCACAACCACTACGGAAACTCACGAAGCTTTATCATAAGGCACACACCTTTCTGGCTAACGCTCATCCATCCACAACAGTCACGACCCTCTTATCGGTTGCAACCTGTAGGTTCGAATAGCGCAGCGTATTCGGACAATCGCGAATATCCCCGCCAATACATCACCAAGGATCGGAAGATCCCCTTGCGGGGCTTGTATCAGTCATCCTGATGCAACCCAAGGCGCACCGATGCCACTATAAGCTGGATTTATGGATTTTCTGATAATGACCCAACTTTTGCTTATAGTGGCTAGCGCCAGCCTGAAAGCGCCCACTTACCGGCCGCAGGGGGCTTGTCATATACTCTTCCGCTCTTATGACACGCCGGGGAGGCGTTGATATGCAGTCACAGACTCACACCTTTATCGTCAATGGCAGCGCGCAGCCCTGCCTGCGGGCGGGCAGCGGCGAACCCCTGCTGCTGATCCATGGAGCGCTGGCCAACCACACCCTCTGGCTCGAACATATCGAGCAGCTCTCGCAGCACTACACCGTCTATGCCCCCACCCTGCGCCACTTTGGCGAGGCGGGCAGAGAGGGGCCGTTTGGTCTTGAGACCCATGCCGGCGATCTGCTTGCCTTGCTGGAGCAGTTGCCGTGCGGGCCAGTGCATCTGGCGGGCTGGTCATACGGGGCGGATGTCGCCCTGACTGCCGCCCTGATGGCGCCCGAGCGGTTTCGCTCCCTCTGTCTGGTGGAGCCGGGTTGCCCCGGCGCCCTCGATGAGCAGGGCCTTGCCGCCTTTATGGCCGATGCAGGCGCCATGTTCGGCCCGCTGTTTGCACAGGTGCAGGAGGGCAAGTTGCCACAGGCGGTCGCCAGTTTGATCGATGGCTCGGGTGGCCGCGGCGGCTATTTTGCCAGCCAGCCCGTCAAGTGGCAGCAGGCGCAGCTGGCCGAGGCAGCCAGCCTGCCCAAGCAGTTGAGCCAGAGCGAACGCCCCGACTGGTCGCCCGCACGCCTTGCCACCCTGCCCCTGCCCGCCTGCGTGATGCTGGGAGCGGCGACCCGCCCGCTGTTCGCGCTGGTCGGCGAGGCTCTGGCCGCACAGCTGCCGCACTGCCAGCTCAAGCGGATCGAGGGGGCCAACCACCTCTACCCCATCGAGCAACCCGCCGCCTTTGCCAATACCTTGCAGGATTGGCTGACCAGCCAATCCGCCGCCCGCTAGGTCGCCACCGGGAGGGGATGCGAGCGCACTTGGCTCTCGTATCTCCCCGGCAAAGGCGAACCTCTTCACACTTGTCACATCTGGTTACCATTGCGTGACAGTAATGCTTGTAAGCCGACAACTACATCCGTTATCAATAGCCGCTCGATGACTTCCTGAAACTCCGGATTGGCTATGTTCGCTCGCTTTCTGCTGTCGGGTCTGGCGCTGCTCGCGCTCCTGGCACTGCTGCTCAAATCCCTGCTGCTGTTCTGGTCGCCCGCCAGCTTTGCGGTGCTGACCACCACTCAACAACTTGAGGCGCTGTTGTGGGGCTTTCGCTTCGATCTGGCGGCGGCGGCCCTGCTGTGGGCGCCGAGCGCCCTGCTCTGCTGGCTGGCGGTGCGGCTCGGGCTGCGTCGCCTCTCCTGGCTCTGGTGGTGGGTTCCGGCCATGGTGCTGGCAGGGTTGCAGGTGGCCGACCTGATGTATTTCGCCAATTCGGGGCGCCATATCGGCTATGAGCTGGGGGAGGTGACCCGCGAGGCGGGCAGTCTGCTCACCACTGCCCTCAAGCAGTACCCCTTGCTGATGGTCGCAACCCTGGCCGGTGCGCTGGCCAGCGCCCTGCTGTGCCGCCGCCAGCTGCGCCTGCGGGCGCGCATGACGCTGGCAAAGACCGAGCTGCCGCTGCTGCTCACCTTTGCCATCGCGGTGCTCTGCGTGCGCGGCTCCCTGACCGATCTGCCGATGAAGCCGGATCGCGCCTACGCCATCGGCAATCCCCAGCAGGCGCTGCTCGCCCTCAACCCCGTCTACGCCATGCTGGTCAGCAACAGCTCCGCCGACGAGACCGGCGGCGGCACGCCGCTCTATCAGCAGCTGCCGCCACCCGCGGCACAGCAGCTGGCGACGCTGGCCCAGCTCGATGGCCACGCCCCCTACCAGCCGCCGCAGCGCAAGATGAACGTTATCCTGATGCTGCTGGAGAGCTGGCCTGCCGAGCTGATGCAGAGCTACAACCCGGCTGCGCCCAATGTCACTCCCCATCTGGATGCGCTGCACCGCGAGGGGCTGCGCACCGATGGTCTGATCGCCGGCGGCCGTCGCACGGTGGAGGGGTTCTTTACCGCGCTCTGCTCCTATCAAAATCCGCTGGAGGCGGGCATCCCCAATACGCCGCTGCAGGATCAGCACTACGAGTGCCTGCCCAAACTGTTGAGCGACGCTGGCTGGAGCACGGCGGTCTTTCAGGGGATGCACAAGGGGGAGACCGGGCAACTGGCCCAGCTGCTGGGGACGCAGGCCTCTTACGGCAAGCTGGAGATGCCCGCCGCCGAGGTGGAGCAGAACAGCTGGGGCTATCAGGACCCGGATCTCTACCGCTTTATCCTGAGCAAGGCGCGCGAGGAGTCGCGCCCCTTCTTCTACATGGTCAACAACACCACCACCCACGATGACCAGCTGCCGCCGGGCGAGCCCTGGCTGTTTGGCGACCAAAGCAGCAACGAGCGGCAGATGAGCGTGCTGCACTATGCCGACAAGGCGCTCGGCCGCTTTATCGAGGAGTACAAGCAAGCCAACCTTGGCCCGACCCTGTTTGTCATCACCGCCGATCACACCGCTGGCGAGCGCAGCGGCCATATGGGGCGGTACTGGATCCCCTTCCTGATGTTCGCCACCGATGGCTCCATCGCCCCGCGCCATCAGCCGGGCATCGGCGCCCAGCAGGATATCGCCCCCACCATCCTCGACCTGCTGGGGGGCAAGGCGCCCTGGTTTACCGGCCACTCCCTGCTAAGCGAAGCGCCGCGCGGGGGCATCTATGCCGCCAGCGGCACCATAGGGCGGGTCTACGGCGAGCGGATCGTCGAGTATCCGATGCGCGAGCCGGACAAGCTCACCTGCTTTAACTGGAAGGCGGATCTGCAACTGCACCGGCCGCAGCCTTGCGACGAAGCGGCGGCCCGCGAGCGGGACTTCAGCTGGGCCACCACCTGGTATCAGCAGAGCCTGCTGTTTGACGGCAAGTCGCGCGCCTATGGCCAGCTCGCCCCAGCCAGCCTGCTTGCGCCCCAGCTGGCCGAGCAGAGCGCCCCAGCCGCCGCAACGACTGCAGGAGTTGAACCCCACAGCAAGGCTGACCACGCCAAGAGCTGAGCCCAACCCCAAGCAAAAAGCCCGCTTCATGCGGGCTTCTTTGTATCTGTTGCCGGTCGAGGATTGCTGGCTCTGGCTGGCCAGCTGCGCTGCCAACTTCTGCCACGCCGGCAATCGCGCCAGAAAACAGGCATAAAAAAATCCGGAGCCACAAGGGCTCCGGATTGTTCGCCAAACCTTAGGTCTGGCCGGGTCAACCGAGGTTGACGACCGAGGCTTGATTAAGCCTGGTTCTTAACTTCTTTCAGACCGCGGAAAGGAGCTTTGGCACCCAGAGCTTCTTCGATACGGATCAGCTGGTTGTACTTGGCAACACGGTCAGAACGGCTCATGGAACCGGTCTTGATCTGGCCAGCAGCGGTACCAACAGCCAGGTCGGCGATGGTAGCGTCTTCGGTCTCACCGGAGCGGTGGGAGATGACGGCAGTGTAGCCAGCGTCTTTGGCCATCTTGATGGCTGCCAGAGTTTCGGTCAGGGAACCGATCTGGTTGAACTTGATCAGGATGGAGTTGGCGATGCCGTTGTCGATACCGCGCTTCAGGATCTTGGTGTTGGTTACGAACAGGTCGTCACCAACGATCTGGATTTTCTTGCCCAGTTCAGCAGTCTGGTAGGCGAAACCTTCCCAGTCAGATTCGTCCAGGCCATCTTCGATGGAGACGATCGGGAACTTGGTGGTCAGGTCAGCCAGGAAGTCGGAGAAACCGTTGGAGGTGAAGACACGACCCTCGCCTTTCAGGTTGTACTCTTTCTTCTCTGCGTCGTAGAACTCGGAAGCAGCGCAGTCCATAGCCAGGGTGATGTCGGTGCCCAGTTTGTAACCGGCAGCGGCAACGGCTTCAGCGATAACTTCCAGCGCTTCGGCGTTGGATTTCAGGTTCGGAGCGAAACCACCTTCGTCACCAACTGCAGTGTTGTAGCCCTTGGACTTCAGCACTTTGGCCAGGTTGTGGAACACTTCTGCGCCCATGCGAACGGCTTCTTTCAGGGTCTTGGCGCCAACCGGCTGGATCATGAACTCCTGGATGTCGACGTTGTTGTCGGCGTGCTCACCACCGTTGATGATGTTCATCATCGGCAGCGGCATGGAGTAAACACCCGGGGTGCCGTTCAGCTCGGCGATGTGGGCGTACAGCGGCATGCCTTTGGCAGCAGCGGCAGCTTTGGCGTTAGCCAGGGAAACAGCCAGGATGGCGTTGGCGCCGAACTTGGATTTGTTCTCGGTACCGTCGAGGTCGATCATGATCTGGTCGACAGTGGCCTGGTCCTTGGCATCTTTACCCAGCAGAGCTTGAGCGATCGGGCCGTTTACGGCTTCGATGGCTTTCAGCACGCCTTTACCCAGGAAACGGCTCTTGTCGCCGTCACGCAGTTCCAGCGCTTCGCGGGAACCGGTGGACGCGCCAGACGGAGCGGCTGCCATACCAACAAAACCACCTTCCAGGTGAACTTCGGCCTCAACGGTCGGGTTACCACGGGAGTCGATGATTTCACGACCGATCACTTTAACGATCTTGGACATGTGTATTTCCTCAGGTTTCGTAAAAAAACAACAAAAATATGCCAAAAAAAGCGGCTGTGGCACAGTGCCCCAACCGCATTTATTTTCAATTACTTCAAATTACGCTTCTGATACTCGCCTGCCGCCTTCACAAAACCGGCGAACAGGGCGTGGCCATCACGAGGAGTTGAGGTGAACTCCGGGTGGAACTGCGCGGCCACGAACCAGGGGTGATCCGGGATCTCGATGATTTCCACCAACTTCTTGTCAGCGGAGAGACCGGTCACTTTCAGGCCGGCTGCCTCGATCTGCGGCAGCAGCTTGTTGTTGACTTCATAACGGTGGCGGTGACGCTCGTAAATGGTCGGGCTGCCGTACATCTGACGCACCTTGGAATCTTCGACCAGGTGGCAAAGCTGGGAACCCAGACGCATGGTACCGCCCAGATCGGACTTCTCGGTACGGGTCTCGATATTGCCCTCTTCATCCACCCACTCGGTGATGAGGCCGACGACCGGGTACGCGCAATCTTTCTTGAATTCGGAGGAGTGAGCCCCTTCCATGCCCGCGACGTTGCGAGCGAATTCGATCATGGCAACCTGCATGCCGAGGCAGATACCCAGATAGGGGATCTTGTTCTCGCGGGCATACTGGGCAGCCAGGATTTTGCCTTCCACGCCGCGCTCACCGAAGCCACCCGGCACCAGGATTGCGTCCAGACCTTCCAGCAGCTCGGAGCCACGGGTCTCGATATCCTGAGAGTCGATGTACTTGATGTTGACGGAGTGACGGGTCTTCAGACCACCGTGCTTGAGCGCCTCGTTGACGGACTTGTAAGCATCCGGCAGGGAGACGTACTTGCCGACCATACCGATGGTCACTTCACCAGTCGGGTTGGCCTCTTCGTAGATAACCTGTTCCCACTCGGAGAGATCAGCTTCCTTGCACTCCAGACCGAAACGCTCGGTGAAGTAGGAGTCCAGGTTCTGGGATTTCAGCAGTGCCGGGATCTTGTAGATGGAGTCGACGTCTTTCATGGAGATGACGGCGCGCTCGGGCACGTTGCAGAACAGGGCAATTTTGGCGCGCTCGTTGGCCGGAATGGCACGGTCGGAGCGGCAGATCAGCACATCCGGCTGGATACCGATGGAGAGCAGCTCTTTTACAGAGTGCTGGGTCGGCTTGGTCTTCACTTCACCGGCAGCGGCCAGGTAAGGAACCAGAGTCAGGTGCATGAACATGGCATTGTTGCGGCCCACTTCGGCAGCCAGCTGACGAATGGCTTCGAGGAACGGCAGGGACTCGATGTCACCTACGGTACCGCCCACTTCGACGATGGCAACCTGATGGCCTTCGGCACCGGCAATCACCCGCTCTTTGATGGCGTTGGTGATGTGCGGGATAACCTGAATGGTGGCGCCCAGATAGTCACCACGACGCTCTTTACGCAGTACGTCGGCGTAGATACGGCCGGTGGTAAAGTTGTTGCGACGGGTCATCTTGGTGCGGATGAAACGCTCGTAGTGACCCAAATCCAGATCGGTTTCGGCCCCGTCCTCGGTTACGAACACTTCACCATGCTGGGTCGGGCTCATGGTGCCCGGATCCACGTTGATGTAGGGGTCCAGTTTCATGATGGTCACATCCAGACCACGGGCTTCCAGAATGGCTGCCAGAGAAGCTGCGGCAATGCCTTTGCCGAGGGATGAAACAACGCCACCAGTAACAAAAATATATTTGGTCGTCATGCTGAACCTGAAAGAAGTTTAGGGAATTTTAAGGGGTGCTTCGGGGATGAAGCAGGACGGGGAAACAGTATACCAAAAACCCCTCTCCCAAACAATGAGCAAAAATCTATCAGGCTCCTTGCCGCCCCATCTTGCGCCAAATCAACTTTGCTCGGTTTCCTTTGCCTTGTCCCAGGCAGCATCAAGCTTTTCGAGGGTGCAATCGGTCATTTTCAGCCCTTCTGCGGCGATTATCTGTTCAACCTGACGAAAGCGACGCTCGAACTTGGCGTTGGCGCCCCGCAGCACCTGCTCCGGGTCCTTGCCCAGATGGCGCACCAGATTGACGGTAGCAAACAGCAGATCGCCGAGCTCGTCGCTCACCCGCGCCTCGTCCACATCGACCATCAGCACCTCTTCCATCACCTCGTCGATCTCCTCGTGGATCTTGTCCACCACCGGCCCCAGCGTCTTCCAGTCAAAACCGACGGTGGCACAGCGTTTCTGGATCTTGGCGGCGCGGGTCAGGGCCGGCAGCGAGAGCGGGATATCGTCCAGCACGCTCTCTTTGTCGAGGGCCGCCCGCTCTTTGGCCTTTTCTGCTTCCCAGTTCGCTTTTACTGCCTGCTCGTCGCCAAGGTCGGCATCCGAGAAGACATGGGGGTGGCGGCGAATGAGTTTCTCGCTCACCGTATCGACGATATCGGCGAAGTCGAACAGCCCCTGCTCCTTGCCAAGCTGGGCGTAAAACACCACCTGAAACAGCAGGTCACCCAGCTCCCCTTTCAACCCCTGCCAATCTTCGGTCTCGATGGCATCGGCCACTTCGTAGGCCTCTTCCAGGGTATGCGGCACTATGGTCTGGAAGTTCTGTTTCAGATCCCAGGGGCAGCCGTTTTGCGGATCGCGCAGGCGAGCCATGATGTCGAGCAGTTGGGGCAGGTCGTAACGTTGGGACATAGGATATTCGCCTGTTGATTCGTACCGCAGGGGCAAAACAGTGACCGACCTGGCGGTCGGTCACAAGTTGGTTCTTGATGACAATCAGAGGCGCTTGGCGCTAATTACGTCATTGAGCTGGCTGAGCTTGGCCAACGCCCGGTTGAAGGCGTTGATGTTGTAGATCTCCAGCTCCATGTCGATCTCGGCGGTCTGTTCGCGCACGTTGGAGCGTGAGCGTACCCCCATCACATTGATCTTCTCGTTGGCCAGCACGGTAGTGATGTCCCGCAGCAGGCCGGAGCGATCATTGGAGATGATCCGGATGGTGAGGCTGTAACCGCCGGAATAGTTCTCCCCCCACACCGCATCGATCAGTCGCTCCGGGTTGCGACGGGAAAGCTCTTTCAACTGCTCGCAATCTTCTCGGTGGATGGAGACGCCGCGCCCCATGGTGATGAAGCCCTGAATGGCATCGCCCGGGATCGGCTGACAGCAGCGGGCAATATGGGTCATCAGGTTGCCGACCCCTTCCACGACTATGTGATCCTTGGGCTTGTGGCGCATCGGCGCATTGGCCTTCTGCTCCAGCCTCTCCAGCAGGCGACGATCTTCCTCTTCCGCCGTCGGCTTGTTGTAGCAGGTGTCGAGATAGTTGAGCACCTGGTTGATGCGGATATCGCCGCTGCCGATACCAGCCAGCAGATCGTCGGTGCTCTCCAGATTGAAGCGGCGCAGCATGTTGCCCTTGTCGATCTTGGACATGCTGAGGTTGTGGCGATCCAGCTCCTTCTCGAACAGCTCGCGACCGGCCACGATATTCTTGTCCCGATCCAGCTTTCTGAACCAGGTCGCTACCTTGGCCCGCGCCCGGCTGGAGCGCAGGAAACCAGCGTTGGGGTTCATCCAGTCGCGGCTCGGGTTCGGCTCCTTCTGGGTGATCACCTCCACCTGATCGCCGGTCTGCAGCGCGTAGGTGAACGGCACGATGCGGCCGTCAATCTTGGCACCGATACAGCGGTGGCCGATCATGCTGTGAACGTGATAGGCAAAGTCGAGCGGAGTGGCCCCCGCCGGCAAGTCGATGACATCCCCTTTCGGGGTGAAGACATAGACCCTGTCCTCGAACACCTGACTGCGCAGATCCTCGAGCAGGGAGCCGCTCTCGGAGAGATCCTCCTGCCAGGCGAGCAGCTTGCGCAGCCACTCGATCTTGTCTTCGAAGGTGTTGGCCTTGCCGCCAGCCTGCGGACCCTCCTTGTAGCGCCAGTGGGCAGCGACGCCGAGCTCGGCATCCTGATGCATCTGGTCGGTACGGATCTGGATCTCGACCGTCTTGCCCTCCGGCCCCACCACTACCGTGTGGATCGACTGATAGCCGTTGGGTTTGGGGTTGGCGACGTAGTCATCAAACTCGCGGGGAATGTGGTGGAAGTGGGTGTGAACGATGCCGAGCGCCGCATAGCAATCCTGCAGCCGCTTGGTTACCACCCGCACCGCGCGCACGTCGAACAGCTCGTTGAATTCGAGATGCTTCTTCTGCATCTTGCGCCAGATGCTGTAGATGTGTTTCGGCCGGCCGTAGACCTCGGCCTCGACCCCCGCCTCTTTCAGCGCATCGCGCAGGGAGCGCACAAACTCCTGAATGTAGCGCTCCCGATCGAGCCGCTTCTCATCCAGCTGTTTGGCGATCTGCTTGTAGGTTTCCGGGTGCAGATAACGGAAGGCGAGATCTTCAAGCTCCCACTTGAGCTGACCGATACCGAGCCGGTTGGCGAGCGGCGCATAGATGTTGGTGATCTCCTGGGCCATCAGCACCCGGGTCTCTTCATCCGCCTTTTTCGCTTCCCGCAGGCAGGCGATCCGCTCGGCCAACTTGATGACCACGGCACGCACATCCTCGACCATAGCGAGCAGCATGCGGCGCACATTGTCGACCTGCTCAGGCGAGGTTTCGCTGCGGTGCAGGGTCTGCAGGGAGCGGATGGCCTCCATCTCCAGCACCCCTTCCACCAGCTTGGCGATCTTGGGCC
Organism: Aeromonas sp. SE22; assembly: GCF_038739755.1. Classification (NCBI taxonomy): domain Bacteria; kingdom Pseudomonadati; phylum Pseudomonadota; class Gammaproteobacteria; order Aeromonadales; family Aeromonadaceae; genus Aeromonas; species Aeromonas sp. SE22. The sequence goes on from NZ_JBCGFD010000011.1 coordinate 57,218, forward strand.
CGAAATCCTCGTCCATCCGCTCCTGGCTGATGAGACCGGCTTCGACAAAGGGGTAGATGATGGCGGCCTTGAGGGTACCGAGATCCATGCTGAGCATCAGCAGGATGCCCACCATCTCGATGCCGCGCACCAGCAACTTGCTGGTGAGGGCCTCGTCGCCCAACGTCAGGCAATACTGGTAGACGGTTCGCAACTGCTCCTTGTCACTGTCACTCAGGGTGAGCGAGCTGACCCACTCCTCCAGGGTGAAGTTGTCTTTCAAATGAATATCGCGAACCGCAACCATGGTATCAATCCTTTAAAGTGTTTGGCCGAAAGTAGTCACTTTCACCCCTTGTGAGATCGCCTCAAATGGGGATTTCCGGAGAGGGTTTCAAGGCATATTGTCAAAAAAGACAATAGGTCTCTCCGGCAGGCCCAGCCGAATTACGAGGGGCTAGGTTACCCCAATCACGTCTGCTCAAACAGCTTCAGTTCAGGTTGCTGATGAGCACTCGCTAGCCCCGCTCGAAGAGGGCCATGGACTCCAGATGACCGGTGTGGGGGAACATGTCGAGCATGCCCAACCGTACCAGTCGATAACCGCCCTTCACCAGCACCTGGCTATCACGCGCCAGCGTTACCGGATTACAGGAGACGTAGACCACCCGCTTGGGTGAAAGTTTCACGACGTGCTCCATCACCTCCAGCGCACCGGGACGAGCCGGATCCAGCAGTACCAGATCGAACCCTTCCCGCGCCCAGGACATGCCGACGATATCGCCGCTCAAGTCCGCCTTGTAGAAACGGGCGTTGCTGATGCCGTTGCGACGGGCGTTCTCTTCGGCGCGCGCCACCATGGCCAGCTCACCTTCCACCCCCACCACTTCGCGGGCCTGACGGGCCAGCGGCAGGGTAAAGTTGCCGATGCCACAGAAGAGATCGAGCACCTTGTCATCCTTGCTCGCCCCAAGCCATGAGAGCGCCTGATCGACCATCTGCTGGTTGACGGGGCCGTTGACCTGAATGAAGTCACCCGGTGCAAATGCAAGAGACAGGCCATCCAGCGAGTAAGAGGGCTCGAACTGCTGATGCAGCGGCACTATCTTGTCGTCGGCCGCCTGCAGATAGAGGTCGATACCCTGCTCGGTTGCAAACTCCACCAGCTGCGCCCGATCCGTCTCGTTGGGACGACCTGTATGACGGAGCAGCATCATGATCCCCTGCTCCGCCTGGATCAGTTCGGCATGACCCAGCTCGCGCTGGCTCTTCAAGCGATTGAGGCACTCGCGCAGCGGCGCAATCAGAGCAGAGAGCGGTTCGGCCAGCACCGGGCACCCTTCGATCTCCACCAGATCGTTGCTGTTGCGGCGACGAAAACCGACCCGGGTGCAGCGACCGTTCTTGTCGAATTTGATGGCCAGCCGGCAGACCCGGCGATAGGCACGCTCCTCGCCAGTCAGCACCGGCTCCAGCACCGGCGCACTGATATTGCCGAGACGCTCGAACAGATTGACCAGCCCGGCCGCCTTGGCTGCCTGCTGATCCGCCACCGACATATGCTGGGCGCTGCAACCACCGCACTCGCGGTAGTGGCTGCAGAAGGGGGCAATGCGGTTGGCGGCTGGTGTCACCACCTGTTGCAGAGCGGCATGGCCATACTGCTTTTTGTCTTCGGTGATGCGAGCCTTGATGGTCTCGCCGGGCAGCGCCCCTTCAACAAAGATCGCCTTGCCTTGATGACGACCGATCCCGACACAGTGGTGATCGAGGGTGTCTACCGTAAATTCAATGCGTTGGGGTTGGGTGGATTTCTTTTGGGGCTTGAAAAACTGGGCCATAAAACTTGGTGCCTATAGGTGGCTATGTCATGATTGTGGAATCTGCAGCAGGCTATTGTCCCACAAGAATAATAGTATGACCAAATACGGCCTTCGGGCGCGGGTGCTGGCATTTACCATATTACCCACCTTGATCATCGGTGGCCTGATGGCCGGCTACTTCACCTTCCATCGCTACCAGCAGCTGGAAAACAACCTGATCGATCAAGGGATCAACATCATAGAGCCACTGGCCATCGCCAGTGAATATGGTATGACCCAGCACAGCCGCGAATCCCTCAAGCGGCTGATTGGTCTGACCCATCGCAAGAACTCGCCGCTCATCAAGTCCATTGCCGTCTTCACTCAGGACAACCAGCTGTTCGTGACGTCCAACTACCACAGGGACTTCACCCGGTTGCAACTGCCCGATGGCGAGCCGATTCCGGAGCTGACCAGTATCACCCTCTACGGTGACGACATCATATTACGCACCCCGATCCAGGCCGAAACCACCATGGATGGCTTCCCGCTGCCCAGCGATGTAGAGCCGCCGATGATCGGTTACATCTCGATGCAGATGACCACGGATCGCGCCATGCTGCTCCACTACCGCGATACCTTCTTCGCCATCATCATGGTGCTGCTCGGGGTCGCCGTCAGTACCCTGTTTGGCTTCCGGCTGGTCAAGAGCGTGACCCAGCCCATCACCAACATGGTGCAGGCGGTGCACAAGATCCGGGAAGGACGGCTCGACACCCGGGTCAGCGGTGAGCTGACCGGCGAGCTGGACATGCTGAAAAACGGCATCAACGCGATGGCCAAGGCGCTCTCCGAATATCACGAGGAGATGCAGCAGAATATCGATCAGGCCACCTCGGATTTGCGCGAGACACTGGAGCAGATCGAGATCCAGAACGTCGAGCTCGACATGGCCAAGAAGCGGGCGCAGGAGGCGGCAAGGGTCAAATCGGAGTTCCTCGCCAACATGTCTCACGAGCTGCGCACTCCGCTCAACGGCGTCATCGGTTTTACCCGCCAGCTACTCAAGACCAGCCTCACGCCGAGCCAGACCGACTACATGCAGACCATCGAGAAGTCGGCGCGCAACCTGCTTGGCATCATCAACGACATCCTCGACTTCTCCAAGCTGGAGGCGGGCAAGCTGCAGCTGGAGCATATTCCCTTCAGCCTGCGCGACACCCTCAACGAGACCATGCACCTGCTCGGCCCCAGCGCCCACGACAAGCAACTGGAGCTCTCTTTGCGGGTCGATGCGGATGTCCCCGATACCCTCACCGGCGACCCCATGCGTCTGCAGCAGGTGCTGACCAACCTCACCGGTAACGCCATCAAGTTCACCGAGCGCGGCAACGTGGATGTTCATATCGAGCAGCTCGGCAGCAGCAACCACAAGGTGAAACTCAACGTGCGGATCCGGGACACCGGCATCGGCATCTCGGAAGAGCAGCAGCGCCAGCTGTTCCAGGCTTTCAATCAGGCCGACTCCTCCATCTCGCGCCGTTATGGCGGCACCGGACTGGGTCTGGTCATCACCCAGAAGCTGGTGCAGCAGATGGGCGGCCAGATCCGCTTCGAGTCGGAGCTGGACAAGGGCTCAGTCTTCTCTTTCAGCCTGGATCTGGAGGTCTCTCCCCTGCCCCAGACCGATCAGCTGCCGCTGGATCGCATCCGCAACAAACGGCTCTGGCTGCTGGAGCCGGATCCTTTTGCTCGCGCCGCTCTGCTGGCGCTGCTGGCCGAGTGGCAGCTCGATGTGCAGCTACTGACAAACGATGCCCCCTGGCCAGAGATGAGTGAACAGGACATTGTGCTCATTGGCAGCAGCACCCTGCATACGCCGCAACAGGTGATCAGCCGACTCGACAGCCTGAGCGGCCAGCAGCAGAACACCATAGTGCTGCTCAGCAGCCATGAACCCGCGCTCTACGAGGCGATGCTGACTCACGGTGCCCAGCACTGTCTCTCCAAACCGCTCAACCATCGCAAGCTGCTGCACGCACTGCTCACCCCGGAGGCAAGCCGCCAGCAACTGCCGGCCCAGCCATCTGCTCGCCAGCTGCAACCGATCAAGGTGCTGGCAGTGGATGACAACGCCGCCAACCTCAAGCTGATCGCCGCCATGCTCAGGGAGATGGTGACTCAGGTCGTGCTCTGCAAGAACGGCAAGGAGGCGGTCAAACAGGCCCAGAGCCAGCCGTTCGACATCATCTTCATGGATATCCAGATGCCAATCATGGATGGCATCAGCGCCACCCAGGCGATCCGCAGCCAGTCCCTCAATACCGAGACGCCGATCGTCGCGGTGACCGCCCACGCCATTCCCGGCGAGCGGGAGCGCCTGATCCGCCAGGGGATGGATGACTATCTGGCCAAGCCCATCGACGAGAGCATGCTGGCCAGACTCATCACCGACTTTGCCCATCGCCGTCACCAGATCGTCGGCGATCAGCAGATCGACTGGGCGCTGGCGGTACGTCAGGCGGCCGGCAAGGAGGATCTGGCCAGAGAGATGCTGACCATGCTGCTGGCCAGTTTCGACGAGGTGGAGCCTGTGCTGGATGCCGCCCTTGCGGATGCCATCGACGACAGCGAAGTGCTGGCACAGCTCCATCGTCTCAACGGCGGCTGCGCCTACTCGGGGGTGCCCGGTCTGCAGCGACTGCTGTCACAACTGGAGCAACAGCTGCGCGACGGCGTGCTGGTCAGCGAGCTGGAGCCCGAGCTGCTGGAGCTGCAGGATGCCCTTGAACTGGTGCGCCAGGAGTCGCCACGCTACCTGAATTGAGCCAGACTGGTTCACGCCCTGGATATCGTTACCCCGCTTTTTCTGACGCGGGGGCCGACAGATGGTAAAGTTGCGCCGTTTAAACAGGAGTCAGCATGACCAACAACGATATTCTGCGCCGCCTGCGCTACGCCCTCACCATCAGCAACGACGAGATGGTCGCGATGTTTGCCAAGGGCAATCTGGCCATCGACCATGCTCAACTGCACGGCTGGCTGATGAAAGAGGCCGAAGAGGGAGAAGTACAGGAAGCGGGCTATGCCGCCTGCCCCGACTCCGCCCTGAGCCAGTTCCTCGACGGTCTCATCGTCACCCGCCGCGGAGTGCGGGAAGATGCGCCGCCCCAGGTGGTGCCAAACCGGATCAACAACAACCTGATCCTGCGCAAGCTGCGCATCGCCCTCAACTTCAAGGAAGAGGATATGCTCGCGACCCTCAAGCTGGCGAACTTCAACCTCTCCAAATCCGAGCTGAGCGCCCTGTTCCGCTCCAAAGATCACAAGCACTATCAGGATTGCGGGGATCAGATCCTGCGCAACTTCCTGCTCGGCCTCACCGCCAAATACCGCAGCTAACTGCACCGCTCAACCGGCAGGCCAGCAGCCATGACGAAGCGCCTCTCCATCACACTGCCCAAACGTCGAGCAGTCAGGGGATGGCGCATCGTCGCATCGCTGCTTCTTGGCACGCTGCTTGGCTCTCTGCTGCAAGGCTGCAATCAGCAGAGCTACCAGCTCTCCACTCGCTATCAGAGCGCCAACCAGAACGAGCGGATCGCCTTTCTTATCCTGCACTACACCGACGAGGATGACGCCCACTCCCTGCGCCTGCTGACCGAGCCGGAGCACAAGGTGAGCGCCCACTACCTGCTCCCCCGTGACAGCCGCGAGACACCGCCCCCCGTCTATCAGCTGGTGCCGGACAGCCAGCGCGCCTGGCATGCCGGGCGCAGCCGCTGGCACCAATATGCCGGGCTCAATGCCAGCTCGCTCGGCATCGAGATCGTCAATCTCGGCTATCCGCCGGAAGATGAGCAGCTGGCCCCCCATGCCCGCCGCTGGCAACCCTATACCCCGCAGCAGATTGCCGCCGTCGGCGCCCTCAGCCGCAAGCTGGTCGACCGTTACCGGATCCCGCCGACCCAGGTGCTGGCTCATAGCGATGTCGCCCCCGAGCGCAAGCAGGATCCCGGCCCCCACTTCCCCTGGCGTCAGCTCTATCTGGAGTACGGTGTCGGCGCCTGGCCAGATGAAAGCCGGGTGGCAGAGCTGCTTGCCAATCCTCTGCCCGAATGGAGTGCCACCATGTGGCAGCAGCAGCTGGCTCGCTACGGCTACGGCCTGTCACAAAGCGGCCAGTGGGACGAGCAGAGCCGCTCCGTCATGCGTGCCTTCCAGCTCCACTTTCGCGCCGGCAAAGTCGATAGTGAGCCGGATAGCGAGTGTCAGGCCATCCTGATGGCCCTGCTCGAGAAGTACCCAAACTAGCCCACCCTTTCTCCACTTCCCTCCCCGCTTTGATAGCCACTCGCTATCAAACTGTTAGGTACGAGCGATTATCCCTTCAAATAACAAGGGGTTAATCTGAGTTCGTTCCAAGACAGATTGTCAAACCCGATTTCCTTATCTGGAGGTGAATGATGAAAAGCCCGATTGGTCTTGATACCGCTCAATCACAAGCTCTGGCTGCCGAGCTGAACAAGTTGCTGGCCAGCTACCAGATCCTCTACATGAACGTCCGCGGCTTCCACTGGAATATCCGTGGCAACCAGTTCTTCGAGCTGCACCTGAAGTTCGAGGAGATCTACAACGACCTGCTGCTGAAAGTCGATGCCCTGGCAGAACGCATCCTGACCCTGGATAGCGTGCCACTGCACAGCTTCAGCGACTACATCAAGGTCTCCGCTATTCCCGAACAGAAAGGGCTGCACGACGGTCGTGCCTGTGTCGAATCCCTGCTGGGGAGCTTCCGTGAACTGCTGGTGGCTCAGCGCCGCATTCTGGCTCAGGCCGCCGATGCCGGTGATGAAGGGACAGCGTCCATCCTCTCCGACTACGTGCAGCAGCAGGAGAAACTGGTCTGGATGCTGCGCGCCTACCTGGCCTGACCCATTGTTGAAGTGAGCTTTGTTGCGAACCCGAGTTGTCTCTCCTTTTATCCACCCGCTTGCCGCCCTGTTTGGGCGGCTTTTTTGTTTTTGATCTGCATCAAGGGAACCTTAATTGGCAAAATGAATGCCTATTAAGTTCTGAGACGTAGGAATAGAATCGCCATAAAACAGACAACTGAAATGTCCAATTAGGAGAGGCATGATGTTTTGTGTGCAATGTGAACAGACAATTCGTACCCCGGCTGGCAACGGCTGTGCCTACGCACAAGGTATGTGCGGCAAGACGGCGGAAACCTCGGATCTGCAGGATGTGCTGATCTATACCCTGCAGGGTCTTAGCGCCTGGGCTCTGGTTGCCCGCGAGCAGGGCATCATAGATCGCGAGTTCGATGCCTTCGTACCCAAGGCTTTCTTCGCCACCCTCACCAACGTCAACTTCGACTCTGCCCGCATCGTGGCTTACGTCAATCAGGCCCTCGCCTATCGCCAGCAGCTGGCCGATCGTCTGACTGCCATGGCGGTGCAGGTGAACGATTTGCCATCATCCGCCCACTTCGAGCCCGGTGCCAAGCTGCTGGAACAGCTCGCCCATGCCGCGCCAGCCGCCCCCAATCGGGGCAAGAGCGAGGTGAACGAGGACATCATGGGGCTGCGCCTGCTCTGCCTCTACGGCCTCAAGGGTGCTGCCGCCTACATGGAGCACGCCCGGGTGCTGGATCAGCAGAGTGACGAAGTGACCGCTGAATTCCACCGCATCATGAGCTGGCTAAGCACAGACCCGAGCGAAATGGGTCGGCTGTTCAGCTGTGCCATGGAGATCGGCCAGCTCAACTTCAAAATCATGGAGATGCTGGATCTGGGTGAAACCAGCGCCTTCGGCCACCCAGAGCCGACCCGGGTCAGGGTCACCCCGATTCCCGGCAAGTGCATTCTGGTCTCCGGCCACGACATGATGGATCTCAAGCTCATTCTGGAGCAGACCAAGGGGACCGGCATTCATGTCTACACCCATGGCGAAATGCTGCCCGCGCTGGCCTACCCCTTCTTCAAACAGTACCCCCATCTAGTGGGCAACTACGGCTCCGCCTGGCAGAACCAGCAGAAGGAGTTTGCCAACTTCCCGGGCGCTGTGGTGATGACCTCCAACTGCATCATCGACCCGAATGTGGGCAACTACTCGGATCGCATCTTCACCCGCTCCATCGTCGGCTGGCCGGGCGTCACCCACCTGGAGGGGGATGATTTCTCCGCCGTGATCGCCAAGGCGCAAGCACTGGAAGGCTTCAAGCACATCGAACTCGAGCACTTCATCACCATCGGCTTTGCCCGCAACGCCCTGATGCAGGCCGCCCCCGCGGTGATTGAGAAGGTCAAAGCCGGGGAGATCAGCCACTTCTTCCTGGTGGGTGGCTGTGACGGCGACAAGGCCGAGCGCGCCTACTTCACCGAATTTGCCAAGGCGGCGCCGCGCGACAGCCTGCTGCTCACGCTGGGTTGTGGCAAGTACAAGTTCAACAAGCTCGACTTTGGCGACATCGGCGGCATTCCGCGTCTGCTGGACGTGGGTCAGTGCAACGATGCCTACTCCGCCATCCAGCTGGCGCTGACGCTCTCCGAGGCGTTCGAGTGCGGCGTCAACGATCTGCCGCTGACGCTGGTGCTCTCCTGGTTCGAGCAGAAGGCCATCGTCATCCTGCTCACCCTGCTGGCGCTGGGTGTGAAGGACATCCGTACCGGCCCGACCGCCCCCGCCTTCCTCACCCCGGCCCTGCTCAAGGTGCTGGAGGAGCAGTTTGGCCTGAAAGGGACCACCACGGCCGAGGCTGACTTGGCCGAGATCCTGGCGGCCTGACATTCCAGCATGTTGTAAGCGTTTGGCGAGCCATTGAGCTCGCCTTTTTTCAAAGCCATTTCCGAGCAAGAGGAGCCTTGCGATGACCTCCACCTCTTTGACCCTGCGCTGCATCGGTCGCCGGTCTGATACCCACGACGTGGCGAGCTGGCAGTTCGTGCCGCAGACGGGCGGCCTGCCAGCCGTGCTGGCTGGCCAGTGCGTCACCCTGCATACCGAGATTGACGGCAAGCCCCACTGCCGCGCCTATACCCTCTCCTCCAGCCCGCAGGATGCTTGCTGGCAAATCACCATCAAGGATGTGGGGTTGGTCTCCCACCACCTGCACCAGACCCTGCAAGTGGGGGACGTGATCCGGGTGGATGGCCCCTTCGGCGACTTCAACCTGACTGCCTTGCCCTGCCAGCGGCCGCTGTTGCTCAGTGCCGGCTCCGGCATCACCCCCATGTGGGCCATGTTGCGGGACGAGCTGGCCAAACGACCGGCCGCCGACATCTGCTTTATACACAGTGCCCGCTCGCCGAAGGATGTGATCTTCGCAGACGACTTGGCTGCGCTGGCCGCGGCCCATGCCGGTGTACGGCACGCCCTGATTCTGGAAGAGGCCCCTGCAGATCACCCCTGGGTGGGCCGACTCACAGCGGACATGTTGAAGGAATTGGCACCTGACCTGCTCGCGCGCCACGTCTATCTGTGTGGGCCCGCGCCTTACATGACCACAGTTTGCACCATGCTGGCGGAGCTGGGGCTACCGGCAGCACAGTTGCACCAGGAGTCGTTCGGTCTGCCTGCGGTTACATTGAGTGCAGCGCCAGTTGCGGCCGGCAGCGACCACTTCTGGCTGACCCTGAAAAAGAGCGGCAAGAAGGTGAAGATCCTGCCGGGTCAGACCCTGCTGGCGGCGCTGGAGGGGGCGGGGAATACCATGATGGCGGCCTGCCGCGCCGGGGTATGCGGTGCCTGCCGCTGCACCACGGAAGGCGAGATCGAGCGCCAGAGCGTGATGACCCTGAGCGCGCAGGATCTCGAAGGTGGAGTGGCACTGGCCTGCTCCTGCACCGCCAGCGGAGATGTCAGCGTCGACTATTGAGGTGCGTTCCTGGCATCTCGCGCTTTTCCCGAGTGGGCCGGGCAGGTAGACTCAGCTCCAGTTTCAGTCGAAGACGGGATAAAAAATGACAATTCTGGTTACAGGGGGCGCCGGCTATATCGGCTCCCATACCCTGGTTGAACTCTTGAACGTCGGGCAGCAGGTGGTGGTGCTGGACAACCTCTCCAACTCCTCACCGGAGTCACTCAAGCGGGTCGAACGGATCACCGGCAAGCCGGTCATCTTCGTCGAAGGGGATGTGCTGGACAGAGCCTGCCTGCAACAGCTGTTTGCTGCCCACCAGATCGAGTCGGTGATCCATTTCGCCGGGCTCAAGGCAGTCGGCGAGTCGAGCCAGATCCCGCTCACCTATTACCAGAACAACATCAGCGGCACCCTGGTGCTGTGCGAAGAGATGGCCAGGGCTGGCGTGTTCCGGCTGGTCTTCAGCTCCTCGGCTACCGTCTATGGCGATCCCGCCTCGGTACCGCTGCGGGAAGATTTCCCCACCAGCGCCACCAACCCTTATGGCCGCTCCAAGCTGATGGTGGAGGAGATCCTGCGCGATCTCGCCAAATCCGATCCCCGCTGGGCCATCGTGCTGCTGCGCTACTTCAACCCGGTCGGTGCCCACGAGAGCGGCCTCATCGGGGAAGATCCCAACGGCATCCCCAACAACCTGCTGCCCTATATCAGTCAGGTCGGTGTGGGCAAGCTGAAGGAGCTGGGGATATTTGGCAACGACTACCCGACGCCGGACGGTACCGGGGTGCGCGACTACATCCACGTGGTGGATCTGGCCATCGGTCACCTCAAAGCGCTGGCGCGCATCGCGTCGGATACCGGCGTCTTTACCTATAACCTGGGCACAGGTCAGGGTTACTCGGTGCTGGAGATGATCAAGGCGTTTGAAGCGGCCAGCGGCCGACCCATTCCCTACCAGATCAAGCCACGCCGCCCCGGCGACATCGCCGAGTGTTGGGCAGAGCCGCACAAGGCCCGTGCCGAGCTGGGCTGGCATGCAGAGCGTGGTCTGGAGCAGATGATGGCCGATACCTGGCGCTGGCAAAGCCAGAACCCCAACGGCTATCAGGGCTAATCCTCGAGCTGGCCATAGCAAAACGCCCCGGCATGAAGATGTCGGGGCGTTTTAATTTGCGGCGTTCAATCAGTGGGTCTGACTACGCAGCAGCGGCAAAGGGGCCAGATAGGGTTCGATCCGTGCAATCAGGCGATCCGACAGCGGGGTCAGCAACAACCATGGCAGGCAGAGGGTCGCCAGTCCCAGCGCGCCGACATAGACATCGGTAAACCAGTGGGCGCCGGAGAAAATTCGGGGCGCAGAGAAGACCGGCACCATCAGCAGAGCGCAGATCCCGGCACTGCGAGGCAGGTAGCGCAGAGCAAAGCCGGCAAAGATCATCAGGAACAGGGCGTGATCCCCCGGGAAGCTGTCACCGGAAGAGTCCTTGGTCGGGATCTCGCTGAGATGGGTGACTCGCAGGGCATCGCTCACCATCAGGGTCGGGCTGGGTCGCTCCACCGGCAACTGGTGACCAAGCTGGTTGATTACCACTGCGCTCAGCAGCATCACTATGCCCATCGCCACCAGCTGACGGCGACCAGCCATATCACGGGCAAAGAAGTTGCGGGCCAGGATCAATCCCATGCAGCCCAGCACCACCAGATCGAACAGCCGGTTGTTGGTGATGGCCACCAGATCCGCCCAGCGAGCAGACTCGCCCAGCCAGGCGTTGACGGTGTGAAAAATCGCGAGATCCCATTGATCCCAAGGGCCATGAGCCGGCTGCGCAGCCCAACTGATGGCCACCAGACCACCGACCAGATAGCAAAGCAGAAACTTGCCCATGCAGACTCTCCTCGGAAAGGGCAACGGCCGAAAATATGTTACCGCCGTCACAAAAATGGGGCATTTTAAAGCGCTTTCATTTGAAATCAAGCCCCATCCCTACCAACTTAATTCCTGCCAGCCTCCCCCTTGGGTCTGCCAAATTTCTGTCACCTTGCTAGAATGCGCACTTCCCTTTACTGCGAAAGGAAGCGGTATGCATATTCACATTCTCGGGATCTGCGGCACCTTTATGGGTGGTGTGGCGGTGTTGGCAAAACAGCTTGGTTACCGGGTGACCGGCTCGGACGCCAACGTCTATCCCCCCATGAGCACCCAGCTCGAGCAACAGGGCATCGAACTGACCGAAGGCTATGACCCTTCCCAGCTTGATCCGGCGCCGGATCTGGTGGTGGTTGGCAACGCCATGAGCCGTGGCAACCCCTGTGTTGAATATGTGCTGGATCGCAATCTGCCCTACATCTCCGGCCCCCAGTGGCTGCTGGAGCATGTGCTGCAGGATCGCTGGGTGCTGGCCGTTGCCGGTACCCACGGCAAAACCACCACCGCCAGCATGCTGGCCTGGGTGCTGGAGTACGCCAAGCTGGAGCCCGGTTTCCTTATTGGCGGCGTGCCGGGCAACTTCCCGGTCTCGGCCCGCCTCGGCTCTGCCCCCTTCTTCGTGATCGAAGCGGACGAATATGACTGCGCCTTCTTCGACAAGCGCTCCAAGTTCGTCCACTACCACCCGCGCACCCTGGTGATGAACAACCTGGAGTTCGATCACGCGGACATCTTCCCGGATCTCGCCGCTATCCAGCGTCAGTTCCACCACCTGATGCGCACCGTGCCAAGCAACGGCCGGGTGCTGTTCCCGCAGGCGGATGACAACCTCACCGCCGTGCGCAAGATGGGCTGCTGGAGCGAGGTAGAGCTGGTGGGTCAGGACGACGCCAAGTGGAAAGCGGTCAAGCTGGCCGATGACGGCTCCGCCTTCGAGGTGTGGCTGGATGGCGAAAAGCAGGGCGAGGTGCACTGGGAGTGCATCGGCGAGCACAACGTCAACAATGGCCTGATGGCCATCGCTGCCGCCCGTCATGCCGGCGTCATGGTGGAGCATGGTATTGCGGCGCTCTGCCAGTTCAAATCACCCAAGCGGCGGATGGAGCTGAAAGGGGAAGTGGCCGGTATCAGTGTCTATGACGACTTTGCCCACCACCCCACTGCCATCGAGACCACCCTCGGCGGTCTGCGCGCCAAGGTGGGTGAAGCCCGCATTCTGGCGGTGCTGGAGCCACGCTCCAACACCATGAAGCTGGGTGTTCACAAGGAGGAGCTGGCTGGCTGCTTCGATGGCGCCGACGAGGTGTTCTTCTTCCAGCCCCCCAACATCGGCTGGGATCTCGGCGAGGTGACGACCCATATGACCCGACCGGCCAAGGTGTTCAACGATCTGGATACCCTGATCAACCGGTTGGTGGCCGAGAGCCGCGATGGCGACCATATTCTGATCATGAGCAACGGCGGCTTCGGCGGCATTCATGACAAGCTGATCGCCCGCCTCAAGGATTACCACGGCGAACTATGAACAAAGCGATCACCCTGGCGCTGACCGGTGCCTCCGGCGCCCCCTACGCCCTGCGCCTGCTCCAGTGTCTGGTGCAGGCGGACTATCGGGTCTACCTGCTCGCCTCCTCAGCGGCACGGGTGGTACTCAAGACCGAGCAACAGCAGGAGTGGCCGGGCTCACCGAAGGAGCTATCGGCGTATCTCTGTCGCCAATATGGCGCCAAAGAGGGTCAGATAGTCGCCTGCGGCAAGGAGGAGTGGTTCTCGCCGGTGGCCTCCGGCTCGGCGGCCCCCAAGCAGATGGTGGTCTGCCCTTGCTCCATGGGCACCGTCTCGGCCATTGCCAACGGTACCTCCGACAACCTGCTGGAGCGGGCGGCGGATGTGGTGATCAAGGAGCGCGGCCAGCTCATTCTGGTGCCCCGCGAGAGCCCCTTCTCGGCGATCCATCTGGAGAACATGCTGAAACTGGCGCGGCTCGGGGTGACCATCATGCCTGCCGCACCGGGTTTCTATCATGAGCCGAAAAGCATCGCGGATCTGGTAGATTTTATGGTCGCCCGCATCCTCGATCATCTGGGTGTCGAGCATGAGCTGACCAGCCGCTGGGGCTATGGCCACGGCTGAGCTGGCCAGACAAGCCGGATAAAAAAAGGCGCCCCTCGATGAGGGGCGCCTTTTTTCGTTAAGCCGTATCAGCAAGCCTGAATAGGTGCAGTCACGTACTTGAACAGGAAATCAGTCACCTCTTCGCGCGCCGGGCGCTGAGGTTGATTGATCATCTGCATCATCACATAGCCAAAACCGGTCAGAGAGCGGGCCAGATCCTGTGCCGACAGCACGCTGGTGATCTCCCCTGCATCCATGGCGGTTTGCAGCTCGCTGGCGATCAGCTCAAGGCACTGATCGAGCAGCCGGGTATAGCGAGGCCATACCTCTTCCCGAACCGAGGAACTCCACTCCAGCCAGATACCTGCGTAATCGGGCTGGTCATAGGCCGCATCGACGGACAAGCTCACATGGCGCTTGATCTTGTCGAAGATTGAACCATTGCCGCTGTATGCCTGCGACAACATCTGATTCACGAAGCGCTCGATCTCGGCCAATACCTCATCTACCAACTCCTCGCGGGTGTTGAAATAGTTGAAGACGGTGGCAACAGAGACCTTGGCCTGCTCGGCAATTTCGGCGTGACCGGCACGACCGATACCGCGGCGGGAGAACACTTCGATGGCACATTCCATCAGTTGATTGCGACGAGCCTCCGGCGACAGCCGGGTACGACGTCTTATTTCTGCGCGTGGTTCCATAGTTTTTATCATCTAATAGTTATTGATTATGGTGTTTATAGTATTGTAACTAATCATGCCTGAGTGCCTGCTAACTCTATCAATTAAAATAAGCCGATAAAAGCACCACGTATATATGGCGCCTCTCGACACGGGTGGTAGAATCATCGGTTTTGATGTTCATGAACGGCCAGTTTCCCTTTGGCCATATGGGAGTAAGTGATGAAACACACTGTCGAGGTGATGATCTCCGAGGCTGAAGTAGCCGCCCGGATCGCCAAATTGGGTGAAGAGATCACCGCCCGCTACCAGGGTTCCGACGAAGTCGTAATGATCGGTCTGCTGCGCGGCTCCTGCGTCTTCCTGGCTGACCTCTGCCGTCAGTGCCAGCTGCCCATCACCCTGGATTTTATGACCGCCTCCAGCTATGGCTCCGGCATGCACAGCACCCGTGACGTGCGTATCCTCAAAGACCTGGATGACGACATCAAGGGCAAGGATGTGGTGATTGTCGAAGACATCATCGATACCGGCTACACCCTCAACAAGGTGCGCGAGATCCTCTCCCTGCGCGAGCCGAAATCCCTCGCCATCTGCACCCTGCTGGACAAACCCTCCCGCCGCGAAGTGCAGGTGCCGGTTGACTGGGTCGGCTTTGCCATTCCGGATGAATTCGTGGTCGGCTGCGGCATCGACTACGCACAGAAGTACCGCAACCTGCCCTTCATCGGCAAAGTGGTACCGCAAGAGTAACAAGGTTAAAAAACATACCGAACAAGGTGGCGCTGCGCCATTTTCTGTCTCAGGCGGCCTCGGCCGCCTTTTCTGTATCAAGACGGGTTCAGCCAGTTAGAGGTTGCAATGAACGCACTGGAAATCAGCGGCCTGAAAAAGACCTATCAGGGGGGCGTCGAAGCCCTGAAAGGCATCGATCTCACCGTCAAGCAGGGGGATTTCTTCGCCCTGCTCGGCCCCAATGGGGCAGGCAAGTCCACCACCATCGGCGTCATCAGCTCGCTGGTGAACAAGAGTGGCGGCAAGGTGAAGGTATTCGGTTATGACATCGATACCCATCTGGAAGAGGCCAAGGCCCAGCTTGGGCTGGTGCCGCAGGAGTTCAACTTCAGCCAGTTCGAGAAGGTGATCCAGATTGTCACCCATCAGGCCGGCTTCTACGGTGTGCCCAAGGCAGAAGCCAAAATTCGCGCCGAGAAGTACCTGCGCCAGCTCGATCTGTGGGAGAAGCGCGACATGCCGGCCCGCACCCTCTCCGGCGGCATGAAGCGCCGCTTGATGATCGCCCGCGCCCTGATGCACGAACCCAAGCTGCTGATCCTCGATGAGCCGACCGCCGGGGTCGATATCGAGATCCGTCGATCCATGTGGAGTTTCCTCAAGGATCTCAACGAGCAGGGCGTCACCATCATCCTCACCACCCACTATCTGGAAGAGGCGGAGATGCTCTGCCGCAACATCGGCATCATCGACAAGGGTCGCCTGATCGAGAACACCAGCATGAAAAACCTGCTGGGCAAGCTGGGTCGCGAGACCTTCCTGCTCGATCTGGCGCCAGGTTCTGCCGTACCAAACGTGCCCGAATTCAACGGCCGCATGCAAGATGAGCGCACCCTAGAAGTGGATCTCGACAAGAGCCAGTCCCTCAACAGCCTGTTCGAGCAGCTGTCACACCAGCAGGTGCAGGTACTGAGCATGCGCAACAAGGCCAACCGGCTGGAAGAGCTGTTTGTCACCCTGGTCGAAGAGGGGAGAAAAGCATGAACCTGACCACTTATTACATCGCCTTCAAGAGCATTCTGGCCAAAGAGGTGAGCCGCTTTACCCGGATCTGGATCCAGACCCTGGTGCCGCCCGCCATCACCATGAGCCTCTACTTCGTCATCTTCGGCAACCTGATCGGTTCGCGCATCGGTGACATGGGCGGCTTCACCTACATGGAGTTCATCGTGCCCGGCCTCATCATGATGTCGGTGATCACCAACTCCTACTCCAACGTCGCCTCCTCCTTCTTCAGCGCCAAGTTCCAGCGCAACGTCGAGGAGCTGCTGGTGGCACCGGTGCCCAACTACGTCATCATCGCCGGTTACGTCGGCGGTGGCGTGGCGCGCGGCCTCTGCGTCGGCCTCATTGTCACCCTGGTGTCGCTCTTCTTCGTGCCGCTGCAGATCCACCACCTGTTCAGCGTCTGCGTCACCGTGCTGCTGACCGCCATCCTCTTCTCGCTGGGTGGCCTCATCAACGCGGTTTTTGCCAAGACTTTCGACGACATCAGCATCATCCCCACCTTCGTGCTGACGCCGCTCACCTATCTGGGCGGGGTGTTCTACTCCATCAGCCTGCTGCCCCCCTTCTGGCAGGGGGTCTCCCAGGTGAACCCCATCATCTACATGGTGAACGCGTTCCGTTTCGGCTTCCTCGGTATCTCCGACGTGCCACTCGGCACCGCCTACCTCATCATCATCGGCTTTATCGTGGCCCTCTACGGTATCGCCTGGTGGCTCATCTCCCGCGGCACCGGCCTGCGCCACTAATGACCAAAACGGGCACCTCGCGGTGCCCGTTTTTTATTCCCCCTGTAGCCCCTTCAACCTGCCAGCCCCCTTCTCAATAACCTGCCTGTCATTAAGGATTTACCTGACACCTTGTGATCCACCGCAATTTTCGAATTACCCCCAAAGGTATAATTCTCGCGGTTGGATGTGCCGTCACGGATGGCTCGTCCGTCTCTTCATTTCTCTCATCAGGGCAGGATCGCCTATGTCACTTATCACCGAGTTGCCAGCCATATTCGATAGTTTTTCAGATGCCCGTCGTCAGGGCTTTCTGGCTGTAATGGCACTCAAGGAGCGACAGATCCCCCTGGTCGGCACCTACTGTACCTTTATGCCACAGGAGGTGGCGATGGCCGCCGGCGCCGTGGTGGTATCGCTCTGCTCCACCAGCGACGAGACCATCGAGGAGGCCGAGAAAGACCTGCCCCGCAACCTCTGCCCGCTGATCAAAAGCAGCTACGGTTTCGGCAAGACCGACAAGTGCCCCTACTTCTACTTCTCCGATCTGGTGGTGGGGGAAACCACCTGCGACGGCAAGAAGAAGATGTACGAGTACATGGCCGAGTTCAAACCGGTGCATGTGATGCAATTGCCCAATCGCGCCGATGACGAAGCCTCCCGCACCCTGTGGCGCAGCGAAATCGTCCGCTTCAAGGAGTTGCTGGAGCAGCAGTTCGGCAAGCCCATCAGCGAGCAGGCGCTGCGAGAGGCCATCGTGCTGAAAAACCGCGAGCGCCGCGCACTGGCCGACTTCTACCGGCTGGGCCAGCTCAATCCGCCGGCGCTGAGCGGCACCGACATCCTCAAGGTGGTCTATGGCGCCACCTTCCGCTTCGACAAGGAGCAGCTCATCAGCGAGCTGCAGGAGATGACCCGCCGCATCAAGGCCGAGTATGCCGAGGGCAAGCGGCTTGATGCCCGTCCGCGCATCCTCATCACCGGCTGCCCCATCGGCGGCGCGGCCGACAAGGTTGTGCGCCTTATCGAGGAGCACGGCGGCTGGGTTGTAGGTTACGAGAACTGCACCGGCGCCAAGGCGACCGAGCAGTGCGTCAGCGAGGAGGGTGACCTGTTCGATGCGCTGACCGACAAGTATCTGGCCATCGGCTGCTCCTGCATCTCCCCCAACCACCAGCGCATGAAGCTGCTGAGCCAGATGGTGGAGGAGTATCAGGCAGACGGGGTGATCGATGTGATCCTGCAGGCCTGCCACACCTATGCGGTGGAGTCGCTCGCCATCAAGCGCCATGTGCGCGAACGCCACGGCATCCCCTACATGGCGGTCGAGACTGACTACTCCAGCGCCGACAAGGGGCAACTGGCGACCCGGCTGGCCGCCTTTATCGAAATGCTGTAAGGAGGCGCCGTGTCACTCTCCATCGGGATTGACTCGGGCTCCACCGCGACCAAGGGGATCCTGTTCGACCACAAGGATAGCGGGCGTATCGTCCGCCGTTTTCTGGTGCCGACCCCCTTTCGTCCGCTGGCTGCCATCGAGCAAGGCTGGGAGGAGCTCTCGGCCGATTTGCCAGAGCGCCCCCACCTGACCCTGACCGGCTATGGCCGCGATCTGGCATCGTTCGCCAATCGCCGGGTTACCGAGATCTCCTGCCACGGGCTGGGGGCGCGCCTGCTCTGCCCGTCGGTACACACCGTCATCGACATCGGCGGGCAGGATAGCAAGGTGATCCAGCTCGATAGCGACGGCAACCTCACCGACTTTCTGATGAACGACAAGTGCGCCGCCGGTACCGGTCGCTTTCTCGAGGTGATCACCCGCACTCTGGGGGCGCGGGTCGAGCAGCTTGACGAACTGCTGCAAGGGGCCGAGCCCCACGACATCAGCAGCATGTGCACCGTGTTTGCCGAATCGGAGGCGATCAGCCTGCGCTCGGCGGGCATTCCGGCCGAGTCGATCCTGGCCGGCATCGTCCGCTCCATGGCCCGGCGCAGTGCCAACTTTATCGGCCGCCTCGGCGCCAGACCGAGCGTGCTCTTTACCGGCGGAGTCAGCCACTGTGCCACCTTCCGCCACTATCTGGCCGAAGGGTTGGGCTGCGAAGTGGCCACCCACCCGGATGCCCAGTTTGCCGGTGCGCTGGGGGCCGCCCTGTTCGGCGTCGGCGCGCGCGCCAGCACGGGAGGCAAATGATGAATCAGGAGTTTCTCTACCTGTTCCACTCCACCCTCGGCACGGTCAGGCTGCGCAAGCGGTTGGATCAGCACGGTCAGTCGTTTCGGGTCTGCGATGTGCCGCGCCTGCTCAGCGCCGGCTGTGGCCTCGCCATTCGCCTCCACTGCCCGCCAGACGAGTGGCAACAGTGGTGCCAGCACGGCGAAACCGCCGCCGTCTTTCGCTGCGAAGCGGACGGCGACTATCAGGAGCTGGCCCGCTATCCGGCCGATAGTCAGGACATGGCTAAGCAAACGCCTGTGGCTGGCAGTCGGAGTCATGGATGATAAAGAGCTATCCCATGGCTGTTTATCTGCGCATGCTGGCCAGGCTGGCGCTGGGGGGATTCTTTCTCGCCTCCGCCGGGTTCAAGCTGGCCTCCCCCGCCCTGTTCATCGAGCAGATCGGCGCCTTTGGCCTGATCTGGCCGCCGCTGATCCCGTTCGCCGCCTGGGGACTGCTCGCCCTTGAGCTCTGCGCAGGGCTGGCAGTCATCGCCAACCGGCGCTGGGGATTGTGGCTGGTGATCGGGCTGCTCGCCCTGTTTATTCCGGTGTTGGGCTATGGCGTTGCCATCGGGCTCGACATCTCTTGCGGCTGTCTGGGCAGGGCAGATCTCAGCTCGTTGCCGGAGGCCATTGTGCGGGATCTGCTGCTACTGACGCTTGCGGGCGCCCTGCTGCGAACTTCCCGCCCCGTTTTTCCCGTTCCCGTTTTTCCCGTACTAAAGGAGTAGTGACATGATGACATTGCGATCCCGCACTCTGGTGGCCTCGCTGATCGCCGCCAGCTTTGCCCTCGCGGGCTGTGGCGACAACCAATTCGAGCAGGAGGTGAAGCTTGAGCAATCGGCTGTGCAGCTGGCACAGGAGGCGCAGCAGGGGGGCTATCAGCTGCTGACCGTGGCCGAGCTGAAAACCCGGATGGACAAGGGCGAGGAGCTGGTGATCATCGACACCATGCCCTATGAGGACTCCTACAAGAAGGAGCACATCCCGGGCGCCAAGAACTTTGCCTTCGTGAAAGAGGCGAAAGCGGGCGACAACTGGAGCGAGATTGTCGAGGGAAGCGGTACACCGGAGCAGTTCCAGGCGCTGCTGGGTGAAGACAAAGCTCGCCCCGTGGTGATCTATTGCGGCTTCGTCAAGTGCGGCCGCAGCCACAATGCTGCCGCCTGGGCGGTCAATCAGGGCTATCAACAGGTCTATCGGGTGCCGGGCGGCATCTTCGCCTGGAAAGGGGCCGGCTACCCCGTCACGGCCGAGTAAC
The DNA here is from genome assembly GCF_038739755.1 of Aeromonas sp. SE22. NCBI lineage: Bacteria > Pseudomonadati > Pseudomonadota > Gammaproteobacteria > Aeromonadales > Aeromonadaceae > Aeromonas > Aeromonas sp. SE22. The sequence goes on from NZ_JBCGFD010000011.1 coordinate 77,597, forward strand.
CCGACCTTTCGCCCAAAAAAGAAGCCCGCAACTGCGGGCTTCTCTCATTTCGATGCTGGCTGTCAGCTGGCGACTCGGGACGCTTCGCCTTCCGCAACGTCGCTCTGCGCCTGTTCACCCAGCAGGCGCTTGGTGATCATCGCCGCCATGATGGAGCCGTTGACGTTGAGGGCGGTACGGCCCATGTCCACCAGCGGCTCGATGGCAATCATCACCCCCACCAGCGCGATGGGGAAGTTGAGGGTGGAGAGCACGATCAGCGCGGCGAAGGTGCCGCCACCGCCGACGCCAGCCACCCCGATGGAGCCCAGTGCAATCACCGGCAGCAGAGTCAGCAGGAACAGGGGATCGAAGGGGTTGATGCCGAGCATGGGGGCAATCATCGCCACCATCATGGCCGGATAGATGCCGGCGCAGCCGTTCTGGCCGAGGTTGGCACCGAACGAGGCGGCAAAGTTGGCGATGCTGGAGGGCACCCCAAGACGCTGCTGGGTCTCGATGCTGAGCGGGATGGAGGCGGCGCTGCTGCGGGAGATAAAGGCGAAGGTAAGCACGCCCCACACTTCCCGAAGATAGTGCAGCGGGTTCTGGCCGATCAGCAGCAGGATCACCATGTGCACGGCAAACATCGCCAGAATGGCGACGTAGCAGACCAGAATAAAGCCGAGCAGGCTGAGGATCTCGCTCAGGGGATAGTGGGCCACCACCCGGGCGATCAGCGCCATCACGCCATAGGGGGTGAGCGCAATCACCACCCGCACCATCTTCATCACCCACAGTTGCAGGGTGTCGATGGCCACGGCGGCGCGAGCACCAGCCTCTGGATGCTCCGCCTTCAGCTGCAGCAGGGCAACCCCGGCCAGCACGGTGAAGATCACCACGCCGATCACCGAGAGACCGCGGCTACCCGCCATATCGGCGGCAAAGTTGGTGGGCACCAGCGAGAGCAGCAGGGCCGGCAGGGTCTGGGCACTGTCGATGGTGCTCATGCTCTGTTGCAGCGCAGCCGTGTCGCTGCCGTGGCTCAACAGCCCCTCGGCAGTGAGACCGCTCAGATGGGTCACCGTCATCCCCACCACACCGGCGATCATCACCAGCGTCAGCATGGAGCCGATCAGCACGGCGCTGATCTTGCCGAGAGACTGGGCCTGCTCCAGCTTGTTGATGGCGGAGAGGATGGAGGTGAACACCAGCGGCATCATCACTACCTTGAGCAGGCTGACATAGCCACCGCCGACGATATTGACCCACTCCAGGGTCTGCTGGACGCCGGCATCATCGGCGCCCCACCCCAGTTGCAGCGCCAGCCCGAACAGGGCGCCTAACAGCAGACCCGCAAGCACCTTGCGCGAGAGCGGCAACCCGGTGGGTAACCGGGTGAGAGCAAAACAGAGCAGACAGAAAACAAGCGATGCAATCAGGACAAACATCATGAATACCTGTAGCGGCCATCAGGCCAAAAGTGGATTGAAACGAAGGGGGATGCGGGCAGGGCCGCAGAACAAAACGCCGGGATGCAGGAGAGTGCAGGCGTGAAAAAGCAGCGGACGCCCGGGAAGGCGTCCGCTGACAATCGGGGGAATTACTTCTTTACGGGGGCGTCGTACTGTTCGGGTTCGTCGCTATAGACGCAGACGTTCCACTTGGCAGCCAGGCCATCGTCGGCCAGACAGTAACGCTCGAAGAAAGCCTTGATCTCGGCGCGCTGGCAGTGCGCCTCGAAAGAGGCCATATCTTGCCAAATCTCGTTGAACACGATGGGGAAGCTCTCCCCCTCGGCAAACGGGCTGGCGATGTGGCGGGTTACCCGATATTGCAGGCAGCCATCCTCACGCAGGGTGTTGGGCTCCAGTGCCTGCAACACCTGAAACAGGGCCTGCTCCTGACCAGCTTTCGGCAGGAATTGGGCGATGCAATAAACCTTCTTGGACATGAGATCCTCCTGTGGGCGACTCGCTCAGGCTTGCTGTAGCGTGACCACCCGGTTGTCGATAAGACGGGCCTTGCCGAGATATGCAGCCATCAGGATCACCAGCTGCTCGCTCTCATCGGTAGCCGCTTCGAGGTTGGCGGCATCGACGATGTCGATGGCATCGGTGCGAAAACCGGCGTTGTCGAGGCGCTGACTGGCCTGCGCTACCAAGGAGGGCAGGTGGTGATCACCCGCTTCGATCTGCTCGGCGATCCAGTTCATAGTGCGCGCCAGCTCGGGAGCGATGGCCCGCTCGGCAGCGGTCAGGTAACCGTTGCGCGAAGAGAGCGCCAGCCCGTCTTCGGCCCGCACGGTCGGCACGCCGACGATCTCGATGGGCATCGCCATGTCGGCCACCATCTTGCGAATGAGCGCCAGCTGCTGGTAATCCTTCTGGCCAAAGCAGGCCACATCCGGCTGTACCAGATTGAACAGCTTGGTGACGACAGTGCTGACCCCGCGGAAGTGACCCGGGCGCAGCGCCCCCTCCAGCAGATTGGAGAGACCCGGCACCTCGACGAAGGTCTGGCTGGCCAACCCCTGCGGATACATGATCTCCGGGGTCGGGGTGAACACCATATCGACCCCGGCCGCTTCCAGCGCAGCGCAATCCTGCTCCAGAGTGCGCGGGTAGTTGGCAAGATCCTCGGCCTTGTCGAACTGCATCGGGTTGACGAAGATGCTGACCACCACCTTCTCGGCGTGGCTGTGCGCCTCTTTCACCAGCGTCAGGTGGCCCTGATGCAGATTGCCCATAGTGGGCACGAATGCGATGGCACGCCCTTCACGGCGCCATTGAGAGATCTGCTCACGCAGAGCGGCAGGATTGTTAACAACCAACATCGGCAGTTCACCTTCAGATGAATCAAAAAGATACGGGTTACATCAGCCTGACAGGATGACGAAACGGGGGCACTGGCCCCCGCTCTCATCGATAGGGCATCACATCAGTTGAAGCAGTGTTCCGGGCCGGGGAAGCTCCCCTCGCTCACCTGCTGCACATAGAGGCGCACGGCGGCACGCACGTCGCCGGTCTCGGCCAGAAAGTTCTTGGTGAACTTGGGCACATAGCCGGAGGTGACGCCAAAGGCGTCGTGCATCACCAGAATCTGACCGTCGGTCGCGGGGCCGGCACCGATGCCGATCACCGGGATGCGCAGCGCCTTGCTGATCCGCTCGGCCAGCGCACTGGGTACGCACTCGAGCACCAGCAGCTGGATACCGGCCGCCTGCAGTTCGAGGGCCTGACGGTAGATCTCCTGGGCCTGAAACTCGTCGCGCCCCTGCACCTTGAAGCCGCCAAAGACGTGGACGGATTGCGGGGTGAGGCCGAGGTGACCGCACACCGGCACCCCGTTGCGGGTGAGATGGCGGATGGAGTCGCAGAGCCAGTCGCCCCCTTCCATCTTGACCATGCGGGCACCGGCTGCCATCAGGCGGGCGGCGTTCTGGTAAGTCTGCTCGGGAGTGGCGTAACTCATGAAGGGCATATCGGCGATGATCAGCGCATTGCTGGCACCGCGAGCCACACAGCGGGTGTGATAGACCATCTCATCCATGTTGACCGCCAGGGTATCCTGACCCCCTTGCAGCACCATGCCCAGCGAATCGCCGATGAGCAGCACGTGGGCTCCCTCGTCGTCGAACAACTTGGCAAAAGTGGCATCATAGGCGGTGATGGCGGTGAACTTTTGACCATCCTGCTTCATCTTCAGCAGGCTGGCGGTGGTGATCTTGCTCATAAAGGCTCCTGTACGTCTGCACTCGGCGCAATGATGGCGAGATCATTGCCCGGGCAGCGGGCAACCAGTTGTGCGAGCGGGGTGCCGCAGGGCAGCACCAGAGCGGGCGCGATTTCGGCCAGGGGCAGCAGCACGAACTCCCGCTCCTTCATGCCGTAATGGGGAACGATCAAGCGCTCGTGGTTGATCACCTGATCGCCAAAGAGCAGCAGATCGAGATCCAGGGTTCTGGGCCCCCACCGCTCCTCTTTGCGCACACGTCCCTGTTCCAGCTCGATTTTTTGTAGTTGATCCAGCAGCGCCAGCGGCGTCAGCCGGGTGTTGAGCCGGGCCACGGCATTGACGTAGTCCGGCTGATCAGCAGGCCCCATGGGGCGGCTGCTGTAAAACGACGAGGCCTGCACCAGCACAGATTCCGGCAAGGTCGCCAGCGCGGCGACCGCGCGGCGCGCCTGACCCAATGGGTCAGACAGGTTGGAACCAATGGCGATGAAGACCTCGGTCATCACGTCTGTGGTCACTCGGCCGCTTTCGGCTTGCGACGGCGCGGGCGGCGACGATTGCGGCTGTTGCTGCTGCGCTTCTCGCCATCGTGGCTACGGCTCTCACCGCTGGCCGGGCGACGAGTCGCTTCCCGTTGCAGTTGCGGGCGCACATCCGGATTGGAAGCAACATAGCGCTCCCACCAGCTGGCCAGCTCGCCGAGACCGCGCTCGACCCGGTTGCGCAGCAACAGGAAGTCGAACGCCGCGCGGAACTTGGGGTGCTCCATGGCGCGCTCGGGGTGCTTGCCCTGACGACGGGTCAGGCGCTGTTGCAGTGCCCAGATGTCGCGGACATCTGTCGTGAAACGGCGGGGAACGGCGATGATACGCACCTGATTGTCGAGCACCTCGTTGATCGCCAGCATGAAGGCGTCATACCAGGGCAGGCCGCTCTCGTTCTCCAGCACCCGACCACGGGCCTCGACGCAGCCCCACAGCAGGGTGGCGTAGAGGAAGGCGGGGGTGACGCGTTTATCTTCACGAACGCGAGTGTCGGTATCGATCAGCGCCTGCTCGATAAACTGCTCGTAAGGCGAATTGCCGTGCGGGGTAAACAGCGCAGCCACTTGCGGGAAGAGCTGCTGGAACAGGCCGTACTCGCGCAGCAGCTTGTAGGTAGTCAGGGCATCGCCAGCCAGGAACAGCTTGAGGGTCTCCTCAAACAGGCGGGCAGCCGGAATATCCTGCAGCAGCGGCGCCAGCTCCCTGATGGGGGCGGCGGTGCGCGGGCTGATGGTCATGTCGAGCTTGGCGGCGAAACGCACGGCGCGCAGCATCCGCACAGGATCTTCGCGGTAGCGGGTTTCGGGATCGCCAATCAGCTCCAGCTTGCGCTCGGCCAAATCTTCCAGCCCGCCCTCGAAATCGTGCAGGGTGAAATCCTTGGCGCTGTAGTAGAGGGCGTTGACGGTAAAGTCACGGCGCTCGGCATCCTCTTCGATGGTGCCGTAGACGTTGTCGCGCAGCAGCATGCCTTCATCGGACTGGGCCGACACATGTTTGCTGGTATTGACCTGATGGTGGTGACCGCGGAAGGTGGCCACTTCGATCACGTCACGACCAAACACAATGTGGGCCAGACGGAAACGGCGGCCAATCAGGCGGCAGTTACTGAACAGCGCCTTGATCTGCTCCGGCGTCGCATCGGTAGCGATGTCGAAATCCTTGGGCGTCTTCCCGAGCAGCAGATCCCGGACTCCGCCGCCGACCAGGTAGGCTTCGTAGCCGCCCTTGTTCAGGCGATAGAGCACCTTGAGTGCATTCTCGCTGATCTCTTTGCGCGAAATCGGGTGCTGGTCACGACTCAGGGTTCGACGTTGTCCGGCAACACGGGCCGGAATGGGGGACTCCGCCGACTGCTCGCCCTCATCCTTGCCGAGCACTTTGCGGCAAAAGTTTGCGATCTGGGAAAAAATGGTACACCTCGTTATGACTTCAAATTGACGGGAGGCCAAAAAAATAGCGGCCTATCATAGCTCACGCCTAACCAAATGAAAAACCGTGACGGCAATTGATCCCGTTTGAATCGGCGTTGCCGGAAAAAATAGCGGTCTATTCCGATAGCTCACACCTGACCAAATGAAAAACCGTGACGGTAATTGATCCCGTTTGAATCGGCGTTGCCGCTAAAAAAGCGGCCTGTTCACAGGAATTCACCGGCCAAAGCCTTGTTAGGGCCGGTCGGCACGGCAACAAGGCGGCTATGGCGCCAACCCCGTCACTATAAATTTAATTTATGGCTTTTCGGGGAATGACCCAATTCCACCTTATACCTAACCGGATCCGCGGCGCAGGGTCCGTTGTTCTCTCTTTTTGCTCTCGAAGGCCTGCGCCCGATCCGCTCAAGCCGACTCGCGCAGCACTTCACCTTGCTTTGGCTGCCAGATTTAGCCGGCAACCAACGGGATCTTCTCGCTGGCGGGCACCCGGACCAGCTGCCAGTGGGCGATGCCCCAGCCGATGATCTCGTCGATCCGGCTTGCCATCAGCTCGGGCGGCGGGCACTGACCGAGAAAGTGCAGCGCCTGCCACAGGGCCGGGCGCACCTCATCCAGCGCCAGCGCCGGCGCATGGTTCTGCTTGGAGAGCTTGTTGCCATCGGCCTGTACCGCCAGCGGCAGATGCACCCAGTCCGGCACGGCTGCCCCCAGGGTCTGGTAGAGGGCAATCTGACGCACCGTCGGCTCCAGCAGGTCGGCACCGCGCACTATCTCGGTGATGCCGCTGTCCATGTCATCCACTACCACCGCCAGGTTGTAGGCGTAGAGCCCGTCGCGGCGGCGGATAATGAAATCCTCCTCGGCGAGCGCCGCCGGCACCGCGATATGGCCCTGCAACCGGTCATCGAAGTGGTAGACCGGATGGTGCTGACGCAAGCGGGCGGCAGAGCCCTCTGCCGTCAGCCCAAGGGGGCGGCAGTGGCCGTTGTAAAAGCCACCGCTCGCCATGATTTCGCGCCGGGTACAGCGGCACCAGTAGAGATCGCCCGCCCGGTAGAGCTGCTCGATGATCTCGTCATAGCGGCCGTGGCGCGCGCTCTGGAACATCACCTCGCCATCCCACTCAAGACCGTATGCCTCAAGGGTTTTGAGAATAAGGTCGGCCGCCCCCGCCATCTCCCGCGGCGGATCGATATCCTCGATGCGCACCAGCCAGCGCCCCTGTTGCGCTCTGGCCTGCAAAAAGCTGCCGAGGGCCGCAATCAGCGAACCGAAGTGGAGCGGGCCGGAAGGGGACGGCGCAAAGCGGCCCACATAGGGGCGAATTTGGGGGGAGGAAGGGGTATTCACAGCCATGACGGTTCGGGTAAGCAGTTCAGTGAGGCGCATTTTGGGACGACCCGCCCAAAAGCTCAATAAAAAAGGGAGCCCGCAAGCTCCCTTTTTCATATTGCAGCGGGTCGGTATCAACCGGCCATCTGCTTTTCCTTGATCTCGGCCAGCGTCTTGCAGTCGACACAGAGGTCGGCAGTCGGACGGGCTTCCAGACGGCGGATACCGATTTCGATACCGCAGTGCTCGCAGTAACCGAAGTCGTCATCTTCCAGCAGCTGCAAGGTCTTCTCGATCTTCTTGATCAGCTTGCGTTCACGATCGCGGGTACGCAGTTCGAGAGCGAACTCCTCTTCCTGCGCGGCACGATCCACGGGATCCGGGAAGTTGGCAGCCTCGTCCTTCATGTGATCAACGGTGCGGTCAACTTCCTGCATCAGTTGGTTGCGCCAGGCACCCAGGATCTTGCGAAAATGCGCCTTCTGTTGGTCATTCATGTACTCCTCACCCGGCTTTTCCTGGTAAGGCGCGACACCCGCAATGGCCAGGGGGCCCAGAGATTTCCTGTTTTCGCCTGTTGGCATGCCCTGTCTCCTAATTCAGCACGCTACCCGTGCCATCCATAAATTGAGGGCGACATCTATAGCAGAAGGGTAACGGGTAAGCAAACGAGCCGTACCAATAATGTTACCCACTCCAATATTTATGAACTCCCCTCGGGTAACAGGTGGCTGGATTCAAACGGGATAAATCCTTGTGCCACCATGCCTTGCACCCCAACATGGGGCCGATAGCATAAAATTTCAACCCCCGCCGCAATTGCCTGTTCAATTAGCAGACTATAGTGCGGATCTATGTGCGCTGCAGGGCGCATCCGGCTTATTCCGGAGTGCAACACCATAAATAGCAGCACGGCTCTGTGACCGGCCGCTTTCATGGCCATCAATTCACGTAAATGCTTGGCGCCACGGGCAGTTACCGCATCGGGGAAGTAGCCCATGCCGGCCTCTTCCCGCTCATCGAGCAGGGTGACCGATTTTACCTCGATGTAACAGTTGCCCTTCTCCTCATCTTCCAGCAAGAGGTCGATGCGACTGTTCTCTTCGCCATATTTCACCTCGGTGCGCAATCTGGCATAGCCGCACAGCGGTGCAATGGCATCCTGCTCGATCAGCTCCCGGGCAATCTGGTTGGCGCGCGCCGTGTTGACGCAGATAAAGTGGCCGGCCGGGCTCTCGGCGATCTCCCAGCTATGGGGCAGCTTGCGCTTGGGGTTGCTTGATGTGGAGTACCAGACCCGGGTGCCCGGATCGGCACAGCCGGTCATGGCACCGGTATTGGCGCAGTGGATGGTGATCACCTCGCCATTGGCCAGTTCGACATCGGTCAGAAAGCGCTTGTAGCGGGCGATAAGCTGCCCGGATTGCAGCGGCGGCTCGAATATCACGGGTTCGCCCTCCGCGCCTGTTCGTTGTCCCACTCATCCCGAGCCCCCTCATCCTTGGCTCTGGCCCGCAGCGGCCAGCAGGCAAGCGGCTGGTAGTGCACCCCGTCCGGAGTCGAGATCGACTCATAGAGGCAAAATTGATCGGCCTTAAGCAGAAAATCGGGGGCCGGCAGGGTGGCTGGCGCCTCGCCCGCCTTGCGCGACAGGGTGACGTGAGGGCGATAACCCTGCTCGCCATTGCCAAGTCCCAGCTTCTCGCCGTGACGCCGCAGCGCCTTCGCCAGCACGGTCAGCTCGTTGGGCCACTCCTTCGGGCCAATCCAGCCTGCCTTGGCGCGGCTGAACCAGCCGGTCTCGTCCAGCCGGATGGTGAGCGGCGGGCAGTGCTGGCGCTCAACGGCGGCGATCAGGCGGCGGGTGGTCACCTCGTCCGCTTCACCGAGGAAGGCGAGGGTGAGGTGAAGATTGGCTTGCGGCACCGGCTGACCGGGCCAGGGGCGTTGATCACGCCAGCTGATGAGTTCGGGAGCGAGCTCCCCGACGGGCAGGGCAAAGAAGAGTTTGGCCATTCGGGTGAAGATGCCTTTTTCCAGACAGAGAGGGTGGCCCATTCTATGGCAGCCATCTCCTCCTGTCTCGCCATCCGGGCCGAGGGCCATCTGCTCCCCTACATCTGCTCACGGTGGCCGGGCTGGCTGTGGCAGAATAGGCGCCGTTTTACCGGTTGCAACAGAAGGTGTTGATCGTTTTGTCCCCACTCCCCATCGTTTCGGTGCTGCCCGAACTCTTTGCCGCCCTCGACCGCCACAACAGCGTGATCCTGCAGGCGCCCCCCGGCGCGGGCAAATCGACCCTGCTGCCGCTGGAGCTGGTACGTCAGAACCGGCTGCCCGGCCGCATCATCATGCTGGAACCAAGACGGCTGGCGGCGCGCAATATCGCCAGCTTTCTGGCGCGTCAGCTCGGGGAGAAGGTGGGCGAGCGCATCGGCCTGCGGGTACGCGGCGAGAGCCGTACCAGCTCCGCGACCCGGCTCGAGATCGTCACCGAAGGGGTGCTGACCCGGATGTTGCAGCAGGATCCCGAGCTCGGCGGCGTCTCGCTGGTCATCTTCGATGAGTTCCACGAACGCAGCCTGCACGCCGATACCGCGCTGGCCTTCGCCATCGAGAGCCAGCAGGGATTGCGCGATGACCTCAAGCTCTTGGTGATGTCCGCCACTCTGGATGGCATGGCACTGGAAAAGCTGCTGCCGGATGCGCCGGTGATCCGTTCGGAAGGGCGCTGCTTTCCCATCGACTACCACTACCGCCCCGCCAATCGCCAGCAGTGGCTGGAGCCCCAGGTCGGCGCCGTGGTGCTCGAAGCGCTGGCCGAGCAAGCTGGTAGCCTGCTGGTCTTTCTGCCGGGACAGGGAGAGATCGAGCGGCTGGCACTGTGGCTGGAAGGACGGCTGCCGGATGACGTGACCCTTGCCCCCCTCTACGGCCGCCTCGACATGGCAGCCCAGCAAGCGGCCATCGAGCCGCCACCTGCGGGCCGCCGTAAGCTGGTGCTCACCACCAATGTGGCGGAGACCTCCCTCACCATCGAAGGCGTCTCTGTCGTGATCGACAGCGGGCTGGAGCGGCGCGCCTCGTTCGATCTGAAAAGCGGCGTCACCCGACTGGAGACCCGCCCCATCGCCAAAGCCTCCGCCACCCAGCGGGCGGGCCGTGCCGGTCGTCTTGGCCCCGGCGTCTGCTACCGGCTCTGGAGCAACGAAGTGCAGGAGCGACTCGCCGAGCAGAGTCCGCCCGACATCCTCACTCAGGAACTGACCGGTCTGCTGCTGGATGCCGCCCAGTGGGGGGCAAAAGTGGAAGATCTGCCGTTGCTCGACATGCCGCCGGCGGCGGCCGTCGCCAGCGCCCAGCGGCTGCTGGTCGCCCTTGGCGCCATGAAGCCGGAGGGTGAGCAACAACTTACCCCGGCTGGCCGCGCCATGGCGGCCTTCGGTACCCATCCCCGGCTCGCCCGCATGCTGCTGCGCGCCCGCGAGCTGGAAGCTGAAGGTCTGACAGGGATTGTCGCCGATGCCGCATATCTGGTGGCGTTGCTGGAAGAAGATCTGCGAGGATCGGAGCGCCTCTCGGTGCTGTTCCACCGCCGTCAGGGAGCCCTGCGCCAGAGTGCGGCCCGCTGGTTTGAACGGCTTGGCACTCGCCCGGCCAATCCACAGGGTCAGTGGCTCGGGCTGCTCTGCGCCCTCGCCTGGCCGGATCGCATCGGCAAGCTGCGCAGCGGCAGCCGTTACCAGCTCAGTGGCGGGGTGAGCTGCGATCTGATCGATGGCCACCCCTGTCAGGGCCAGAGTGCGCTGATTGCGGTGGAGATGGGCCAGAACGAGCGCGGCAGCCGCATCTTTATCGCCGAACCGATAGAGCTGGATGAGCTGGCGCGTCTGTTGCCGGAGCTGCTAAGCGAGCGCCAGTGGTTTGACTGGGACGAGCGCGAGGAGCGGGTGCGAGCCGAACGCCAGCAGGTGATCGGCGAGCTGGTGCTGAGCCAGCGACCGCTGACGGACCTTTCGGATGAGCAGAAGGGGCGCTGCCTGCTGCAGGGCATCCGCCGCAAGGGGCTGCATGTGCTGCCGTGGGACGAGAGCAGCGAAGGGCTGCTGGCCCGTCTGCGCTGCGCACGCGACTGGTTGCCCGATGAGGAGTGGCCAGCCATGGATGACGACAGCCTGCTGGCCACCCTCGAACAGTGGCTGCTGCCGGCGGTGAGCGGCATGACCCGACTGGAGCAGTTGAAAAAGCTCGATATGAGCGACATCCTGCGCCAATCTCTGCCCTGGCCACTGCCCAAACGGCTGGACGAGGCACTGCCCGGCCACTTCACGGCACCGACCGGCAGCCGGGTACGGATCCGTTATCAGCCGGGGCAGGCACCGGTGATCCCGGTACGAATTCAGGAGATGTTCGGTCAGGCGGCAACCCCCTGCGTGGCCGATGGCCGGGTGGCGCTGGTGGTAGAGCTGCTCTCCCCCGCCCAGCGACCACTGCAGATCACCGCCGATCTGGCCGCTTTCTGGGCTGGCTCCTACGAGCTGGTGAAAAAAGAGATGAAGGGGCGCTATCCCCGCCACTACTGGCCGGACAATCCGCTGGAGGCGATGCCGACCAGGGTCACCAAGAAGAAGATGGGTATCTAGGTTCGATTGGCCAGGCCCGATCGGACGTTCGCGAATGCGACATAACAAGTAGAAAGGAAAGCAAAGAGGATTTATGGCAACCCAACGACGCAAGCGCGCCCCCAAGAAAGCGCCACCCAAGCGTACCATCTGGCGCAAGCTGTTCTGGCTTGGCTTCAAGCTCTCGCTGGTGGTAGCGGCCTTCATGGTGGTGTTTGGCATCTACCTCGATACCCAGGTGCGCGAGCGATTTGACGGCGAGAAGTGGCAGCTGCCGGTGATGGTCTACAGCCGTCCGCTGGAGCTCTATCCGGGTCAGCGCCTGTCGCGCGACCAGATGCTGCGCGAGCTCAACATGCTGAGCTACAAGCAGGTGCGCCAGCCCCATACCCCGGGCGAATACACCATCATCGGCAACCGCATCGAGCTTATTCGCCGACCATTTGCCTTCTACGATGGCACCGATGGTGCCCGCGGCCTGCGCCTCACCTTCAACGGCCCGCGCCTCGAGGGGATCCAGTCGCTGGAGAACCAGCGCCAGCTCGGTTACGCCCAGATGGACCCGGTGCTGCTCGATCGCCTCAACACCGAAGATCGGGAAGATCGCCTGCTGGTGCGCCTCGCCGAGGTACCGGACAGCCTGCTGGTGACCCTGCTCACCACCGAGGATCGCGACTTCTATCAGCATGGCGGCGTCTCTCCCATCGCCATCATGCGCGCCATGTTTGCCAACCTGATCGCCGGCCGCACCGTGCAGGGCGGGAGTACCCTCACCCAGCAGCTGGCCAAGAACTTCTTTCTGACCCGTGAGCGCAGCCTGTGGCGAAAACTGCAGGAAGCCTACATGGCGGTACTGATCGATTACCGCTACAGCAAGGACGAGATCCTGGAGTCCTACCTCAACGAGGTCTATCTGGGGCAGAACTTCTCGCAAGGGGTATATGGCTTCGGCCTCGCCTCCTACTTCTACTTCGGCATTCCGGTCAACGAGCTGGATATCGATCAGGTCGCCCTGCTGGTCGGTCTGGTAAAAGGCCCCTCCTATTACGATCCCTGGCGCTTCCCCGATCGGGCCAAGGTGCGCCGCGATCTGGTACTGAAACTGCTGATGGATCACGGCAGCCTGACCCAGGCCGAATATGATCTGGCCAGCAAGCAGCCGCTCGGCATCATCGCCCGCGGCCAGATGAGCTACGGCCGCACCCCGGCCTTCATGGGGCTGCTCAAGCGCGAGATCCAGAGCCGCTTCGGCCCGGATCTGCTCAAACAGTCCGGCCTCAAGATCTTCACCAGCCTCGACCCCATCGCCCAGCATGCCGCTGAACAGGCGGTCGCTTCTGGCCTCGCCGACATCGAAAAACTGCGCGGCAAGAAGAAGCTGGAAGCCGCCATGGTGGTCTCCGACTGGCACAAGGGCGAAGTGGTGGCGCTGGTCGGTGGTCGCGATCCTCGCTACGCCGGTTTCAACCGGGCGCTCGATGCCCGCCGCCAGATCGGTTCGCTGGTGAAGCCAGCGGTCTACCTGACCGGCCTCTCCAACGGCCTGACCCTGGCGACCCCGCTCAAAGATCAGCCGATCCGCATTCGCGGTCAGGATGGTCAGGTCTGGACGCCGCAAAACTACGATCGCAAGTTCCGCCAGAGCGTGCCGCTGATGGATGCGCTGGCCAGCTCCCTCAACGTGCCGACCGTCAATCTTGGTCTGCAGGTGGGGCTGGAGAAGGTGGTCGACACCCTGCACAAACTGGGGGTGCAGCAGGAGATCCAGCCCTATCCGTCGCTGGTGCTGGGGGCCGTTGCGCTCTCGCCGATGGAGGTGAACCAGATGTACCTGCCCATCGCCAATCAGGGTCTTACCCAGCCGCTGTCGGCGATCCGCGCCGTGGTCAAAGGGGATGGCAGCCTGCTCTATCAGCATGATCAGACCGCTAAACGGGTCACCGACAGTCAGGCGAGCTGGCTCACCCTGTTCGCCATGACCAAGACGGTGAGTCAGGGGACGGCGCGCTCGCTGGGCGCCAAGTTCCCGGGTGCCACCATGGCGGCCAAGACCGGCACCACCAACGAACTGCGCGACTCCTGGTTTACCGGGCTCGACAACAATGAGCTGGTCAGTATCTGGGTCGGCCGCGATGACAACACCCCGGCAGGCCTCACCGGTGCCAGCGGCGCCCTGCAGCTCTTTACTGGCTACATGAGCCAGCGCGGCGTCAACAGCCTGAGCCTGCAGATCCCGGAAGGGGTTACCTGGGCCAACTTCTCTCGCAGCAGTGGCACCCGGGTTACCAGCGACTGCCCGGGCAGCCTGCAGGTGCCGGCCAAGGTATCGACCATGGGCTCACCGACCAGCTGCAGCAGCCCGGGTACACCACGCAGCGCGCTGGACGACTGGTTCGGCGGATTCTTCAACTGACCGAGGGAGACGGGTAGCCCGGGCTGCCCGTCTCACCATCCCGCTTACAAGGAGTCACCATGAACCAACCGCTGTTTGAGGCCATCCACCACGTTGCCATCATCGCCAGCGATTACGCTCGCTCGCGCCACTTCTATCACGAGGTGCTGGGCCTGCCCATCATTGCGGAGACCCTGCGCGAGGCGCGCCATTCGTGGAAACTGGATCTGGCCCTGCCGGATGGCAGCCAGCTGGAGCTGTTCAGCTTCCCCATCACCCCCAAGCGCCCCTCTACGCCAGAGGCATGCGGCCTGCGTCATTTGGCCTTTCGGGTGCGCGACCTCGACCGCGTCATCGCCCATCTGCACGCCCACCAAGTCGCTGTGGAGCCGCTGCGGGTGGATGAGCTGACCGGCAAGCGCTTCACCTTTTTCGCTGACCCCGACGGCCTGCCGCTGGAGCTCTACGAAGCGCCGCGCTGAGTCCGCATCGGCCAAACAAAAAGCCGCCCGGCGAACCGGGCGGCTTTTTTATTTATTGCTGGCGTGTTATCAGGCGGTGGTCAGCATGGCGACAGCCAGTGCCATCACCATCATGCCGGCCCAGCCGATGGGCTTGAGGCGCTCGCGGAAGATGAGCAAGCCACCCAGCGCAGTACCGAGAATACCGATGGCACCCCAGGTTGCGTAGGCCACGGCCAGGTCGATCTTGCCACCGCTGACCGCCTCGGAGAGCAGGGTAAAGGCCATCAGCACCAGCAGGATGCCGAGGAAACCCCACCTCTTGTAGCGAAAGCCGACCGAGCGGTTGATCGCCATGTTGGCGCCGATATCCAGCAGAGCTGCGCCAAAAACGATAATTAACGGGTGCATACAACCTCCTCGCCATTGCGGGTGTCATCGTGAGCACTTGTCGGCTCATCGTGGCACTCCCCCATGGTCACCATAACAATACCCACTATCGCCAGCCCCAGACCAATCAACTCCTGAGCACTCAGGTTGTAGTCAAGGAACATCACGGAGACGACGGTGATCAGCGCAATCCCCAGCCCCTCCCACAACGCAAAGGCAATACCAATGGAGATTGTTTTGGCGGCTTTGGCCAGTAGCAGATACGAGAGCGAAATCAGCACCCACATCGGCAAATAGTTGAGCCATCCGGCATCGTTCTCGGGGATCATCGCCATACTCGAGGTGCCTGCCACCTCGGTCACTATGGCGCCCGTCAAAAATATTCGAGCTAAAAGCATGCGACTGAATAACATAAACTTTCCTTTTGTTGCTGCGACGGGAGAGATGGTAGCTCGGGCACTCTCTTTGGCGGGAGTCGCTGAGCATCGACAATATCGACGCTACTCGTTTGCCTTGTCAGTCGGGGGCAGGGTAAGGTGAAGATGGGATCACTGTGTCATATGCCGTAAACCATGAAGCTTTATCAGATAGAACTCTTTGTCGAGTCCGCCAATAGTGGCTCCATCGCCAGCACTGCCCGCCGTCTTGGCAAGAGCCGCAGCTCAGTCAGTACCGCCATTGCAACTCTTGAAGTCGAGCTTGGCGTCGAACTTTTTGAACGCGGTGCCAACCAGAGTCGGCTGACCGAAATTGGCGAGCTGGTGCTGGATGACTGTACCCGCCTGCTGCAGGCCGCCAACAGCCTGCAGCAGAAGTGCAAACATTACGCCTCGGGGGCCGAAGTGGCGCTGCGGATCGCCCGCGATGACGCCATCCCCGAGCAGGTATGGCGCGAGATGCTGGCTGGACTGCACAACCAGTTTCCCGGCACCAGCATCTCGCTGGTGCTCGCCTCCCCGCCCGAATTGCCGGCGCTGGTGGAAGAGGGGTTCGTCGATGCCGCTTTCGGCCTTATTACCGAAGATCAGGAGCGCAGCGGCCTCCACATCGATCTGCTCAACCCGATCCGCACCCTGATGGTGGTCGCCCCCAACCACCCGCTGGCAACGTTGAAACGGGTGGTGCAGCAGGATCTCACCGATCACACTCAGGTCACACTCTCCTATGTGGATGAGTTTTCTGTAAAAAGCCTGCTGCCAGTGGGCGGCAAGCATATTGGTCTCTCCAGCTTCGAGTTGATGCGCAATGCGGTGCTGGACGGCCTTGGCTGGGCGGTGCTCCCCTCCCCCCTCATACAGAGCCAGCTGAGGCAGGGTTCGCTACTGACCCTGAAACACAAGTTCAGCCTGCAGTGGCGGGATTACGGGGTCTATCTGGCGCAGAACGCCTATCACGGTAAGGCGCTGGCCTGGTTGAAGCGCTCAATCCAGACATATCTGGAACCATTCGAATAGATGAAAGTCACGGAGCAAGTTCACGATCTGCATTTAAGCTGATGCGTCTACCGAGCATGATCGTGCATACTGTTTACATACTCATTGAACGCCGGAGGCGTAACCGATATGAGCAGTGCCCAAGACAAGGACGACATTTGGCTGGATGACGACATCATCGAACTCGATGACGAAGAGGTCGTAACCCCCAAGGCACTCAACCCCTGGCAGGTGCTGATCGTGGATGATGAGCCCGACATTCATCATGCCACCCGGCTTGCCCTCTCCAATATTCAGTACAAATCCCGCCCGCTCGAACTGCTCAATGCCTATAGCGGTGCCGAAGCCGCCACCATGCTGGAGGCCAATCCCAAAATTGCCCTGATCCTGCTCGATGTGGTGATGGAGACCGAAGACGCCGGCCTGCGCCTAGTGCACAGGATCCGCAACGAAATGCGCAACTCGCTGGTGCGCATCGTGTTGCGGACCGGCCAACCCGGGCAGGCGCCAGAGCAGCGGGTGATCCTCGATTACGACATCAACGACTACAAGACCAAGACCGAGCTGACGGTACAAAAGCTCTACACCACCGTCATCGCCTCCTTGCGCTCGTATGAAACGCTGAGTGCCATCGACAAGAGTCGGCAAGGCCTTGGCAAGATCCTGGAAGGAGCGGGAGACCTCTACCATCTCCATTCGCTCAAGGAGTTTGCCTCCGGTGTGCTCAAACAGATCAGCGCGATTCTGGACGTCGGCACCGAAGGGGCCATCTGCGCCGAACGCCGCCCGGGTGAGCAGAAACTGGAGATCCTGGCTGCCACCGGTGACTATGAAACCCTGCTCAACGAAGGCAGCATCACCGACTTCCCGACCCTCAACGAGTCGGTCACCAAGGCGCTGGCGGCCCGCTGCAACCGCTTTGAACACCCGCAGGACTCGCTCTATATCGCCGCCCAGAATGGTCGCGAGTTCGTGCTGAGCTTTACCCCCACCCAGCCTCTCGATCCTCTCGAGTGCGACCTGCTGGATGTGTTCTGCCAGCGTATCTCCGCCGCCTACGACAACCTCTATCTCTACAACCAGCTGCTGCGTGCCCAGGAGGCCACCGTAGTGGCGCTGGCTGCGCTGGCGGAGTTCCGCGATTCTGACACTGGCGAACACGTCTTGCGGGTCCAGAAGCTCTCCGATGCTCTGGTGGAAGAGCTGCAACAGATGGCCGCCTACCCCGAGCAGCTCACCCCCGAGTTTGTCGAGATGATCGGCATGGCCTCCATCCTGCACGATGTGGGTAAGGTGGGCACACCGGACCATATCCTGCACAAGCCGGGGCGTTTCGATCCCGACGAGCGGGCCATCATGGAGCAGCATGCCGGCATCGGCGCCAACATACTGCACAAGGCGGGCGAAATGGTGGAGGGCACCAGCTACCTCTCGCTCGGAGCCGAGATTGCCCGTGGCCACCACGAGCATTTTGACGGCAAGGGTTATCCCGAACGGCTGTCTGGCCAGCAGATCCCGCTTTCGGCGCGGATTGTGGCGGTGGTCGATGTGTTCGATGCCCTGCTCAGCAAACGCCCCTACAAGGAGCCCTGGACGCTAGAGCAGACCATGGAGTACATCCAGTCCCGCTCCGGCACCCAGTTTGACCCCCATGTCGTGGCGGCCCTCGCCCGACTGGTCAACGAATCGCGGCTTCCTTACTCGCTCTGAATCTCATGCCATACCGGTGACGCAACCCACCGGTATGGCATGAAAACAGCCAATTTGTTGCATTTTGCGCACACCTACTATCCCCCCGCGATAAACATCCCCTCTCTTTGGCGGCGATATCTGCTGAAATATGGTCATTTAACATCACATCGCTATAATGTCGGCCTGCAAACCCGATATTAAAACCAAGGAAATATCATGAGCCTGAACCTGGTACCGGCCGGCAAGAGCCTGCCCGACGATATCTACGTCATCATCGAAATCCCGCAGAATGCCGACCCGATCAAATACGAAGTCGACAAGGATAGCGGCGCGATTTTCGTGGATCGCTTCATGTCTACCCCGATGTTCTATCCGTGCAACTACGGCTATGTGAACGCGACCCTCTCTCTGGATGGTGACCCCGTCGACGTACTGGTTCCGACCCCCTACCCGCTGCTGGCGGGCTCCGTCATCCGCTGCCGCCCGGTTGGCGTGCTGAAGATGACCGACGAATCTGGCGAAGATGCCAAGATCGTTGCCGTACCCCACTCCAAGCTGACCAAGCAGTACGACCACATCCAGGATGTGAACGATCTGCCGGAACTGCTGAAAGCACAGATCCAGCACTTCTTCGAGCGTTACAAAGAGCTGGAAGCAGGCAAATGGGTCAAGGTTGAAGGTTGGGGCGACAAGGCCGCTGCCGAAGCCGAGATCAAAACCTCTGCCGAGCGTTACGCTGCCAAGTAAGCGCAACCCGCAGATGAAAAAGGCGCCTTATGGCGCCTTTTTAGTGGGTTGTTGCGGCAAATTTCTGGGTGTTTCGCCAGCAGGATCCCCCTGAATATATATTTCACGGCCATCTTGCTGCTGGTAAGGGCGATAGTAGTCGCTCCCGCAGCGATACCCTCCCTCCTTCTGACTCACCAGCTCGCAATTGACCGGCAGCACCTCCAGCCACTTGATGGCCTGCTGGAAGCGCAACCACTCCTGCCACTCATGTTCGCGCGCCAGCTTGTCGCGCAGGGCAAAGGCATCGATACCGTCATCTCCCTTGCTGACGATGACAGGCCCCGCCACTGCAGGCAGGCTCATAGCCACCAGCCATCCCAAGAGCCACAGCTTCATAACCCCTCCTCGTGACTTTTTTTCACAATTAAATTTAAAGCCACATCAGTCTGTTATCCGGTTCACAAAACGAAACATCGCCAAACTAGCCCCGTCTCACCTAGTTGTTAATTATCATCCCCGGCAGGACACACCGCCATGAAGCCAATCGCCGCGCTGTTGCTCGCTTTGACCCTCTCTACCACAGCTCATGCTAGCGAGATCCAGATGAGCTGGCAGTGGCAATCGCCGGGCGGTCAGCACCAGCACTTTCAGCTGACCACGGATGACCAGACCCTGGCAGCGAGCCAGCACGAGATGCAGCTGCTCGATGCCTCCCTTACCAAGCCGCTGGAGACCCTGTACGCCTACATAGGGCCCAGGCTCTACAACAGCATCAATCTCATCAATCAGTACAGCCCCGAGACCGCCACCAAGTTTCGCTCGCTGGAGCAGGCCTTCACCCTGCACGATGACAGCATGGAGTCGCAACTCTTCTGGCAAGCCTACCAGCAGTATCAGGATGACGCTTTCTACCAGATGATGGTGGTGCCCTGCGTACATCCCTCCAATCGCAAGCTACCCTGCGTGCGGCCCGACTACTCGCGGCTCTTCTACCACTTCAAGGACTCCCTCAAGCCGCTGGCCCGCCAGTTTGCCGCCAAGGATCTCGCCACCAGCGTCAGCCTGCTGCAGGAGTGGCTGAACGCCATCCCGACCCAGCCCGAGCAGATGGATCACTTCGCGCCGCCGCTGCAGGTGCTGCAGGAGAACAAGGCCGACAGCGACGAGAAGGCGCTGCTGATGGCCAGCCTGCTGGCAGAGCTGGCGCCGCAATATGTGCTCAGCATCATCTATCCCGATATCAGCATCGGCAGCGTCTCGCCCGCCTGGCTCGCCATCACCGCCGACAGCGGCCTCAAGGGCGATACCCTGATGATCAACAACCAGCGTCAGGTATTGCTGACCGGATCTCCGCTGATGGTGCAGCAGATGGCGCTGGCCAGGATCCCCCTCGTCAGCCAGCCGCTCTACTGAACCCGAGAGCTCAGACCAGCTGCCAATTCATTGATTTTTATCGATGCCATGCCATCCTAGCCCACCCCGTCAAACCGACGGGGTGGTGGCACTTCCGAATTGCGATTCTATTTAACACTTTTTAAACAGATCCGATCAGTTTAGGATGAAGCTCGCCCATTCCCTCAATCTGAAACTCGTTATAACATAACAAATGGAGTGTCATCAGGATGAAACATCTCGTACTTACTTTGGCGCTGCTGCCCTGCCTCGCCTTCGCCAGCAACATCAAGGAAGCGAACCCGGTTCCGCTGGTCAATATCAGCGACAAGGGTGAGCTGGTACTCAGCGGCAAGGAGATCAGCTACCAGCCGTGGCAGAGCAAGGCGCTCACCGGCAAGGTCTTCCTGATCCAGCACATCGCCGGTCGCACCAGTGCCAAAGAGCTGAATGCACCGATGATCGAGGCGATCAAGGCGGCTCATCTGCCCCATGACAAGTACCAGACCGTCACCATCATCAACAGCAATGACGCCATCTGGGGTACCTCCGGCTTTGTGAAGAGCAGCGCTGAAGATACCAAGAAAGAGTTCCCCTGGTCCGCACTGGTGCTGGATGCCAAGGGCATGGCGCGCAACGCCTGGGATCTGGCGCCGGAGAGTTCAGCCATCATCCTGCTGGATAAAGAGGGCAAGGTGCTGTTTGCCAAAGATGGCCAGCTCGATGCCAACAACATCGCAACCGTGATGGGGCTCATCAAGTCCCATCTCTAATCAGAGTGAAAGGGCGCTGATGGCGCCCTTTCCATAAGGGTCTATGGGTCGTATCAAGCTGAAAATCTGGATCCTGCTGCTGGGCTGGTTGTTGCTGCAACCCCTGCTCGCCCGGCATCAGCTTGACTCCGCCCTGCCCGGTCACGACAACCACCACTGCCTGGTTTGCGCCCTCCATCTGGATGGCAAACAGGCGATCACCCCTGCCCCATATTGCTACGCTGATAAAACAGCCGACACGCCTGTTGTTGCACTCATGCAACACTCGGCAGATGCCACCCCGCCCCACAGCTACGCAATCCGTGCGCCACCGCTCTCCGCTTTTATCTATCCCTTTGTTTAAGTTCTATTTTTGTTATTAAAAGGATTCAAGATGAAAGCAGTTACCCTGTTGCTGGCGGTAGCCACCTTTGCCGCGCACGCCAATCACGATGAACACGAAAGTCACAGCCACGGTGCCCACGAACACGGCCACGGCCATCTCAATCTGGTGGTCGATGGCGACCAGCTGATGATCGAGCTGCAAGCCCCCGCCGCCGATCTGGTGGGCTTTGAGCACGCAGCCAAGAGCGATGAAGATAAGGCGCAATACGCCAAGGCCATCACCCGCCTCCAGCAGCCTGACACCCTGTTCCGCTTCGACCCGGCCGCCGGCTGCAAGCTGACTCAGCAGGAGCTGCAGGCCGCCAAAGAAGATCACGACCATGACCATGACCATGACCATGACAAGGCTGCCAGCGGCGAGCATGAGCACCACCATGATCATGACGAAGCGGGTCACGCCGATATGGGCGCCATGTATACCTACACCTGCGCCACCCCGGCCAAACTCACCGGTCTTGAAGCGACCCTGTTCAGCGTCTATCCAAGCCTTGAGAAGCTGAGCGTGCAGGGGATCCTGCCCACCGGCCAGACCGCAGCCGAACTGACCCCGTCCGCCAACAAGCTGAGCTGGTAACGCCATGAAAAACGCCGTGGTTGAGATCCGCGATCTGGCCTTTGCCTGGCCGGGTCACGAGGTTGTACTCGACCTGCCCACCCTGACCATTGCAAAGGGCGAGCGGGTCTTTATCAAGGGGCCGTCGGGCTCCGGCAAATCGACGCTGCTCGGCCTGCTGGCCGGGATCCAGACCGCCAACCACGGCACCCTGGAGGTGCTGGGCCAGCCACTGGCCCAGCTCTCTGGTCGCGCCCGTGACCACTTCCGGGCGGCCAATCTCGGTTACATCTTCCAGCAGTTCAACCTGCTGCCGTTTCTCTCGGTGCTGGATAACGTCACCGCTGCGCTCACCTTCTCCCCCGAGAAGCGCAGCCGGCTGCAAGCCTCGCCACAACAGGAGGCGCGCCGCCTGCTGGCGGAGCTGCAACTGCCGGACGAAGCGCTGCATCGTCCCGTGCACGCCCTCAGCATCGGCCAGCAGCAGCGGGTCGCGGCGGCACGTGCTCTCATTGGCTCGCCACCGCTGGTGATTGCCGACGAGCCCACCTCGGCCCTCGACACCGACAACCGGGCCGCCTTTATCAAGCTGCTGTTCGAGGAGTGCAACAAGCAGGGTTCGACCCTCATCTTCGTCAGCCACGACCCTTACCTCGAACCCCTCTTCCCGCGGGTGGAGAACCTGCAACAGCTCAACCGGAGGGCATCATGCTGACTCTCGCCCTGCAAAGTCTCTGGGCCCGCCGCCTCACCGCCGGGCTTACCCTGCTGGCCATCGCCATCAGCGTCACCCTGCTGCTCGGGGTGGAGCGGGTGCGCAATCAGGCGCGCGACAGTTTTGCCAATACCGTCTCGGGCACCGATCTCATCGTCGGCGCCCGCTCCGGTCAGGTGAATCTGCTGCTCTACTCGGTGTTTCGCATCGGCAACCCCACCAACAACGTGGGCTGGGACTCCTATCAGGCCATCAAGCAGCGCCCCGGCATCGCCTGGACCATCCCGCTCTCCCTCGGTGACTCCCACAAGGGATTTCGGGTGCTCGGCACCAACGGCGACTACTTCACCCACCTGAAGTACGGCCAGCAGCAGTCGCTGCAACTGCGCGAGGGGCGACCATTCGATACGCCGTTCGAAGCGGTACTCGGCGCCCAGGTGGCCGAGAAGCTCGGCTATCACCTTGGCCAGTCCATCGTCATCGCCCACGGCGCCGGCAACACCTCGTTCAGCCAGCACGACAACCTGCCATTCAAGGTGGTGGGCATTCTTGCGCCGACCGGCACGCCCATCGATCGCACCATCCATGTGCCGCTGGCGGGGATCGAGGCGATCCATCTCGGGTGGGATACCGGTCGCCACAGCAAGAACGTGACGCCGGAGCAGGCGCTGGCGCAGGATCTCACCCCGAAAACCATCACCGCCTTTATGGTGGGGTTGAGCAACCGGATTCTGGCGTTCCAGCTGCAACGCACCATCAACACCTATCTCAGAGAGCCGCTGATGGCGATCCTGCCGGGCGCCGCCCTGCAGGAGCTGTGGAGCCTGATGAGCGTGGCAGAAACCGCTCTGTCGGTCATCGCCGGTTTTGTGGTGGTGGCGGGCCTGATCGGCATGCTGACCACCTTGCTGGCCGGGCTTAACGAACGGCGCCGCGAGCTCGCCATATTGCGCTCCCTCGGTGCCGGCCCTGCTCACCTGTTCCTGCTGCTGGCGCTGGAGGCGATGGCGCTGACCACGGTTGGCATCGCGTTCGGGGTGGCGGTGCTCTACCTCGGGCAGGGGCTTGCTACCCCCTGGCTGCTCAGCCACTATGGCCTGCAACTGAGTCTGGGACTGCCGAGCGCTTACGAGTGGCAGCTGCTTGGGCTGGTGTGGCTGGCGGGCATGGTGATCGGCCTGCTCCCCGCCGCCCGCGCTTACCGCTACAGCCTGAGCGATGGCATGAGTATTCGCGTCTAGCGAGACGCCCAAAAGAGAAACAGAAGGACAGATGATGAAGTGGAAAATAGTGGCGCTGCTCGCCAGCCTGCTGGCTCTGCCCGCCATGGCCGCAGACGATTACAAGACCATCGACTGGGACGTGCTCATCCCGCAGGGGGAGAAGATCCAGCCGCCCCCGCCGATCAACCATGACGGCAATTTTGCCTCGGTGCCGCAACCTGTGGGTGGCGTGAACAAGAAGCTGAATGAGCAGAATGTACGGCTGCCGGGCTTCGTGGTACCGCTGGAGGGGGATGCCAAGAAGATCACCGCCTTCCTGCTGGTGCCCTACTTTGGCGCCTGTATCCACGTCCCGCCCCCGCCCACCAATCAGGTGGTCTATGTGAGCTACCCCAAGGGAGCGCCGGTGGATGACCTGTGGGACGCCATCTGGGTCAAGGGCAAGATGCGCACCATCAGCTCCAGCCACGAAATGGCCACCGCCTCCTACGCCATGGATGCGGTGGAGGTGAGCGTTTACGAGGAGTAATCCTCCCTTTGCAAAAAAAGCGGCCTCCACGGAGGCCGCTTTGTTATCTTCAAACTTGGCTTGGAGTAACATTCACCTCCTGCACCTGTGCGAATGGAGTCAGCATGGCCGATCTGCCCCCCCCCAAGAAAGAGAGTTCGATCCTGAGCAGTCAGGAGCAGACTCTGCGTCTGGCACGCAGCCGCGGCATCGACGGCATGCTCACCCGCAACACCGACAGCACCTTCGAACAGCGCGCCACCTTTCGCCATCTGGCGGATCAGGCCGCCCGCCAGCGCAATCTGGAAGCTATCATGGTGATGGCCTCCCGTCACTGCGAAGAGACCGCCGCTGGCGGCGAGATGGACAGCGACTGGCTGACCCGCTTCCTGCAACTGGCCGAAGATATCAGCATGGTGCCGATGCAGCAGCTGTGGGGGCGGATCTTCGCGCTGGAGATCGCCACCCCGGGTCGCTTCTCCATTCGGGCGCTCTCCACCCTGAAGGAGATGACCCAGCGCGAAGCCCAGCTGTTCCAGCGCATCTGCTCCCTCACCTGCCACTATGCGGGCAGCGACGAGCAGCGCCTGCTGCTGGGGCTGCACAAGGGCGCCAGCCTGCTGAGCCGCGCCAAGGCAACCCGGCTGGGGCTCGGCAAATATCGCCTCCCCTACAGCGCCCTGCTGCAGCTGTTCGAGCTGGGTCTGCTGCACAAGGGCGAGCTGGAGTCCGGCCCGCTGCCAGCCGACGGCGTCGAGCTGGAGTTTGGCAACCAGCGCTGGCGGCTGCAGCGCAAGCAGAACAACATCACCCTGCTCTACTACCGGCTCACCCCGGTGGGCAACGAGCTGGCCCAGCTGCTCACCGATGCGCCGCTGGATGAGTACCTGCAGGATCTGAAAACAGTGCTGGTGCAGGGGATGCAGATAGAGGTGCAGCAACAACCGAGCGAGCCGCCCCCCTCCACCACCGAGCCCACTCCCGCAAGCCATCCCTGAATCCGTTCCCAAATACCCCGGGGAGGCAAGCCCTCCCTTATTGCGAATAGGGCGATCTGTATTGCTCTCATCGTCAAAATGAAGTGCAAAATGCAGATCGCTCCCCCCTCACCGCCCCCATTTTTTGCAACTTGCAAAACAAAATCCCCGCTACCACGCTCGCCAGCCCTTTAATGACATAAAAATCATTAAAAACGGAACATGGCCCATCCTTTGCACACACTCTTGATGTAGATCAAAATTCAACCACCACTGTTCGGGAGCAACGCCATGAGAGTCAATCAACCGGTTACCCAACGCGAACGTCTCTATCCGGAACACCAGAGCCTCATCTCCACCACAGATCTGGAGAGTCGTATCACTTACGCCAACGAAGAGTTCTGCGAGATTGCCGGCTTCCAGCTGGATGAGCTGGTGGGCGAACATCACAATCTGGTGCGCCATCCGGACATGCCAAAACAGGCCTTTGGCGATCTGTGGAGCCATATCAAAGAGGGCAAAGTCTGGATGGGGCCGGTGAAGAACCGCTGCAAAAATGGTGACCACTACTGGGTCAGCGCCTTTGTCACCCCCATCAAGGATGCCAATGGCCGCGTCGTCGAGTACCAGTCAGTGCGCACCGCGCCGAGTGAAGAGATCAAGCAGCGGGCCGAGAAGGTCTATGCCGACCTGCGCAACAACAAGCTGCCGCTGCAACTGCGCATGCCGACCTTCTCCCACACTCTGGCCATCAACCTCTGCCTGCTGCTGAGCCTGGTTGCCATTCTCAGCCTCTCGTTCACCAACCCGCTGGGCTGGCAACTGGCACTGGCCGCCATTCCGCTGGCCTTGGCCGCCATCACCCTCAACGCCCTCTCCCGTCGCCTCGGCAAGCTCAACAAGATGGCCCGCAGCCGCTTCGACAACCCGCTGATGCAGCTGCTCTACACCAACAAGGTGGACAACATCGCCGCCATCGAGCTCTCGATGGTGATGAATCAGGCCGAGTTCAACGCCGTGCTGGCCCGCACCCAGCAGACCTGCAGCCGGATCCTGCAAGCCGCCGAGGGGGATCTGCGCAACGCCGAATCCATCACCGAAAACCTGCAGCAGCAACAGGCAGAGACCAATCAGGTGGCGACCGCCATCACCGAGATGTCCGAGTCCATTCGCGAGGTTTCGCAGAGTTCGACCGACTCCTCCAGCCTGCTGGACGAGACCGCCGATCTGTTCAAAAGCGGCAACAGCAGCGTCACCGAAACCGTCGCCGCCGTCGCTGGCATGAACAGCGAACTGACCACCTCCAGAACGGTTATCAGCGCACTGGTCGGCCACTGCCGCGATATCGACGGCATCCTCGATGTCATCAACAACATCGCCAACCAGACCAACCTGCTGGCCCTCAATGCCGCCATCGAAGCCGCCCGGGCCGGTGAAGCGGGTCGTGGTTTCTCGGTGGTTGCCGACGAGATCCGCTCGCTCGCCATCAAGACCCAATCCTCTACCAGCGAAATCCAGAAGATGATCACCGAACTGCAAAACAGCTCCGGCGAAGCAGAGCAGGCGATGGAGAAGGGCTGTCTGCTGGCGGACAGCTGCCAGCAGAAGGCATCGGCCACCGGCGCCATCCTGCAGCAAATCAACAGCATGCTGCAGCAGGTCGCCTCCGGCAGCAGCCAGATTGCCCACGCAGTACAAGAGCAATCCCACGTCACCGCCGAGATCAACCGCAACGTGCTCAGTATCAAGACCCTGGCCGATGACTCCAGTGTCGGCAGCCAGCACGCCGTCCACGGCATCACCCAGCTGGTGACCCAGCTGAGCGACCTCAACCGTCTGGTACGCCAGTTCCAGAAAGGAGCTCCGGCAACCCAGAGCCGCTACGAGATGCCAGCCGCCCGCGTGGTGCCGGTTCGCTAAGCCAGATACAGACAAGCAATCAGCGCAGAAAAACCACATGGGCCCTTGGGCCCATGTGGTTTTTTAATGCCCGCCAACAAAAGGGCGACACTCCCGATTTCCCCTTCCGATTTCCCCCTGCGCTGATGGGCGGCGGTTCTGGTACGAACGCATCGCCACCCGTTATTGATTAATTTGTTGATCTTGCTCAGGAAATGGCCCGCTTGCGCTTTTCACCCCAGCCCCGTTCGGTAACATAGTCGCTTGGCAACCCCTTGTCGGAGTCAGCCATGAGCCAAACCAGTGCCAAAACGCAGGTAACAAGCAGCAGACTGGAAGCTGAAATTCAGGGGCGGTAGCGTGGTTTTTTTCAGGTTGGCGCAGAGCGTATCGAGGCTCAACAGACGAGCATGATCACCTCAAACAGAGCGGGATAAACATGTATTTTCCCGATCGGCAACACAAATTCGCAGATACGTTTCGAAGTAAACATTGGGCTTCACTTCGTTCAGTACCAACCTACGATTTTTTAGTCCAACATACGAGACCATTTTCAGCAAGAGCCATTTAATGTCCAAAAGCAAAACTTATAGTGACCCTAGATTTCACTATGAAATATGGAAAGGTCCATCTTCAGAATATGGAAAAAACCATAAATCAATTTTTTACGTTGAAAACCATAATGCTTCATGTGGGTATTCTGAACTTGCTATTGACTTTGGCATGGCCGCTGATGCATTAATTGAAAAATACCGTGTTTCAGAGATTGAAAACTGGATTGCTCCAGTTGCTCACATATCGAGACAAGTTATTGAACTACATTTAAAAGCATTAATGCATTCAATAAATAATTTTGACAAAACCTTTGATACTGCGCCTCTTAATAGCCATAGTCTTGAAACGATATGGTTAGCTTGTAAAGATTGGCTCATCGGCAATGGTTACAAGCTTAATGATGATGCTCGCCTTGAAATGACAAACAATATTATTACTGCATATCATGAAATTGACCCTTCGGGAGACCTATTTCGCTTTGGCATATCTAGAAAAGTCGCGTTCAATAAGCAAAAGAGCTCTGACCGTGTAGGTATATCTTTAGATGATTTTGAAAATGAGCTCAAATCGGCACAATCCCTTCTTAGTCACTGGGAGGCAGTAGTATTTAGAGAGAAGATTAATATTGAAATGGGTTTGGAGAATGACCCATATTTTGATCCAGACGACTTCCCAAGAAACTCGTAATTCCCACATTGTTGCATCTAAAATTTTAATACTAAGGGGCGGTCACGTGGTTGTTGTAGGTTGGCTCAGATCGTAGCGAAGCCCAACAGACGAGCATGAGCACCGCAACCAGAGCGAAATAATCATGGACTTGGTCGATCGCTAAAAAAATGTGCAGATACGTTTCGTGGTAAATATTGAGCTTATCTGCGTTCAGCACCTGCCTAGCATTTTAACCACATATACGAGATGAAATTCAGGTGCAATAGATCTTCCAGATGAAAAATAGCAAGTTTACGTGCCAATCAAAATAGCAATCATCTAGATTTCTTGACCTGTCAAATCAAACAGTATGATATGCTATTGTCCAATTAATAAATGCCACAAATTCCCATGTAAAGGAACCACATATGGATGTTATAAATGGTGATTTACTTGAGCTAGCTCTCAACGGAAGATTTGACGTTATTGTTCATGGATGCAATTGTTTTGGCGTGATGGACGGCGGGATAGCTAAGAGAATCAAATCTATTTTTCCTGAAGCCTTTGCTGTAGACTGCCTAACAAGGAGAGCCGATATAGAAAAACTTGGCAATTATTCGGTAGTTAAAATAATGAGAGGAGACGTTAGTTTCTATCTGGTAAATGCATACACTCAATATGATTATCAAGATGCGAGAAAAATTCATGTTAGTTATGACGCCATCCGGAAAGTTTTTGAAAAAATAAGTCACGACTTTAATGGTTTTAGCATCGCATATCCAAAAATCGGTGCAGGTTTAGGTGGTGGTGATTGGGATTTAATTAAAGAAATCATCAATAAGTCATTGGTTAATCAAAATCACACTTTAGTTATTTACAAACCAGAGTAACATATTTAAAATGTCAGACCCCAAACTAATAGCAGCTGTAGTTTCAGGTACGGTAACACTTTTCATTTTCCTTTTAAAAGGACTAACCAAACCTATTTGGGATAAACATTTTCATCATTTTAAAATTCGAACAGAACATAAATATGAACAAAAAAAGAAAATCAAAGAGGCCATATCAAAATATAAGGTGCCATTAATCGACTCAGCAGAATCGCTGAATCATAGACTATGGAATTTTTCAATAAACTGTAGTAAAGACTGGTTGTCATTTAAACCCAAAGAAAAAATCAACGACAAATATTATCTTCAATCATTTTGTTACAGATATCTTGTTTTTTTTGCTTGGTGTAGAAAAGTTGAAAAAGAACTTATTTATTTAGATGGGACATTATCTGATATAGATGACCTCTATTTTGTAAAATATCTCAAGACTATGCAGAATGTTTTTTGTGATGCGTCAATTTTTGATGGAAGAAACTATGACAGTGAACATGCTGTTGACCACTTTTTCAAAGATCAATTATTACTCATGGCGGATTCTTTAATAACTGAAAAAGGTGTGGTTAGTTTTTCTGAATTTCAGAGCTGGAATATCAATAAATACAAAAAGGTTTGTGATTATTTTTCCACAATATCAAAAAGTCAAAACTGTAATAAATGGTTCGTTTTGCATGGTTTTCATTTTGTACTGATGGCATTTTTATCTAGATATGGATATGACTACCAAAAAACATCGAAATTAAAACTGGAAGATCTTCGAACTAAAACGCCGAAAAACTTAATAGCTAACAATTTACTACAACTTATCAAGGATGCTCGTTTGGGGGGGTGTAATCACGTAAACATGGCAATGAATGTTCTATGTGAAAAATCAAGTAAAATTAATTGGCCAACCTACTTTTAAATATCATTTTATAATTCCCACTCACAACGAAAAGTTGCACGACTTATTTAACCATTACGCTACTGCTAGCAATGGAGAATATTGGCAGGAAATAAACAAGGGGGCAAACGCTCCCTCTGCTATCAATGCTCGGTGAAGCCCGTAGGTTCGAATAGCGCAGCGTATTCGGACAATCGCGAATAACCCCGCCGCGATATAAGCAGGGATCGGAAGAACCCCTTGCGGGGTTGCTATCGACCGCCTTGGGGCGGCTCAAAACTTGCCGGTGCCACTATAAGTTGGATTTATGGGTTTTCCGATTATGACCCAACTTTTGCTTATAGTGGCTGCCGCCAGCCCAGCAGCGCCTGTGATGGCCAGCTTAAGGGCTACCGGGCGCTTGTTATAGGTTCTTCCGATCCAGCTACAGGTAGTTCCCCTGCCGCAGGGCGGTCAGCAGCTCATCCACCAGCGCAGCGACCGGTTTGCCGGCGTTAAGCAGATGGATTTCCGGCTGCTCGGGCGCCTCATAGGCAGAGTCGATACCGGTAAAATTCGTGATCTCCCCCGCCCGCGCCTTTTTGTAGAGCCCCTTGGGGTCGCGCTCTTCGCAGACGGCGAGCGGCGCATCGACAAACACCTCGACAAACTCCCCTTCACCCAGGAGAGTGCGCACCAGCTCGCGCTCGGCACGAAATGGCGAGATAAAGGCGGTAAGCACGATAAGGCCCGCATCCACCATCAGTTTTGCCACTTCGCCAACCCGGCGGATATTCTCCTGCCGCGCGGCATCGTCGAAACCAAGATCGCCGCACAGGCCGTGGCGCACATTATCGCCATCGAGCAGATAAGTGTGCTTGCCCTCGGCGGTCAGCGCCTGCTCCAGCGCCCCCGCCAGAGTCGATTTGCCCGCCCCCGACAACCCGGTAAACCAGATCACCAGCGGTCGCTGCCCCTTGGCCTCGGCCCGGCTGGCCTTGTTCACCGCATGCGAGTGCCACACAACGTTATTCATCCTGACTCCTTCTTTTCGGCGCACTCCCGCCCCTCACCCTCTCCCAAAGGGAGAGGGAACACTCCCAGCCCCCTCTTTGCCCTCAACGGCAAGAGGAGTGGGGATAATGGGGGACGCTTATCATCCTGCCCTCTCCCAAGGGAGAGGGGATACTCCCTGCCCCCTCTTTTCCTCGGCGGGATCAGGCCCCTCACCCTAACCCTCTCCCAGAGGGAGAGGGAATATTTGCCTCTCCCTTGGGAGAGGCACCAGGCGCTATGACTTGTCGCTGTCGTTGCCGATGGTCAGCGCCTGCCAGTGCGGGAAGTGCTTGCGCACCAGCGCATTGAGCTCGATTTCAAACTCGCTGTAGTGCCCTTTTACCGCTTTGGCCGCCAAGCCTTCCACTATCATGCCGGCGCCGACGGTGACGTTGCTCAGCCGGTCGATCAGGATAAAGCTGCCGGTATCGCGGATCTCCTGATACGGGTCGAATGCCACCGGGTCGGTCAGGCTCAGCTCGCACAGGCCGATCTCGTTGAGCTTGAGTTCGCTGGCGGGCAGCTCGTCGAGCTTGTTGATCTCGATGCGGTGGTGGATGGCCTCCACCTGACCGCGACTCTTCTTGGTGGCCAGCTTGACGTCGTAGACCCGGCCCGGTTGCAGGGACTCCTCCCCCATCCAGACGATATGGGCCAGCAGGTTCTGGGTCACTTGCGGACGGTTGGCGGCATCCACCAGCAGGTCGCCGCGGCTGATGTCGATCTCGTCGGCGAAGGTGACCGTTATAGCCTGACCCGGCAGGGCGTACTCCAGATCGCCGTCGAAGGTGACGATGCGGGCCACCGTGCTCTCCTTGCCCGACGGCAACACCGCCAGCTTGTCGCCCACCCGCAGAATGCCGGAGGCGAGCGTGCCCGCGAAGCCACGAAAATCAAGGTTGGGGCGATTTACATACTGCACCGGCAGGCGCACCGGATGGCGCTCCAGCTCGCGCTCTACCTCGGCGGTTTCAAGCAGGGAGAGCAGGGTTTCCCCTTGATACCAGGCCAGTTTGTCGCTCTGGTTGACCACGTTATCGCCGTCCAGCGCCGAGACCGGCACGATATGGATGGTGTCGACGCTGAGCTTTTTGGCAAACTCGCGGTAATCGGTACTGATGCGCTCGAACACCTCCTGACTGAACTCCACCAGATCCATCTTGTTGACCGCCACCACGAACTGCTTGATGCCGAGCAGGCTGGCGATAAAGCTGTGGCGGCGGGTCTGATCCAGCACGCCTTTGCGGGCATCGATCAATATGATGGCGAGATCGCAGGTGGAGGCGCCGGTGGCCATGTTGCGGGTGTACTGCTCGTGGCCCGGGGTATCCGAGATGATAAATTTGCGCTTGGCGGTGGAGAAATAGCGGTAGGCCACGTCGATGGTGATGCCCTGCTCGCGCTCCGCTTGCAGGCCGTCTACCAAGAGCGCCAGGTCCAGCTTCTCGCCGGTGGTGCCCAGCTTCTGGCTGTCGGACTCCAGCGCTTTGAGCTGATCTTCATAGATCTGCTGGGAGTCGTGCAGCAGGCGGCCGATAAGGGTGCTCTTGCCGTCATCCACGCTGCCGCAGGTGAGAAAACGCAGCAGACTCTTGTGCTGCTGGGCGTGCAGATAGGCTTCGATGCCCTGTTCGGTGATGGCGGTCTGAATATGGCTGTTCATGCTGACGACTCCTTAGAAATATCCCTGACGCTTCTTCTGCTCCATGGAGCCGGCCTGATCGTGGTCAATCAGCCGCCCTTGCCGCTCGCTCGAGGTGGTGAGCAGCATCTCTTCAATAATTTCCGGCAAGGTGGTGGCAGCGGATTCGATGGCTCCGGTCAACGGGTAGCAGCCGAGAGTGCGGAAGCGCACCAGCTCCTGCTTCACCTCATCCTCGGCGGTGAGCGGCATGCGATCGTCATCCACCATGATCTTGATGCCGTTGCGCTCCACCACCGGGCGATGGGCCGCGAAGTAGAGCGGCACTATGTCGATGTTCTCGAGGTAGATGTATTGCCAGATATCCAGCTCGGTCCAGTTGGAGAGCGGGAACACCCGGATGCTCTCCCCCTTGTTGACCTGGCTGTTGTAGACCCGCCACAGCTCGGGGCGCTGGTTCTTCGGATCCCAGCGGTGGGACTTGTCGCGGAAGGAGTAGACCCGCTCCTTGGCGCGGGACTTCTCCTCATCGCGACGGGCGCCACCGAAGGCGGCGTCGAAGCCGTATTTGTTGAGCGCCTGCTTGAGCCCCTCGGTCTTCATGATGTCGGTGTGCTTGCCACTACCGTGGACGAAGGGGTTGATGCCCATGGCGAGCCCATCCGGGTTCTTGTGAACGATCAGATCCAGCCCGTACTTTTTGGCAGTCTCGTCGCGGAATTTGATCATCTCCTTGAACTTCCAGTCGGTGTCGACGTGGAGCAAGGGGAACGGGATCTTGCCCGGATAGAAGGCCTTGCGGGCCAGATGCAGCATGACGGAGGAGTCCTTGCCGATGGAGTACATCATCACCGGGTTTTCAAATTCGGCAGCCACCTCGCGGATGATGTGGATGCTCTCGGCTTCCAGCTGCTGCAAGTGGGTCAATCTTTCACGATCCATGTTGGTCCTCGGGTCATTGCTTATGCGCCTGCTCGGGGCGCTTGGTGGTTCAGTGCGCGGCCGCACCGGCAGCCGCATCAAATAGCTCTTTGCCCTCAGGCCAGCTGCACCAGCTTGAGGTCGCAGCCATCGAGATCCGGGTTGGCGCGCCGCTGCTCGCCACTCTTTTCTCCAAACCAGGCGAGCCGTTCGCGCAGGGCTACTACCTCGCCGATGACGATAAGCGACGGACTCACCGCCTGTTTGGCCAACTCGGCCAAATCGGCCAAAGTGCCGGTCAGCACCCGCTGGCGGGCTGTGGTGCCGCGCTCGATGATGGCGATGGGGGTGGCTTGGCTGCGGCCGTGATCCACCAACTGCTGCTGGATATGCTCGGAGCGCATCAGCCCCATGTAGATGACAAGGGTCTGACTGGTGGCGGCGAGCTGCTGCCAGTCGGGCTCCTTACCCTCTTTTTGGCAGTGGCCGGTAATAAAGACGGCGCTCTGGGCATAGTCACGGTGGGTGAGCGGAATGCCGGCATAGGCGGTGGCTCCGGCGGCAGCCGTGATGCCGGGCACCACCGAGAAGGGGATGCCTTCGTCGGCCAGCACTTCCAGCTCCTCGCCGCCACGGCCAAACATAAAGGGATCACCCCCTTTCAGCCGCACCACCCGGTTGCCCGCCTTGGCGTAGTCCACCAGCAGGCGATTGGTCTCCTCCTGCGGCACGCTGTGGGCGCCCGCCTTCTTGCCAACCGACACCAGAGTGGCATCGCGGCGCACCAGATCGAGGATCTCGGCGGAGACCAGCTGGTCGTAGAGCACCACTTCAGCCTGTTGAATCTGTTGCAGCGCCTTGAGAGTCAGCAGGCCCGGATCGCCGGGGCCCGCGCCAACCAGCACAACCTCACCCACTTCGCTTTTTGCCTGATCGAGGCCATCGCTCAGCCACTGCTCGGCCCCTTGCCAATCCTCTTTCTCAATCAGGCTGGCGAGGGTGTTGGAGGCAAAGGCGCGCTCCCAGAAGCGGCGACGATCGGAAATAGAGGAGAGCACCCGCTTGGCCTTGTCACGCACCCGGCCGGAGAGCTCGGTCAGTCCGCCGAGATGGCGCGGCAGCAGGCTCTCCAACCGCTCGCGTAGCAAGCGCACCAGCACCGGCGCCTTGCCGCCGCTGGAGACCGCCACCATCAGCGGCGAGCGATCGATGATCGAGGGAAAGATAAAGCTGGAGCGCTTGGGGTCATCCACCACGTTGACGAACAGACCCAGCTGATTGGCACTCTGATAGACGATGGCGTTGACTTCGAGGTTGTCGGTCGCCGCCACCACCAAAATCTGGCCTGCCAGATGGGCCGGAGTGAAGCGCTCGGCAAGATGGCTGAAACGACCGGAAAATTCCGTGAATTCGGGTTCAAGCTCCGGGGAGACAATGGTCAGTCTGGCACCGGCCGCCAGCAGCAGGCGCGCCTTGCGCAGGGCTACTTCGCCCCCGCCCACCAACAGCACCGGGCGCCCGTCCAACTTGGCAAACATCGGCAAATAATCCATTTCGACCCATCCCTCGGAATACGACTAATATGGGGCGACTATAGGCAGGGCCACTTATCCCTCAAAATAATAAAAAATGCTTTTTAAGACACTTTGGTAATTAGCAAAGCCATTTACTGACTAAAGAGAGCGAAAGTCGCTTGTAGTGCCAAAGGGCAAACCCTAGGCTATGGACTGTGTTTCATAAGGAGCTTAATGATGAACGAATCATTGATTGTGCTAGGGATTTTTGTATTTCTGGTCATCGCAACCCTGAGTGCCGGCATCAAGATAGTGCCACAGGGCTTCAACTGGACTGTCGAGCGCTTCGGCCGCTACACCCGCACTCTGACCCCGGGCCTCAACCTGTTGATCCCCTATGTGGATCGGGTCGGCCACAAGATCATCATGATGGAGCAGGTGCTGGACATCCCGGCACAAGAGGTGATCTCCCGCGACAACGCCAACGTCACCATCGACGCCATCAGCTTTGTGCAGGTGGTGGATGCCCGCAAAGCGGGCTACGAGGTCAACGATCTCACCAGCGCCATCCGCAATCTCACCATGACCAATATGCGGACCGTGCTCGGCGCCATGGAGCTGGACGAGATGCTCTCCCAGCGCGACACCATCAACGAGAAACTGCTGCGCACCATGGATGCCGCCACCGCCCCCTGGGGCATCAAGGTAACCCGCATCGAGATTAAAGATGTGCGCCCGCCGCTGGCGCTGGTCGAGGCGATGAACGCCCAGATGAAGGCCGAGCGCCAGAAACGGGCCGAGGTGCTGGAGGCCGAAGGGGTGCGCCAGTCCAAGATCCTGAAAGCCGAGGGGGAGAAACAGTCCCAGATCCTCAAGGCCGAGGGTGAGCGTCAGGCCGCCTTTCTCGCCGCCGAAGCGC
This sequence comes from Aeromonas sp. SE22, assembly GCF_038739755.1. NCBI lineage: Bacteria > Pseudomonadati > Pseudomonadota > Gammaproteobacteria > Aeromonadales > Aeromonadaceae > Aeromonas > Aeromonas sp. SE22. Next base: position 113,777 of record NZ_JBCGFD010000011.1, read on the forward strand.
GGGAGCGGGCCGCCGAGGCGGAAGCCAAGGCGACCCACATGGTCTCCAAGGCCATCGCCGAAGGGGATCTGCAGGCCATCAACTACTTCGTGGCGCAGAAATACACCGAGGCACTGGCCCGCATCGGTGAAGGCCCCAACAGCAAGGTGGTGATGATGCCACTGGAAGCGGGCAGCCTGATTGGCGCTGTGGCCGGCATGGCCGAGCTGTTCAAGGATGGCAAGGGCGGCAAGTCATGACAGCCCTGTTCGAGGGGCTGACCCACTGGCACTGGCTGGGGCTCGGCTTCGTGCTGCTGGCCATTGAGGTGCTGGGGTCGGTGGGTTTTCTGCTCTGGACCGGCATCGCCGCGCTGGAGGTGGGCCTGCTGCTGCTGGTCTGGCCCTTCGGCTGGCAGGCGCAACTGCTGCTGTTCGCCCTGCAATCCCTGCTCACCACCTGGGTCTGGTGGCGCTGGCAGCACAACCGGGATCGCTCCGGCAACGATGCTGCCGCCCCCATCAACGAGCGGATGCAGAGCTATCTGGGCCGCGAGCTGACCCTGCTCGATGATGTCGTGCAGGGCACCAGCCGGGTGCATCTGGACGATACGGTCTGGACGGTGCGCTGCAGCCAGCAACTGCCGGCAGGCACCCAAGTCAGGGTGGTGGGAGCCGACTCCCATATCCTGCTGGTTGAACCGCTCTCCTGACCGCCAGCAAGCCATAAAAAAGCCCGCGATATCGCGGGCTTTTGTTTGCCTTCTATTTCCATCAAGTGCGCAGCCGATCCAGCTGGCTGGCCAGCGCCGTTGCCGCTTGCTCCAGCGTTTCGCTGAGCTGATGGCTGGCATTGGCCTCCTGACCAATCACGTTGGCGGTGTCGCCGATACGCATCAGGTTCTGGTTGATGTCGTCGCTGACGGCGCTCTGCTGTTCGGCAGCCGTAGCGACCTGACTGATATGGTCGTGGATCTGCTGGATCTGGGAGACGACCAGATTGAGCGCCTCGAATGCCTGCTCGGTTCCCTGCACGGTAGAGCTGGAGCGCTCGATGCCGGTATTCATCAGGCGCTGGCTACTGTTCACCTCGGCCTGCAAGCTACCAATCAACTGACCTATCTCGTCGGTTGACGCCCTTGTCTTGGTCGCCAGTGCCCGCACCTCGTCCGCCACCACGGCAAAACCGCGCCCCATGTCGCCAGCCCGGGCCGCCTCGATGGCGGCGTTCAGGGCCAGCAGGTTGGTCTGCTCGGCGATGGCACGGATCACATCGAGGATCCTGCTGATATTGGCACTGCGCTGGGCCACCAGTGCCACCGCCTTGTCAGCCTCGTGCATATCCTCAACCAGGGTATGGATCTCCTGCCGCGCATTGCTCAAGGTCTGCTGGGCACTGTTGATGTGATGGGTCGCAGCCTCCGACTCCTCGGCAGCCTGCTCGGCATAGCCTGCGACGCTGACCGCGGTAGTGCTCATCTCGTGCATGGCACTGACCACACTCTCCAGCTCCAGATGCTGTTCATCCAGACTCTGGCGCATGGTGTTGGCTGTCTGCTTCATGCCTCTGGCCTGATCGTTGACCTGCTGGCCTATCTCCTTGCTGTTCTGCACCATGCCACGCAGCTTGCCAAGGAAGGCGTTGAGATGCCTTCCCAGCTCTATCAGCTCTGCGTGGGTATCAATCTCTATCTTCTGGGTCAGGTCTCCCTCATTGCTGGAGAGATGGGATACATGACGGCTGATCAGAGCCAGCGGCGCAGTAATGGTCTGGATAAACCAGATCAGCATGCCAAGTACCAGCAGGGTGATGACGCCCATGGCCATTACCTGCTGCTGCTGGGCACCCTGCAGCAGGGCGCCCAGATCGTTACTGATGCTGCGCGCCTTGCTCAGCGCCAGCGCCTTGGGCACCTTGATCATCAGCCACCACTGGGCATTGGCGACATCGACCCGGATCGGCTGCTCGAGGATAAAGTCACTGTCACTGTTGACCGGCTGGCCGGTCGGCAGGGCAAGACCCACCTCCTTGAGCGGGCGACCCAGTTTGTTGGCGTAGCGGTTGCTGCCAACAATCAGCCCCATCTTGCTGACGATGGTGACATCCGCCTTGTTGTCATAAAGGCTCTTGCCCAGCGTTTCGGCCAGTTGCTGGAAGATGGGCAGGTTCATGTCGACCCCGGTCAGACCGACAAATTTGCCGTCGTGGAGAACGGGCACGGTCAGACTGGTCATCAGCATCTTGTTGCCCGGGCTTATCTCGTAGAGGTAGGGCTCCATCAGGCAGGGCTGGCGGGTATCGCGGCCACAGAGATACCACTCGCTATTGCGGATGCCAAATTCGTTGACGGATGTATCGAATTTGGCCTCGCTGGCAGCCGCATCAATCGGCTGCTGGGTAACGTCCCCCCCCTGCCCCTTGGTGAAATAAACCTCCAGGCTCCCCTTGCCCGCCACCGAGTGGCTGGCTCCGGCCACCCAGTTGGCATCCTCGCCATCGTAGCCGTTCGGCTCAAACTGGGCATAGATGGAGCTGATCCCGCTCGCCTGCTGCAAGCTGCTGCCGAGCAGCGCCTCCACCTGTGGCCGCGAGAGACGTTGTTCCGGTTTGGCCATGGCCGCTTCAATCTGGGCAGTGACCGTCAGGGGGATCTGGTAGGAGTTCTGCATCAGAGAGGAGATCTGGATGGCATAGCGCTCAGCCTGATATTGCAGGCTGTGGGAGACTTCCTGCTCCAGCGCATCGCTGGTCTGGGTCATCACCATGGTACGAAGAGAACTGAAAGAGGCCGATTGCAGCAAGGTCATGGCCAGACCGGTGAGCAGAAAGAGCCCCATGGTCAGACACAAGAGCTTGAACTTGAGCGAACGTTGTTTCATGCGGCAACTCCTTATGGCAAGAGTAACAACGAATAAGTTGAGTATATTCCCCTACTTGCCACTCACCCGATTTGTTGATGGGTTTGCAGCCGGCTTCTGGTTATAATTTTTGCCTTCCCGAGCGTTGATGGAACAGTCGCAAATGAGCAATGCACTGAGCAGTATCCCACCGGTAGTCGAAATGGACTACCCCTTTCCGGCCAAACCGCAGCCCCTGGGTGCCGAGCAGAGAGCCGCCCTTACGACAGAGATCAAGGCACTGCTCAAGGAGCGCAAGGCGGTGCTGGTAGCCCACTACTACACGGATCCCGAGATCCAGGCGCTGGCCGAAGCCACCGGCGGTTTTGTTGGTGACTCGCTGGAGATGGCCCGTTTTGGCCGCGATCACGAGGCGCAGACCCTGATCGTCGCCGGGGTGCGCTTTATGGGCGAAACCTCCAAGATCCTGAGCCCCCACAAGCGGGTACTGATGCCGACGCTGGAGGCCGAATGCTCGCTTGATCTGGGCTGCCCCATCGAGCAATTCTCCGCGTTTTGCGATGCCAACCCGGATCATACCGTGGTGGTCTACGCCAATACCTCGGCTGCGGTCAAAGCGCGGGCTGACTGGGTCGTTACCTCCAGCATCGCGCTCGAGATCGTCGAACACCTCGACAGTCTGGGTCACAAGATCATCTGGGGTCCGGATCGCCATCTGGGTGCCTATATCGAGAAGAAGACCGGCGCCCAGATGCTGCGCTGGCAGGGCCACTGCATCGTCCACGACGAGTTCAAGGCCCGCGCCCTGCGCGAGCTGAAAGAGCAGAACCCGGACGCTGCCGTGCTGGTTCATCCGGAATCCCCCGCTTCGGTGATCGAACTGGCCGATGCGGTCGGCTCCACCAGCCAGCTGATCAAGGCAGCGAAAGAGCTGCCCCAGCAGAAGCTGATCGTGGCGACCGACCGGGGCATCTTCTACAAGATGCAGCAAGCCTGTCCGGAGAAAGAGATGGTGGAGGCCCCGACCGGTGGCGATGGCGCCACCTGCCGCAGCTGTGCCCACTGCCCCTGGATGGCAATGAACGGTCTGGTGGCGATCAAGGAAGCGCTCACCGATGGTGCCGAGCGCCACGAGATCCATGTCGATGAAGCGCTGCGGGTAAAAGCCCTCATCCCGCTCGACCGCATGCTCAATTTCGCCGCCGAACTCAAATTGAAAACCCAGGGCAACGCCTGATTGCCGAGATAACGAGATGCAAAGAGGGCTCCCGCGGGAGCCCTCTTTATTTAGCTGAACCTCATCCTGCTCAGATGATCACGGTAGAGAAGCTGTGCTCCTCATCCGGTGCTACGGTCACCCCCGCATCGCCGGCAATGGCAGCTTCGACACAGAGCATGGTGCGATAGCCATCATCGCTCATGTCAGCCATGGCGGTAGCCCCTTCCAGCCAGGGGGTCCAGACCACTGTGCTGTCATGGTTGCCACTAACCACCCGGATCTCGCGATCGCCATCCTGCACGCTCACCAGCGCCTCAGGCTGCCAGTAGACCCGATCCAGCGGCCCGTTCAGGGTCAACGCCCCCTGCTGCTGGCCATTCAGACCGGTCAGCTTGTCGGCATAAGGCTCGCCAAGGCCGGTGACGCTCACCGCCTCCGGTGCACTGATCTGCAAATAGGTGTGCAGCGCCCCGCTATAGACCAGCGGCTGGCTACCGGTATTGCGAGTGGTCAGCACCAGCGAGAGCTCCTTGCCGACCAGCACATCCAGCTCCAGCTCGAAGGCGTGATCCCACAGGCCGCGGGTGGCGTCGCTGTCGCGCAGAGAGAGATGGACAAGCGTGCCATCGGCATGGTCGGAGACCCCGTCCAGCATCCAGAGGGTGGTGCGGGCAAAACCGTGGGAGGGTTTGCCGCTACCGACACGGGCCGGCGCCGGGCCAAACCAGGGCCAGCATAGCGGAATACCGCCACGGATCGGCTTGCTGCCATCCAGCACTGCCTTGTCGCTCAACCAGATGGAGGCTGGCTCACCATGGCGCTGATAGGTGAGCACGTGACCACCGAACAGGCTGATCTCGGCCTTGGCATAGTCGTTGTTGACGGTGAGAACGGGCAGGCCGGCTGCATTGTTGGCGAGCTGGCAGCTGGCTGTCAGGGGACGAATGGATTGCATGAGGACTCCTGTCATCAGGGAAACCGGAAAACAAAAAGGCGGCCCATGGCCGCCTTTTTCAAGCTACGCGATTGCGCATCCCAAATTACTTGGTGATGTGAGCGATCAGGTCCAGAACTTTGCTGGAGTAGCCCATTTCGTTGTCGTACCAGGATACAACTTTAACGAACTTGTCGGTCAGCTGGATACCAGCTTTGGCGTCGAATACGGAGGTCTGACGCTCACCCAGGAAGTCGGTAGATACAACTTCGTCTTCGGTGTAGCCCAGAACGCCCTTCATGGAGCCTTCGGAAGCAGCTTTCATCGCTTCGCAGATTTCTGCGTAGGTGGCAGCTTTCTTCAGGTTAACGGTCAGGTCAACAACAGACACGTCCGGAGTCGGAACACGGAAAGCCATACCGGTCAGCAGGCCTTTCAGTTCCGGGATAACTACGCCAACAGCCTTGGCAGCACCGGTAGAGGACGGGATGATGTTCTGAGCCGCGCCGCGGCCACCGCGCCAGTCTTTGGCAGACGGACCATCAACGGTCTTCTGGGTAGCAGTGGTAGCGTGAACGGTGGTCATCAGACCGGATTCGATACCGAAGGTGTCGTTCAGTACTTTAGCGATCGGAGCCAGGCAGTTGGTGGTGCAGGAAGCGTTGGAAACGATGTCCTGACCAGCATAGGTAGCGTGGTTAACGCCCATTACGAACATCGGGGTCGCGTCTTTGGACGGGCCAGTCAGAACAACTTTCTTGGCACCGGCAGCGATGTGCTTACGAGCAGTCTCGTCGGTCAGGAACAGACCGGTAGCTTCAGCAACAACGTCAACACCGATTTCGTTCCAACGCAGGTTGGCCGGGTCACGCTCAGCGGTAACACGTACGGTTTTGCCGTTTACAACCAGGTTGCCGTCTTTAACTTCAACGGTACCCTTGAAACGACCGTGGGTAGAGTCGTACTTCAGCATGTAAGCCATGTAGTCAACATCGATCAAGTCGTTGATACCAACAACTTCGATGTCAGAACGCTCGCAAGCCAGACGGAATACGAAACGACCGATACGGCCAAAACCGTTAATACCTACTTTGATAGTCATATTTAGTTACCTAACTGTTCAGTAGTCAAAGAAAATTCCGCTTGTAAATTTACTAGAACTCTCTGATGAGTCAACCAACATTCTGTCTGAAATTGCGCTATATCATGAAAAACTGTGAAATTTATTTTCTGTTTATGTAACTGATTACCACGTTTTGTCGAAAAAGAGGTCAGTTGTTGCATCGCCCGGAGATCGACAATAGTGCCTGCCACGTCACACAACCGTGATGATGGATATGTAAAAATGTGCGCGGTTTAGCATGGCCCATAGAGCCACTGTTCAAGTACCACCCCATAAAAATCAAACAAAATAGTATAGATAGAATCCACAGCGGGAATTCTCAAACTATGACCACCCTGATTGAACAGCTGGCTGCCGCAAAAGGCATAGCCAGCGAGTATGTCGATGCCTGGGGCCAGTCGGCTCAGGTATCCGAAGAGAGCAAGGCCGCCATGCTGGGCGCCATGGGCTATCGCGTCGATGACGAAGCAGCCCTGATGCAGCAGCTGGAAGAGGAACATCGCCAGCACTGGCTGCGGGCGCTGGATCCCGTCATGGTGGTTCGCACCGGTGACGCAGTCACGCTCGAAGTCCGCCTCCCCATCGAATTCGTCAATGACGCCCTCACCTGGCAGCTCAAGCTGGAACAGGGCGGCGAGCTCTCCGGCCAGTTCACCCCCATCGAGGGCGAGCTGGTTGGCGTGGCCGAATTTGAAGAGATGGAGTGCCAGGCCTACCGCGTGACACTGGAGATGGCCCCTGAACTGGGTTATCACGAGCTGGTGTTGCTGGAAGATAGCAACGACGAGCCGCTGGCCACCATGCGCCTCATCGTTGCGCCCAAGGCGTGCTACAAGCAGGCTCCTATCGCCAATGGTCGCAAGGTGTGGGGCCCGAGCGTGCAGCTTTACTGCCTGCGCAGCCGCCACAACTGGGGGATCGGCGATTTCAGCGATCTCGGCCAGCTGGTCGAGAAAGCGGCCGGCTGGGGTGCCCACTTCGTCGGCCTCAACCCCATCCACGCCCTCTATCCGGCCAACCCGGAGAGCGCCAGTCCCTACAGCCCCTCTTCCCGTCGCTGGCTCAACGTGGCCTACATCAATGTGGAAGCGGTGCCCGAATTCCAGAGCAATGCGCGCCTGAAAGCTGACGTGGCGAGTCCCGCCTTCCAGCAGCATCTGGCCGATCTGCGCGCCAAAGAGAACGTCGATTACACCGGCGTCATCGAGACCAAGATTGGCATGCTGCGTCAGGTATTCGACGACGCCACCCTGAGCGCCGAGCGTCAGGCCGCCTTCGATGCCTTCGTCGCCGCCGGTGGCGACAGCCTGCAACAGCAGGCCGCGTTCGATGCCCTGCAAGCCTATTTCTATGGCAAGGGCGAGAATGCCTGGGGCTGGCCGGTATGGCCGGAGCAGTTCCGCAACTACCACAATCCCGCCGTTGCCAAGTGGATGGCCGAACACCAGCAGGATGTGAACTTCTACCTCTACCTGCAATTCCTGGCCGACGAGCAGCTGGCGCAAGCCGATGCCCGTGCCAAGGCTGCCGGCATGGTGATGGGGATCTACCGCGATCTGGCGGTGGGCGTCTCCGAAGGCTCCACCGAGATCTGGGCCAACCAGGATCTCTACTGCCCGAAAGCCTCGGTCGGTGCGCCGCCCGATATCCTCGGCCCGCTTGGTCAGAACTGGGGTCTGCCCCCGATGAACCCGAACAGGTTGTTCGAAGCGGCCTACCAGCCGATGGTGGATCTGTTCCGTGCCAACATGCGCTCCTGCGGCGCACTGCGCATCGACCACGTGATGGCGCTGCTGCGCCTCTGGTGGGTCCCACCCGGAGAGTCTGCCGCCAAGGGCGCCTACATCTACTATCCGGTCAACGATCTGCTGGGCATCCTGGCCCTCGAATCCCACCGCAACCAGTGCCTGCTGATCGGCGAAGATCTGGGTACCGTGCCGGAGGGGATCGACGTGACCCTGAAGGAGAACGGCGTCCACTCCTACAAGGTGTTCTTCTTCGAGCGCTCCAAGGCCGATGGCGGCTTCATCTCCCCGGCCCACTATGCCGAGCAGGCGATGTCTGCCCTGACCACTCACGACATGCCGACTCTCAAGGGCTTCTGGCACTGCGATGATCTGGCGCTGGGCCGCCAACTGGGTTTGTATCCAGATGAAGATGTGCTGAAGAGTCTGTATGCTGATCGCCACCAGGCCAAACAGCGGATCCTCGACAGCCTGCATGGCCACGGTGTCATCCCCGAGAGCATCAGCCATGACGTGAACTGGGTCGGTATGAATACCGAACTCAACCACGGTCTGCAGATCCACATGTCCCGTGGCAGCTGCGCCCTGTTCAGCACCCAGCTGGAAGACTGGCTGGAGATGGACAAGCCGGTCAACGTACCGGGCACCAGTTACGAATACCCCAACTGGCGCCGCAAGCTCTCCACCGACCTGGAAGATATTTTTGCCAATGAGGCACTCAAGGCACTGGCCGGCAAGATGAGCCGCGCCCGTGATGAGGCCAGTCGTTGAGCGGTTGTCCGCTACAGCCGACTCACCTAAATCCGCTCCGGCCCTGGCCGGAGCGGACGCTCTGTCATGAAAGGAAATCTCGATGCTCGTTGAACGTTTGGTTGCTGCCCGCTGTTCCGATCCCTTCTCACACTTAGGCCTGCAGGCCAATCCGGATGGGCCCGGCCTCAAACTGACCGCCTGGTTGCCTGATGCCGTTGAAGTTCGCGTCAAGGATCTCAAGTCGGGCAAAGTTGTTGCCACCCTGGCGCCCACCGATGAATCGGGTCTTTTTGAAACTGTTTTCACCCGCCGCAAGAACACCTTCCCCTACCAGTTGCTCGTCAGTTACGCAGAAGCGACTGCCGAAGTGATCGACCCCTACCAGTTTCAGGATGCCGCCTGGGCAGGCCTGGCCGAACTGACCGCCCAGCCGGAAAACCTCTACCACACCCTTGGCGCCCAGCTGCGCACCGTGGAGCATCTTGGTCAGCAGGTGGAAGGGGTCCGTTTTGCGGTCTATGCGCCGAGCGCCACCTCGGTGAGCCTGATCGGCGATTTCAACTTCTGGGATGGCCGTCGCCACCCGATGGAGCGCAGCCAGTGTGGTCACTGGGTGCTGTTCGTGCCGGGCATCAAGGCCGGGGATCGCTACAAATTCGAGCTCAAGGATCCCATGGGCAACCGGCTGCCGCACAAGAGCGACCCGGTCGGCTTCTACTGCGAGCAGTACCCCTCGTTCGCCTCCGTGGTCTATGACCACGACCAGTATCAGTGGCAGGATGCCGCCTGGCGCGAGAGCCAGCTCAACGACAAGCGCGAGCAGCCGCTCTCCATCTATGAGCTGCACATCGGCTCCTGGAAGCGGCACCCCAACGGCGACAGCCTGAGCTGGCGCGAGCTGGCGGTGGAGCTGGTCGCCTACATCAAGGAGATGGAGTACACCCACATCGAGCTGCTGCCGGTCTCCGAGCACCCCTTCAGCGGCTCCTGGGGCTACCAGCCGGTGGGCATGTTCTCCCCCACCAGCCGCTACGGCACGGCTGATGATTTCAAATACTTCGTTGACCAGTGCCACCAGGCCGGCATCGGCATCATTCTGGATTGGGTGCCCGCCCACTTCCCGTCCGATGCCCACGGGCTGGCCCGTTTCGACGGCACCCCGCTCTACGAGTACGAAGATCCGCGCCGTGGCTGGCACCCGGACTGGAACTCCTACATCTACGACTTCGGCCGCAACACAGTGCGCCAGTTCCTCGTAGCCAGCGCCCTGTTCTGGCTCGACAAGTTCCATATCGACGGTCTGCGGGTGGATGCGGTCGCCTCCATGCTCTATCTGGACTATTCGCGCAACGCCGGCGAGTGGGTACCCAACGTCGATGGCGGCAACCACAACTACGAGGCGATCAGCCTGCTCAAGTGGACCAACGAGGAGGTCTATCGCAAGTACCCCCACGCCATGACCATCGCCGAGGAGTCCACCGCCTTTGCCGGGGTCTCCCGTCCCACCTTCCTCGGTGGTCTCGGCTTTGGCTTCAAGTGGAATATGGGCTGGATGCACGACACCCTCACCTACATGCAGAAAGAGCCGATCCACCGTCGCTACCACCACAACGACATGACCTTCTCCATGGTTTACCACTATGACGAGAACTTCATCCTGTCGCTCTCTCACGACGAGGTGGTGCACGGCAAGCACTCCATGCTCTACAAGATGCCGGGCGACGAGTGGCAGCAGGCCGCCAACCTGCGCGCCTACATGGGGTTCATGTACGGCCACCCGGGCAAGAAGCTCAACTTCATGGGCACCGAAATCGCCCAGAGCAACGAGTGGAACCACGATGCCCAGCTGCCCTGGCACCTGCTGCAATATCCCAAGCACGGCGGCCAGCAGCGGTTGATCCACGATCTCAACCACCTCTACCGTCATGAGCCTGCCTTGTATCAGGCGGACTATGAGCAAAACGGCTTCCGCTGGCTGGATCACAACGATGCCGACAACAGCATCTTTGCCTGGCAGCGGGCCGACAAAGAGGGCAAACAGGCCATCATGGTGGCGTGCAACTTCACCCCGGTGCCGCGCATCGAATACCGGATTGGCGTACCGGCTGCGGGCCACTATCGGGTCGTGCTCAATACCGACAGCGAGTATTACTGGGGCAGCAACTATGATGTGGGTCTGGTCTTCGCGGCCGAGCCGACACCCTGGCAGGGGATGGCACACAGCATAGTGCTGGATCTGCCGCCACTGGCGACCTTGTTCATCAAACAGGAGTCCTGATGCTGGTAATGGAAAAAGGGTCGGGCTACCCGCTGGGGGCCCGTCTTGACGAGAACGGTTGCAACTTCTGCGTCTGGGCTCCCCAGTCGGACAAGGTGGAACTCTGTCTGTTCGACGAACAGGAGCAGGAGCTGGCGCGCCTCGAGCTGCCCGGCCGCCGCGGCCAGTATCGCTTTGGCTATGTGCGCGGCGTCCGAGCCGGCCAGCGCTACGGCTACCGGGTTTATGGCATCCCCCAGGAGGGGATGCTGTTCGACCCGCAAAAGCTGCTGATCGACCCTTATGCCCGGGCGGTGAGCCGCCCCACCTACTGGGACAACGCCCTCTATCAGGGTGACAGCGCCGCCATGATCGCCAAGTCGCTGGTGGTGGATGACGCCTTCGACTGGCAGGGGGTGAGCAAACCGGCCATCTGCCACTCGCGCACCATTCTCTACGAGGCCCACGTCAAGGGCTTTACCCGCCAGCACCCGGGGATCCCCAAGGAGCTGCAGGGCACCTATCTTGGCATCAGCCACCCGCTGATGATCGAGCACATGAAGTCCCTCGGCATCACCTCGCTACAACTGATGCCGGTAGCCGCCTTCATGTCGGAGCCCCGGCTGGAAGAGCTGGGACTGACCAACTACTGGGGCTACAACCCCATCGCATTTTTCGCCCCCGAGCCCCGTTACGGCACCAGACAAGACGATGCCGTGACCGAGTTCAAGACCATGGTGCGCGAGCTGCACCGGGCCGGGCTCGAGGTGATTCTGGATGTGGTCTACAACCACACCGCCGAGTCGGGCTTCGACGGCCCCATGCTCTCCTTCAAGGGCTTTGACAACGCCGGTTACTACGCCTTCGAGGCGGGCTCCCACGGCCCCGATTACACCCGCCACGCCAACGTCACCGGCTGTGGCAACAGCGTCAATCTGGATCACCCCAACACCCTGCGACTGGTGCTCGATGCCCTGCGCTACTGGGTGACCGAGATGCAGGTGGACGGCTTCCGCTTCGATCTGGCGGTGACGCTGGCGCGGGAAGCGGGCGAGTTCGACCCCATGGGCGCCTTCTTCAAGGCAGTGATGGCCGACCCTGTGCTGTCACAGGTCAAGCTCATCGCCGAACCCTGGGATATCGGCCCCTTCGGCTATCGCCTCGGCCAGTTCCCGAGCCAGTGGCTGGAGATCAACGACCGCTACCGTGACACGGTGCGCTCCTTCTGGCGCGGCGATGCGGGCAAGATGGGCGACTTTGCCACCCGGCTGGTCGGCTCGCGGGATCTCTTCCCGAAGAACTGGCGCTCGCCTCACACCAGCGTCAACTACCTCTGCTATCACGACGGCTTCACCCTGGAGGATCTGGTCTCCTACAACCAGCGCCACAATCAGGCCAACGGCGAGGATAACCGCGACGGCCACGGCAACAACCTCTCCAGCAATCACGGCGTCGAGGGGCCGACCCTGGATCCACGCATCAACAACCTGCGCCAGCAGCAGAAGCGCAACCTGATCGCCACCCTGCTGCTCTCCCAGGGCACCCCGCACTTCCTTGCCGGTGACGAGATGGGGCGCAGCCAGCTTGGCAACAACAACGCCTACTGTCAGGACAACCAGATCAGCTGGGTCAACTGGCAGTGGCGGCCGGAGGATGAGCGGCTGTTCGCCTTCACCCAGCAGATGATGGCGCTGCGGGCGGAGTCCACCGTCTTCTCCAACCTGCAACTGAGCGATGACAGCTGGCACGGCACCGCCACCAGCTGCCATCAGGTCAACTGGTATCACCCGGATGGCCACCAGCTCACCGATCAGGATTGGCACGCCCCCATGGGGCAGGCGTTTGCCATGGATATCGGCATGATCAACTGCGTCGGCGAGCGCTGGTACGTGCTGTTCAACGCCAGCGACTACGACATCCAGTTCCGCCTGCCACCGCCGGGGGAAGGGCTGGAGTGGATCCAGACCATCGACACCGCCACCAACGACGGGCTGCCGTTCCTGCCCGACGATATCAAACGTCAGGTGGCGGTCGGCCGCGCCCACTCCCTCAAGCTGCTGGAGCGGGTGGCACTGGCCTGTACGGCAGAGGATGCCCAGCCGCCGGAGCAGGCGCTGCTGCCGGCATCCAGTGCGGACATGGCTGAAACCCCGATCACAGATCCGGGCAAACCATAACAAGCATGCTGGAGTCAGCTTTACGGAGCCGCTATGCTGGGTTCCGTTATTGATGGCAAGGAGTCGGTATGAGCAGTAACAACCCGGAACAGTGGCGCAGCAAGCTGAGCGCCGAGCAGTTTCATGTCTGCTGGGAGAAGGGCACCGAGCGCCCCTACAGCGGCGCCCTGCTTCACAATCGCAAGAGTGGCGACTACCTCTGCGTCTGCTGCAAGAGCGTGCTGTTCCACTCGGATGCGAAGTTTGACTCCGGCTGCGGCTGGCCCTCGTTTGACCGAGCCATCGAGGGAACCGTGACCTACACCGAGGACAACAGCCATGGCATGAAGCGGGTGGAGATCACCTGCAGCCAGTGCGGCTCCCACCTCGGGCACGTATTCCCCGACGGGCCGACCGATACCGGCCAGCGCTACTGCGTCAACAGCCTGAGCCTCGACTTCGAGCCGGACGCCTGAGCCCGACCAGCTACAAAAACGGCGCCTCCATCATGGAGGCGCCGTTTTTTTATCTGCCTGACAGGATCGGAGGGGGCCCTCTGTAAGCGGCGATCACCGCCCCCGGAGCCTGCCGCACCGCCAAACCCACACTATAAATTTGATTTATGGATTTTGGCTGCATGACCCAATTTTTCCTTATACCAAGCCACTCATGGCTTCTCTCGCCTTTCGCGCCATCTCGGCAGTCACCACAGGCCAGCGCCCGATCCGCTATGGGCGATTAACAGCAAAACGCCAAGCGGCATCCCCTGACAACACAGCAGGGAAAACCCCCGTCACGCCTGCAACAGGGCTGCCAGCACCAGCAACCCAGCGATAGCCGGCACCGGTAGCTTCACCACCCGCAGCAGATAAAAACCGATAACGGCCAGCGCCAGATCGGTCGGTGCCAGCACGGCGCTCTGCCACACCGGCTGGTAGAGCGCGGCCAGCAAGAGCCCCACCACGGCGGCATTGATGCCAGCGACCGCCCCCGCCAGACGTGGCCGCGCCAGCCACTGCTGCCAACAGGGGCCCACCGCCCAGAGCAGCAGAAAGCCGGGCGCAAAGAGCGCCAGCGTCGCCGCCAAGGCCCCGAGCAGCGGCGTCTCGGACAACAGCTGGGCGCCAAGGTAGGTGGCAAGGGTAAACATGGGGCCTGGCACCAGCTGGGCCAGACTGTAACCGGTCAGGAACTGCTGCTCGCTGAGGGTGTGGCCCACGCTCTCGGCCAGCAGCGGCAACACCACGTGGCCACCGCCAAAGACCAGCGCGCCCGCCCGATAGAAGTCGGCCACCAGCTGGCCGAGGGGACCACCCAGCAGCGGCAGGCCAACAAAGAGGGCGGCAAAGAGCAGCAGAAGCAGCCAGTTTGGTTGGCTGGTAGTGGCAGCTTGTGACTCGACGGCCCCTTGTCTCCCCTCCCCGCGCTGGAAGCGGGCCGAGAGCAGCGCGGCGAGCGCCAGCATTCCCAGCTGGGTCAGCAGGCCGGGCAGCCACCAGAGCGCGGCGGCGGTCGCCACCATGATCCCCTGAGCCAAGCGGTTGCTGCAGAACTGGCGACTCATGGCGAGCACGGCATCGGCCACCACGATCAGCGCCAGCAGCTTGAGGCCGTGCAGGGCGCTCGCCAGCCAGAGATTGCTGCCCACCAGCGCCACCCCGAGGGCAGCCGCCAGCAGCAGGATAAAAGAGGGAAAGGTGAAACCGACAAAGGCGGCCAGCGCCCCGCCAAGACCGGCACGGTGGCGGCCAATGGCAAAGCCAAGCTGGCTGGAGGCTGGCCCCGGCAGCAGCTGGCAGAGCGCCAGCAGGCGGGCAAATTCGCCCTGCTCCAGCCAGCCCAGGCGCTGGACAAAGGTGCGCTGGAAATACCCGATATGGGCGGCCGGGCCGCCAAAACTGACGCATCCCAGCCACAAAAACCGCCAAAAGACCTCGCCCACGCTGCTGCTCCCGTCCCTTTCACGCCGATGGAGAGGAGATAATATGACAGCGCGATGATCTTTTTATGACAATCAGACTGATCCGGCCGACACCATGGCCACATCACCCGGCAGATAGCAGCGTCCCGCCAGCCAGCAGGCGATCGACTGGCGACTGGCATCGAAGTGGGGTTCTGGCAGCGCGCGCGGATCGCACCAGACCCACCCCTCGCACTTCTCCGGCTCCAGCACCTGCGGTTCGCCATCGGTCCGCGCGTGCAGGGTCACCGAGATATAGTGCAGGCCGCTCTCGCGCCAGGTCTCCAGATTGTTGGTCACCGCCACCACCTCGGGCGCGCTGATCGCCAGCCCGGTCTCTTCGGCCACCTCGCGGATCGCCGCCGATTCGAAGCTCTCCCCCAGCTCGAGATGACCGCCCGGAATGGACCAGTAGGGGGCGTGGCTCCCCTTGCGCTTGCCAAGCAGCACCAGACCGTCGCGGTTGGTCAGGATGACGCCGACACCGACGCGGGGATAGGGGGTGGACATGAGCAAGCCTCCTCGATGGCGCAATGAAAACGGCCTACCTTAGGCCGGATAGGCGGGCAGGACAAGCCTGCCGGAGGCGCTGCACGCCATAAACCGCAAAAACGGCCCGCAGAGAGATACGCCAGTAACGAGCGCTACTACGGAGCAAGCCGCCAGAGAGTGTGATCTCTGCGCCATAAAATGACGAAAGTGGTACCGAATATCGATTTTTTAGCGATCCCGGTTCCACTTTGCGGTTTTGTTCATAGAGCGCTCAGTTTTCTCTTCCCATACTGGCCCCACAGTTCCAAAAGAGGAGAGACAAGATGGAGTCATCATTGGTCGGGCTCTCCATTCTGTGGGGGCTAGCCAGTTTTGGTGTTCAGGGGGATTTCATCGAGAGCCGTGATTCCGTTGCGCCATCCTGGCAAACCGGATCCAGAGTGGAGATGGAAGGTTATCTGATTGAATCGCTCGGCGAAAATCGCTGGCTATTCGACAACGGCAGCGAGAGTCTGCAGGTCTCCCTGCCCGACGGGGCCTGGGTGCCCGCAGGGGAACGGCTGCGGGTGAGCGGTGCGCCGCAACAGGATCAGAGCGGCTGGCTGCTGCAGGTGGAGCAGGTCCGCGAAGTGGCCGTCTGACCGGCAACCGGTTAAACAAAGAGGAGGCATTGGCCTCCTCTTTTGCTTTTGGTCGCCCCGCCGTTAGCCGAGGTGGTTGAGCGGCAGCGCCGTCTTGTGCTTGATGCGGCGCAGCACGAAGCTGGAGCGCACCCCGGTCACCCCCGGAATATGGGTCAGCTTGTCCAGCAGGAAGTGCTGGTAGTGCTCCATGTCGCGCACCACTACCTTGAGCTGGTAGTCGGCATCGTTGCCGGTGATGAGATCACACTCGAGCACTTCGGGCAGCTCGCTGATGGCACGGTCGAAATTTTCGAACCGCTCCGGCGTGTGGCGGTCCATGGAGATATGAATGTAGGCGGTGAGGGTGAGACCAAGCTGGCGGGCATTGAGCAGGGTGACGTGGGTGTCGATGAGACCGGCATCCTCCAGCGCCTTGACCCGACGGGAGCAGGGTGACGGCGAGAGCCCCACCAGCTCGGCCAGTTCGAGATTGCTGATGCGGCCATTCTCCTGCATCAGTTCCAGAATGTGTCTGTCTATGCGATCCAGTTTCAGCATTACCCCTTCCTCGTTGCAATGACTAATCCACTTTTCCTAGGTTAAGGGTGAACTATTGCAAAAACAACCGAAATAAGTGGCTACTTTGCAACCACTCACTGGCACGGGAGGGGTACTATGGTTACATCTTCCGGTGGCAAGACAGATACCTGACCGGGTCTCTGTGGCGAAGGACCTTACCGGGTCAAGAGCCCCATCAGCCGTCTCACCTTATCGGGCAACGACGGGCTGGAACGAGAGCATCCACTCCCCCGAAGGCAACAAAGCAGGCATCCCGGCGCCTGCTTTGTTGTTTTTGGAGGGTTGCCAACGGCGCTATCAGAACGCGGTCGGCGTGATGCGATAGAGGCAGCGGTGCGCGCCATCCAGCAGATACTGCTCCCGCTCCACCGTCGCCGGTGCCAGCAGCTGGCGAAACAACGCCAGCTCGCTGCGACAAAAACCGCGGCAGCTGCGCGCCGCCGCACAGATTGGGCAGTGACTCTCCCACAGCAGCCAGCTGCCATCCTCCTCACGGCGGATCTCCGCCATGTAGCCTTCGCGGCTGCGCAGCTCCCTGAGCGCCTCCAGCCGACCGGACAACCCCTTGTTGCCCAGCGTCTGCTGATAGCGCGCCAGCATCTGCTGCTCCCGCTGCAGGATCAGCCGCTCCATCCCCTCCTCGCCAAACAGCTCGCGCACATTGTCGATCAGCTGCACGGTCAGGTCGCTATGGCTATCGGGGAAGCGCTGCCAGGCCTGCTCGGTGAGCTGCCACAGCCGCACGGGACGACCGCGTCCGCGTGCCTCGTCGCTGAATGTGACCCACCCCTCCTGCTCCAGTGCGAGCAGGTGCTGGCGGGCGCCCATGGAGGTCATCTGCAACTGCTCCCCCAGCGCGGCGGCGCTCTGCGGGCCATGGCTCTTGAGCAGAAACAGGATTTTGTCGGTGCTTGCGTTCATGACCCCATTATGGGGAGCCCCCTTTATTAAATCAACAATTCACTTTACTTAATGCCGATTATCACCCAGCATAAATAAACCAATTACTTTACTTAATAGGTGCAACATGGCGAAACAACAGCCCAAAAACCCCCTCTGGGTGCTGGTGATGACGGTCACGCTGGCGGTCGCCGGCTTCAGCCTCCCCTCCCCGGTATTGGCCCCCTTGCTGCTGGATCCGGCGCAGGGGATGCTGACGCCGGAAGCCTCCGACTGGAGCCGCAAGGTGTGGCTGGGGGTCATCATGGGGCTCTATCCCCTGTTCCAGCTGGTGGGCAGCCCCTGGCTCGGGCGGCTCTCCGACCGCTACGGCCGCAAGCCACTGCTGCTGCTCTCGCTGGCGGGCGTGCTGACCGGCTATGCCCTGATGGCACTCGGCATCGCCTGGCGCTCCCTCCCCCTGCTGCTGCTCAGCCGGGTGGTGGAGGGGCTGTGCAACGGCAACATCGCCATCGTGCAGGCGATGGCGGCGGATCTCGCCGGCAAGGAGCACAAGGCGCGCAGCTTCGCCTGGATCAATATCGGCATGAATCTGGGCTGGGTGGTGGGGCCGGTGATCGGGGGCTACGCCGCGGTGATCTCGGGGGATTACAGTCTGGCGGCCTGGCTGGCCGTCGCGATGACCCTGCTCAACCTGCTGCTGGTGCTCTGGCTGGTGCCCCATCGCCCGCTGGTGGCAGCCGCCCGGCAGGCACCGACGCTCTCCAGCCGCCAGCTGTTGCTGCAACCGGCCCTGCTCCCCTACTTCGCCCTCACTCTGGTCAGCTATGGCGCGGTGCAGCTCTACTTCACCTACTTCAATATCTGGCTGGTGGAGCGGCTGGCCTGGGATCCGGCCCAGCTGGCGCAGGCGGCGGTGCTGGTGAGCCTGCCGATGATGGCGGGCTCCTGGCTCGGCTCCCGCATCGCCCGCCACTGGCGCGGCAGCTCTCTCGGCATCGTCGGCCATCTGGTGATGGCGACCGGCATGCTGCTCTTTATCCTGCCGAGCCACTGGTGGGGACTGGCGCTCACCTTCATTCCGGCCGGCATCGGCATGAGTCTGGGGGAGCTGGCCACCTCGGTGGCGGTCTCCAACCGCAGCCATGCCGAGCAGCAGGGACAGGCGATGGGGCTCTACCGCGCCCTCGCGGTGGGCAGCGAGATCCTGGCGGTCGTGCTGGGCAGTCTGGTACTGCTGGCAGGGAGCGAGTGGCCCTTCTACCTCGCCACCCTCTGCGCCCTTGCCAGCGCCGCCGGTTTCTATCTGCTGCGCCAGCGTGCCGACCGCCGCCAGCAGTTGGCCAGTTGCGCCTGAGCCGGCAAAAGATCACAGTTCGGCGCTCCGTCATGCGGCAAAACTTGCATCGGGGCGCCGGGTCTGGGACGGTAAGGCTCTTGCTGGTTTGTTCGATGCTGGAGGTGTTATGAGTGAGTACAAGGCCATCGCCCTCGATATGGATGGCACCCTGCTGACCCGGGATCACAAGATCTCGTCGGCCACCCGGGCGGCACTGGCGCAGGCGCGCGCCCACGGTATCAAGGTGCTGCTGGTCACCGGGCGCCACTTCATGACGGCGCGTCCCTTTCACCACGAGCTGGCGCTCGATACCCCCATCATCTGCAGCAACGGCGCCTGCCTCTACGACCCGACGACAGATCGCATTCTGGCCGGCGATCCGCTGGCAAGCGCGCCGCTCAACGCCCTGCTGGCACAAGTCGAGGCGCAGCAGATGGGCGCCCTGTTCCACCTGAGCGAGGGGATCGGCTACATCGGCTGCGAGGAGCATGTCACCCGCATCCGCCACTGGTCGGCCAATCAGCCGGACCACCTGAAGATCGCCATCCACCCGGTCGAGGAGCTGGCAGGCTGGCTCGACAACCCGGTCTGGAAGCTGGAGCTGTTCAATCAGGATCCGGCGCGCCTGCACCGCTTTATGGACGAAGAGCGCGACCTCATCCCCTTCACCCGCGACTGGGCTGCCCCCTACGCGGTGGAGCTGGTACAGCCCGGTTGCAGCAAGGGCAACCGGCTGGCCCAGTGGGCCGCCAGCGAGGGCATTGCGATGGAGCAGGTGGTGGCGTTCGGTGACAACAACAACGACATCAGCATGTTCGAGCAGGTGGGGCTGGCGGTGGCGATGGGTAATGCGGCACCGCAGATCCAGCACCATGCCGATCAGGTCACCGCCGATCACAACGAGGATGGCATCGCGCTGGCGCTGCAGCGCTGGGTTCTGCCCTGAGCGAACAGGATGCAAGATGGCCAGCCGCGATGGCTGGCCAAAAATGATGGCTTAGTTGCCGAAGGAGAACTGGATCACCCGATCCGGATAGCGCAGCCGGTCATATTCACGGCGCAGGGATTCATAGTGGCGAATGGCGCGATTGCGCTTGGCGCGGTAGTAGTCGCGCTGCTCGCTGTTGGTCTCGTTGCGGATGCTGCGCTCGAGATCGTCGATATCCCGCTCGGTGCGCTCCAGCTCGTCGCTGATCTCCCGCAGCCGGGTCGCCAGCTTGTACTCTTCATAACCGCGCTGGTACTGCTTGAGGAAGCTGGCGTCGTTGGGACAGACACCGCGATACTCCTGCCCCTCCTTGCCCTTGCTGTAGGCCAGCTCGGGAATGCAGTAGAGCTCCAGCCCCTTGTCGTAACCCCGTTTCCACTCCGCCTCGTCCACCATGAGGCCATACTCGCCGCAGGTAGAGACGTAGTCCCGCGCCTGATTGCGGGTCTTGCCCTGCTCACCATCCTGATAGCCAAGGTTGTACCAGCTCATGGTGCGGCACTCATCTTCCGACAGGGAGCTGCATCCGGCCAGCAGTAGCGGCAGGGTGAGCAACAGGATCTTCGAGGACATGGACAGACTCCGGAAAAGACAGTGGCTGGCATTCTAGTGAGGATGGGCAGGCAGGACAAGGGAGCCACGATCGCCACTATCCGTCTCTTTTATCTGATGTTTTTATCACTATCAGGCAGGGGGCGGCAGCTGGAGGCGGCGTTGCTTTCCTTGTTACGGCTTGCAGGGTAAACTGCGCCATCTTTTAACTGGCGCGCAACAAAAACAATGAAAGTCCTGACCGTCGATTACCGCTCACCCGATGCGGCCCAACGCTTCACCGAATCCCTGCGTACTACCGGCTTTGGCGTGTTGACCAACCACCCCATCCCGAAAGAGCTGGTGCAATCCATCTACGACAACTGGTATCGCTTCTTCATGAGCGAGCAGAAACAGGATTTTCTGTTCAACCGCGAAACCCAGGATGGCTACTTCCCGCCATCGGTCTCCGAGGTGGCCAAGGGCCATAGCCAGAAAGACATCAAGGAGTACTTCCACATCTACCCCTGGGGCCAGATGCCGGCAGAGCTGAAAGAGCAGGCGATGGAGTACTACCGCCTTGCCAACGGTCTGGCCGCCGAGCTGCTGGGCTGGGTCGAGCAGCATACCCCGGCTGATATCGCCGCCAACTACAGCGGCCCCCTCTCCTCGATGATCGACGATAGCCAGAAGACCCTGCTGCGGGTGCTGCACTATCCGCCGTTCAACGGCACCGAGGAGCCGGGTGCCATCCGCGCCGCCGCCCACGAGGATATCAACCTGCTCACCATTCTCCCCGCCGCCAACGAGCCCGGTCTGCAGGTGAAGGGTTCCGACGGCGAGTGGATGGATGTGCCGTGCGACTTTGGTACCCTCATCATCAATATCGGCGACATGCTGCAGGAGGCCTCCCGCGGCTACTACCCCTCCACCACCCACCGCGTCATCAACCCGACCGGCGGCAGCGCCAGCAAGTCACGCATCTCCCTGCCGCTGTTCCTCCATCCGCGGCCCGAGGTGGTGCTCTCCGAGCGTCATACCGCCCACAGCTACCTGATGGAGCGGCTGCGCGAGCTGGGCGTCATCTGACCTGCCCTGCCAGTCTGGCATCAATCCAAAACCGGAGCAAAAATGCTCCGGTTTTTATTTGTTGGCACAATCACACAATTAAGCGAATTTTATTAGGTAATCGTGCCAATAAATCGTATTTAAGGCTGACAAGCTGCGTAGTGATTGCGGACCCCTTTCCGTAATATGAGCGCCATTCTGGCCCAGCCATGGGCCCTCGATTGGAGTTCAAATGATGCAGTCCCAATGGTCCTCCCGCCTCGGCTATATTCTCGCCGCCGCCGGCTCCGCCGTCGGTATCGGCGCAATCTGGAAGTTTCCCTACGTCACTGCCGTCAACGGCGGTGGTGCCTTTTTGCTGGTCTTTCTGCTGTTCAGCTTCACCCTGGGGGTTGCGGTACTGATGGGCGAGACCCTGCTTGGCAGCATGAGCCGTCGCGGTGTTGCGGGGGCGTTTGGCGAGCTGCTCGGCAAGCGCTGGAGCTGGGTCGGCGTCATGGGGGTGCTGAGTACCCTGCTGATCTTCTGCTTCTACAGCGTGGTGGGCGGCTGGACCCTGGGTTATACCGGCATGGCCGCTGCCGGCCAGCTCAATCATGGGGATGCGGCGGCCCTCACTGCCCGCTTCAATGACTATGTCAGCGGTGACGTCTGGCCCATTCTCACTCATCTGCTGTTTGCGGCACTGACCTGGATGGTGGTGCAGGGCGGGATCCAGAAAGGGGTGGAGCGCACCCTGCGCTGGATGATGCCGGCCCTGTTCGTGATGATCCTGATGCTGGTCGCCTTTAGCCTCACCCTGCCCAACGCCATGGCGGGGGTACGCCACTTCCTGATGCCCGACTTCAGCAAGCTGGGGATGTCCGGCGTGCTCGACGCCATGGGGCTGGCCTTCTTCTCTCTCTCCATCGGTCTGGGCATTCATACCACCTACGGCGCCTACCTGCCCTCCAGTGAAGGGGTTGGTCGCTCCAGCCTCTGGGTGGTGCTGCTGGCCAGCATGGTGGCGGTACTGGCGGGCTTGATGATCTTCCCGGTGCTGGCATCAACCGGTATCGACCCTGCTGCGGGCCCGGGCCTCACCTTCATGACCATGCCGGCGGTATTCCAGCTGTTGCCCTTCGGTCAGGGTCTGGCGGTGATCTTCTTCTCCCTGCTGGTCTTTGCCGCGCTCTCCTCCGCCATTTCGCTGCTGGAGCACCTGCAGTGCTTCCTGTGCGAAACCTGGGGCTGGTCACGTCGTAACGCCTGCAGCGCCATCACCCTGTTCGTCATGGTGTGCGGCATTCCGGTCAGCCTGTCGTTTGGCCCGCTGCAACATGTCACCCTGTTTGGCAAAACCATCTTCGAACTGCTCGACTTCATCACCTCCAACCTGATGATGCCGCTGTTCGGCCTGATGCTGACGCTGCTGCTGGGCTGGAAACTGGGGCGCAGGGCGCTACCGCAAGGGCTCTCTGCCCACTGGCATCACCTGCTGATGAACTGCTGGCGCTGGGTTGCTCCGCTGCTGATCGGCGGGATCCTGGTTCGCGGTCTTATCTGAGGATCAATGATGATGGGTGGGCTCACCGGCCCGCCCCTCTATGGCTCTCACCTTGTCCAGGGCTCGTTGCCAACGGGCAATCTCACCATCGTCAGTGGCTCTGGAGAAGGCGATATAGAGGCCAGCCTCATGGAGCAGCACGCCACTGCTGGCCACGCTGTGACGGGATAGCCCCATCTTGTCGAGGGTGGCATCCATGACTCTCTCCGCCATCGGCAAGGCATCTATCTTGCCCAGCATCAGCCGCTCGATGGCCTCTGTCACCGTCTTGTAGCGCACCAGATTGGTGTAGCCCTCGTGGGTCAGCCGCACATCATCCGCATTGCCAAGCACCACCCCGACTCTCGGCAGTTGACGCAGCTGGGCCAGCTCGGTCAGCGGCCGGGCACTGCCCGGCGCCTGATAGATAAAGACCCGGTTGATAAAAAGCGGGCCCACCCATTTGAACAGCGTCTCCCGCTCCGGGATCCGCTGCACCACAAAGAGCGCGTAACCCGGCTCGACCTGAGTCAGCGCCAGCGCGCGCTTGAGCGGATAGAGCCGGACGGGATAATCACTACCCAGCTCATGCTGCACCTGCTGCACCAGTCGAATGGCCAGACCGTCGAGCTTGCCGTCGCGGGACTCGGTAAAGGGGGGCAGATCATGACTTAGCAGCGTTAATCCCGTCTGAGCCGACAAGCTCAGACTCAACAACAGCCAGGGCAAAACCATCCATCTCATACGACATCCTGTCTCATGTTTGGCACCTGCCGGGTCAGCTGATGCCCGCAAGTTCCACAAGAAGCTAGCTGGATTATCGCCCAGTAACGGGTGAAAGGGGATAAAAGATAGGGCACACCAGCCCCGCCTCTGCGGTGAATCATGAATGCAGCCCATCGCCATCAAAAAAATTTTATTTTATGTGTCAATTTTTCTTTCCATGGTTTAGGCTGTCCCCTCATTCACTATTCAGGCTGTCACCCATGTCTGCCATCCTCGTGCTGTTTGGTCGATTTTTTATCTCGCAAGAGAGGTGACCTTGCACGCACAGTTTTCTGAATGTTCATTGCAAAGGTCGCCTCGGGCGGCCTTTTTGTTGTCTGTCGTTTATTGCTACAGAGGAGTATTGCTTCGATGTCGTGTTACCCGGAGGTTGTATGAGCCAGGTTCAATGGTCTTCCCGTCTCGGTCATGTGTTGGCCGCAGCAGGTACAGCGATTGGCCTTGGTGCCATCTGGAAGTTTCCCTATGTGACCGCCACCAATGGCGGTGGCGCCTTCCTGCTGGTGTTTCTGCTGTTCAGCTTCACCCTGGGTGTGGCGGTACAGGTCGGCGAAACCCTGCTCGGCAGCCATAGCCAGCGCGGGGTGCTCGGCGCCTTCCGCAAGCTGGTGGGGCCGAACTGGCGCTGGATGGGGTATATGGGGATCCTCTGCGGCTTCTTTATCTACAGCTTCTACAGCGTGGTGGGTGGCTGGACCGTGGGTTACGCCGCATTGGCGATGGCTGGCAAGCTCAACCTGAGCGAAGGAAGCGCCCTCACCGCCCTGTTCAACGGCTATGTCAGCAACCCCTGGTGGCCGGTGCTGACCCATCTGATCTTTGCCGGGCTAACCTGGTGGTTCGTGCAGGGTGGCATTCAGAAAGGGGTGGAGCGGGCGCTGCGCTGGATGATGCCGGCGCTGTTCATCATGATGTTGCTGCTGGTGGGGGTTGGCCTCTCCATGCCCGGCTCCATGGCGGGTGTGTGCCAGCTGCTGCTGCCGGACTTCTCCATGCTGACCGGCCAGAGCGTGCTGGATGCGCTGGGGCTGGCCTTCTTCTCCCTCTCCATCGGGCTCGGGGTACACACCACCTATGGCGCCTACCTGCCCAATAGCGACGGCGTGGTGCGCTCCGGCGTCTGGGTCGTTACCCTGGCCAGCCTGATCTCGGTGCTGGCTGGGCTGATGATCTTCCCGGCGCTGGCCTCCACCGGCATCGACCCGACTGCCGGGCCAGGGCTCACCTTTATGACCATGCCCGCCGTCTTCAGCCATCTGCCGTTCGGTCAGGGGCTCGGCGTCGTCTTCTTCCTGCTGCTGCTGGTCGCCGCGCTCTCCTCCTCCATCTCCATGCTGGAGCATCTGGTGCGCTTCACCACCGAGGAGTGGGGCTGGTCACGCCGCGGCGCCTGCCGGGTATTGACCCTGCTCATCATGGCTTCCGGCATTCCGGTCAGCCTGTCGTTCGGCCCCTTGAGCGATCTGACCCTGTTTGGCAAGACCATCTTCGAGCTGCTCGACTACCTCACCTCCAACCTGATGATGCCGCTGTTTGGCCTGGTACTGACCCTGCTGCTGGGCTGGCGACTGGGTGATGCCATTCTGCCTGCAAGCCTGTCACCCACCTTGCGCCTTGCGCTGCTCTGGTGCTGGCGCGTGGTGGCTCCGCTGCTGATCAGCGGGATCCTGATCCGCGGGATCATGTAACGTCGATCATCGCGATGAGGGCAGGCTCTGGCCTGCCCTTTTTCTTACCGCTATCCAGAGGCAGCAGTCAGGTGCAGCAATAAGATGAGCAGGCATCAACAGACCAAGAGCGGGAGTGGAAAAGGGCGCTTGGATAAGACGGGAGCAGACGGGAGCAGACGGGAGCAGACGGGACAGGTTAAGAGATCGAGCAATAGAAAATGCTGGTCACTGAATTTCAGGCAAAAAAAATCCCCATCTGAGTGGGGACTTTCTCTGCAACCGCAGCTGATATCTCAGCCTCGCTTGCGAATATGGTGGTCGTTACTGGGATCGAACCAGTGACCCCCTCCTTGTAAGGGAGGTGCTCTCCCAGCTGAGCTAAACGACCTGGGAATTCTTAAATGATGGTGGGTCGTGCTGGATTCGAACCAGCGACCAATTGATTAAAAGTCAACTGCT
>NZ_JBCGFD010000012.1:0-131819 GCF_038739755.1 Aeromonas sp. SE22
TATAGGGAGTGAATTCGTTCTGGCAAGCGGATAATTGCAAAAAGATGGCTTTCGCCGCTCGTTCGCTCATAAAGCCACCAGTCAGCATATTTAACCGGCGAAATCAGCTTGCTACAGGCACCGCGATAGCAAAATCAGGCTATCTGCCACGGTTTATCACAGCACTCTCACTTCTTGCCCTTATCAACACATCGGTTTTAATTGAACATTTGAAAAGCCAATTTATAATTAACTTTTAAAATGTTCAATTAAGGTTTCGTCATGCATCAAATCCTGGATAGCCGTAAAGAGGAGAAAATTGTTCCTCTGTTCCGCCTCGGGTTTCGGCCTTTCTTCCTGCTCGGCGCCTTGTTCTCAACATTGGCAATGCTGGGCTGGCTTGGGCAGCTCAATGGCTGGTTCGTCCTGCCGGGGATTGACAATCCCGTCTGGTGGCATGCTCACGAGATGTTGTTTGGCTTCGGAGCAGCAATTGTTGCAGGATTTCTGCTGACCGCAGTGCAAAACTGGACAGCTCACCCCGGGGTTAGAAGCTGGCCGCTAGTGCTGATCGTAGTGCTGTGGGCATTGCCGAGAGCTTTGCTACCCTGGCTGGGCGAACACAATACCTTCTTGATGGCGGCAGACCTGCTCTGGCTGCCGCTTTGCGCTTGGTATCTGGCCAAACCTATCGTGCAGACTAAACAATGGCGCAACCTCTTCTTTGTGCCTCTGCTGGTTGTTCTGACCCTGCTCAACGCCGCCAGCTGGCTGTGGCAGGCACAGTGGCCAGATATGGAACATCTGTTCATTACCGCTGTGCTTTTGTTTACGAACCTGATCGCAGTGATGGGAGGACGAGTCATCCCCTTCTTTACCGCCAGAGCTACCGGGATGGAAAAAGCTGTTCCTATTCTCTGGTTGGAGCGTGCAGCCCTTGCCACGCTGTGGCTCACCCTGGTGAGCTGGCTGCTGCTACCCACACAGTGGACCACCAGCATCTATATGTTCCCTCTATATATAGTGGCGGCCGTTTTGCATCTGTGGCGCCAGTTGCGTTGGCGACTGCCGTCCACTCTTGGCCAGCCTCTCTTGTGGTCGCTGCACCTCGCCTACCTGTTTATCCCACTTGGATTGTTCGCACTTGGTGCTCTGGTAGCCGGCCTGCCCATCAGTCTGTCGCTGGCCAGCCATCTGCTCAGTGCTGGCTGCATGGGAACAATGATCCTGGGGATGATAGCCCGGGTCTCCCTTGGTCACAGTGGCCGGGCCTTGCAGGTGGGGCGCAGGATCCAGTACGCGTTCGCGCTGGTGATCATGGCCGCCCTACTCAGGGTCCTGATCCCGCTATTCTGGCCTGCCTATACCCTGCACGGTTGGAACCTGAGCGGCCTGGCATGGAGCCTGGCGTATGGTCTGTTTGTCTGGGTCTATGCCCCCATACTGACCAGCCCTCGTGCAGATGGGCGACCTGGCTGAGCCACCAGCTCAAGACCTGCTGGCCGGATAGTGGATCAGATTGTGGAAGATAGCCGGGGCCACCCCCTGATTGCGATAGCCATGAGGGCGATCAGCCGCAAAACGCACCGCCTCTCCCTGTGTCAAGGAACGCCACTCTCCATCCACCAGCACTTCCATCTGGCCGCTGATGACGATGACATGTTCGGTCACCCCGGGTTCATGGGGTTCTGATTCTCGCTGATAACCGGGCAACAGAGTCAGCTCAAACAGTTCGAATCCAAAGCGCCTCTCATAAGGAAAGAGAGGCGCAACCTGCATACCCTCTCCCGCCGGCTGCTGGCGAATCGCATCGGCGGTGCGGTAGAGCACCTCGTTCTGCGCAGCAGGCGCAGGCTCGATGAAACTGGAGAAGGAGACCCGAAATCCGGTCGCGATCTTCCACAAAGTGGCCACCGTCGGGCTCGATTCCCCTCGCTCAATCTGGCCCAGCATCGCCTTGCTGACGCCAGTCTCTCGCGCCGCTACATCCAGGCTCCAGCCCAGTTCACTGCGTAAACCCTTCAGACGTTGTGCCAGATGCTGATTCACCTCTTGCATGACTGCCTCTTTAATTGCGCCAGCATTAATTGCCTTGTGCGCTATAACGCACATCGATATAGTCTGGTGCAATATTGTACGTAATAACGCACAAACCGCCACAACCCCACAAGGACGTTATATGCCCTTTGCCCTTCCCCATCTGGTCGCCGGCTTCATCGCCGTGATGGTCGGTTATACCAGTTCGGTCATCCTGATCATTCAGGCAGCCACGGCAGCGGGGGCTGATGCAGCCCAGCTCGCATCCTGGCTATGGACGCTGGGTATCGGCATGGGCATCAGTTGCATCGGCCTCTCCCTCTATTACCGCATCCCCGTCTTGACCGCCTGGTCGACCCCGGGGGCCGCCCTGCTCATCACCAGCCTGGGCAACTTCACCCTGGCCGAGGCCATCGGCGCCTTCATTATCTCTTCCCTGCTGATCACCCTGTGCGGCATCAGCGGCTGGTTCGATCGGCTAATGCGTCATATCCCCGCCCAGCTGGCAGCGGCCATGCTTGCCGGGGTACTGCTCAAATTCGGGCTGGATCTGTTCAAAGTCGCCCCGGCAGATCCAATGCTGCTCGGCAGCCTGTTGTTGGCATTCCTGCTCGGCCGCCATCTCTGGCCACGCTATACCATGGTACTGGTGCTGGCAGTCGGCATCCTCATCTGCCTGTTGAGAGGAGAACTGCGGCTTGACACCATTCACTGGCAACTGGCCGGCCCGGTCATGACCTGGCCAGAGTTCTCCCTTGGTGCCATGTTCGGTATCGCTCTGCCACTGTTCATCGTCACCATGACCTCCCAGAACATGCCGGGCATTACCATTTTACGGGCCCACGGCTATCAACCCGCCACCTCATCTCTCATCACCTGGACCGGCCTGACCGGTCTGCTGCTGGCTCCATTCGGCGGTTACGCCTTCAACCTGGCGGCCATCACTGCTGCTATCTGCATGGGGAAAGAGGTGGATCCGGATGCCAACCGGCGCTGGCCCGCGGCAGTGTGGGCTGGCTGCTTCTATCTGCTGACCGGCTGTTTCGGGGCCACGGTGGCGGCGCTGTTCACTGCCTTCCCGGCGACACTGGTGACCTGTGTCGCCGGGTTGGCCCTGCTCGGCACTATCGGCAGCAGCCTGCACACCGCATTGCAACACGATGATGCCCGTGAGGCCGCCCTGCTGACCTTCATCATCACAGCTTCCGGTATCAACCTGCTCGGCATCGCTGCCGCCTGCTGGGGACTGCTCATCGGCATGGGGCTCTATGGCATCCAAATTTATCGACAAAGGAATCAATTGGATCACAAACCGTGAACCATTCCACACTCTCCGTACAAAATAGTTCACAACTGAAACTAATTTTAATCTAGTGGCATCAGGCGGCATCTTCTTCCCAATTTGCCGCCTGTCAGGTTCATATAACGGAGAATAAAAATGAAAAATCAGGCTGTCTTGTTATTGCTGGCCATACTGGGCGCCACGAGCGTCCAGGCTGCCGATACGGATCGGGAGCTGGCGCGCCAGCTCGCGCTACAACAGAAGAGTTTGCTGCCTCTGGTAAGCAATCCTCAGTACCAAAGCCCGCTACCAGAGTTGTTGAAGAAAGCGCCCACCCGCCTTAAACGGCAAGCAACCGATGCCAATCAGGCAGCGATCGCCCGACAAGGGCTCAACGGGGAAGTGAAGCAGTTGATGCAGCTGCGACTGGCCAACCCGGAACAGGCTGCCGCCTTGCAACAGGGGGTTGAACCGCTGGTCGCTTATGTCCCAAGCGGTGATGAGAAGAGCTGGAGTGCCATCGAAGCGTTCGACAGCGCCGGCAATCCGGTCTATCTGGATGTCGACAAGGCACCGGCCCGACCCGTGCTCGTGGTCGAAGCCGATCCGGTGAAAGCCAAAAATGCCGGTCTGCAGGTGATGCGCAAGGCGTTTGCCGCGGCCGATATGCAGGCAGCCCCCCAACCCAAGGCTTCTGCCAGCACTGCACCGCTCAAAACCAGCATCCTGAAAAAGATCAGACTGAAAGATGATCAGGAGCCATGGCTGCTCGGTGCTGCCGAGGTTTATGCCGTCGTCGCCGGGGTCAACCCCAGTCGGGATGAACCCGTGGTCGATATCGTCGATATGCCCTACCTCGACTATGACAATACCGACTACACCCCCAACCAGATCCTGGTTTACTGGGATCGCTACCGCTGGGGTGCGGTTGATATCGTGATGATGGAGCAGGATGACAACGTCAACTACAAGGAGCTGGCCGACCTGCTGATTGAGGCGCTCAAGCTCGGCTTTACCGCTGGCGGAGTGCCGGAGGGACTCCCCTTCCTCGATTTGGGCGGTCGTATCGTCAAGGCGCTGCCCGACTCCTGGATGACCAACGACGATGACTATCTGGATACCTTCTACACCCTGGAGCAGGACCAGAGTTATCACCAGTATCCGGGAGCGGCAGGCAATGCGGTGATCGATCTCGAGCCGAAAGAGATCGCTCCGACCAGACCCTGACGGGTCGCCATAACAAAAAAGCCAATGAGCAACTCATTGGCTTTTTTATCCCTCTGGCGGTTACGGCTGACCTTTCGGTCGCACCCCCAGGGTGTGGCAGATGGCATAAGTCAATTCGGATCGGTTCAGGGTATAGAAGTGGAAATCCTTGACCCCTTCCTGACTCAGCACCCGCACCTGATCGATGGCGATACTCGCACCTACCAGATTACGAGTCATCTGATCGTTCTCCAGCCCTTCAAAACGCTGATGCATCCAGCGCGGGATCTTCACGTTGGTGAAGCCGGCAAACTTGGCCAGGGTCTGGTAGTTGGAGACCGGCAAGATCCCCGGCACGATTTCGGCATCAATACCGATAGCGGCGCAGCGATCCCGAAAGCGCAGATAGGTCTCCACATCGAAGAAGAACTGGGTAATCGCTCGGTTGGCACCGGCATCGATCTTGCGCTTGAGGTTGAGCAGGTCCGACTGGGCGCTCTTCGCCTCCGGGTGGCCTTCCGGATAGGCCGCCACCGAGATATCGAAATCAGCTTCAGCCTTGAGCAGGGCAACCAGATCGGTGGCATACATCTCGGGCTTCTCCAGCCCCTGAGGCAGATCACCACGCAGTGCCACAATATGGCGGATACCGCTGTTCCAGTAGTCGCGGGCAATGGTACGCAACTCGTCGCGGCTGGCATCGATACAGGTCAGGTGGGGCGCGGCAATCAGGCCGGTGCGCTCCTTGATATCCTTGATCACCTTGTGAGTGCGATCCCGGGTACCTGAATTGGCGCCGTAGGTCACGGAGACAAACTTGGGTTCCAGCACTTTCAGTCGCTCAATGGACTGCCAGAGCGTGTTTTCCATCCCTTCACTGTTGGGCGGGAAAAACTCGAAACTGACCGATATATCGCCATTCAAATCTGCCAGACTCTGGTTGAGCGCTTCAACCTGACGTGCACTGTGAAATCCCATCTGCTCTTCTCCCTGTCCTGCAATCCATCTACGCACGCCAAAACGGATGTTTGGACGTCTAAACGTCTCTATATTTATGAGCAAAGCAATATAAAGTCAACTGTCATTTCACAAACACCGTCAGATGAAACTCATCGTTACAAATTAATCAACGACTAAGCGGAACTCATCATCCCAAAATTATCCCGAGCGAGTTATGATAGACGACGGATCGTCCTGGACGTTCTGAATCTGCGTGTGATTGTTTGGCCGGAGAATCAATTCTCCGGCCCCTTTTTATCTACTTCTTCCTGCACCTGCCGATAAAAGATTGAATCTTCGCAGGAGCACCATCATGGATACCCACCCCGGCTTTGCCACTGACTTGCTGTTTGATCGCTATCAGGGCGAGGTCACCCGGCACGAGCAGTTCTGGGCCGTGCACACTCCGGATGCTCCCGACTACTACTTTGGCAACTATCTGCTGCTTGCCTCTCCCCCCAGTGACAGGGATAAAGGATGGCTGGAAGCCGCATTCGATCAGCTGATTGGCCAGGATCCCAGGATCCAGCACCGAACTTTCCAGTGGCCACTGGCCGAAGGGCAGAACAGCCGGGTCGCCGGCTTCGTCACTACCGGATATCAGTATCTAGAGTGCGTTGTTCTGGCACTCGACAAGGATGGCTGGCAAATGTCCGATAGCGCTCTTTCCCATGCCGAAGTGCGTGCATTCAAGCCTGCTGACTGGCAGGAGTGGATCGACTTCGAGCTCCATGAGCGAGATGAAGCTCATTCAAAGGAGAGTTATCTCTCCTACCTTCACTCCCGCAGCGAGCTCTATCAGGCAATGATCGCCGATGGACTGGGTAACTGGTGGGGGGTCTGGCTGGATGAGCAACTGGTTGCCAGCTGCGGTCTCTTCTTTACCGATAAATTGGGGCGCTTTCAGTTGGTGAGAACTCACCGGAAATGGCGTAATCAGGGGCTCTGCCGCCAACTGCTGAGCCAGGTTGCCCAACACGGGCTGACTCGCGTCGAACAGCTAATCATAGTGGCCGACGAGCACTATCACGCACAGCGGATCTACCGCTCGCTGGGTTTCACTCCGGTCGCTCGCATCGGCAGCCTCTGCCGCTGGCCCCATGAAACCCGGTAGGATGGCAACAAAAACGGGAGGCTGATGCCTCCCGTTCCTTTTACAAACTCCGCTATTGCTGAGGCGCCTCCAGCTCTTTGGAGAGCGCCTGCTCCACCTCATGGGGGGGTGCAGGTTGTGGCGCGGCAGCAGACGACGCTGGCTGAGCAGGAGCAACCGATGCCACTGGTGCAGGTGCAGGTGCAGGTGCAGGTGCAGGTGCAGGTGCAGGTGCAGGTGCAGCAGGAGTGTCGGTCGTTGCAGGGGCCGCGGAAACTACCGCAGCCGGTGCGACAGCATCACACTGACAATCCTGCCCCTTGGCCTTGTTGCCCTGATGGGGCGCATACCATCCCTTGAGGCCATTCTCCAACCGCTCTGCGGCAGCCTTGGGCTCCAGCTTGCCGAGCAACACTGCCTGACTCACTTCCGCCAGCTCATCCCCCAGCTTGGGAGTACCACGAGAGAGGATCTGGGTCGCCACGCGAATGGTCGAGTCACACTGATCGCGCCACCCCATCATCTCCCTTGCCGCCGGATTGGTGACATCAAAGAAGTGGTTGGAGAGGGAGAAAAATCCCGGCAGCGAGTTGGTATAGAGCTCGGCAAACTGCGGGGTTGTCAGCCACTGCAGGAAAGCCATTGCCCCCTCTTTGTTCTTGCTGGCCGGATTCATCCCCATGCCGATGTCGGTGTGATCGGTAAAGAAGCAGCCATCTCCCTGTTTCGCCACTGGCGGACGCATCACGCCGAAATCAACCTTGCCGGTAAAAGGTGCAATCTCCCAAGAGCCTGCAACATAGAAAGCGGCCTTGCCGGAGGTAAACAGCTCGTTACTGGTCGCATAATCGCGACTCTCGGCCCCCTCGCCAAGATAGTCGTGCCAGCGAGCCAGCTCATCGAACACCTTCACGTATTGCGGGTTGTCGAGCCGCTCCTGTCCGCCAATCAGCGCCAGTCGCCCATCCTCACCCTTCCAGTAATTGGGACCGATGTTCTGGAAACCCAGTTCGGAGGCAACCCAACTCTCGGAGCCACTCATGGCAAGCGGCACATAGCGGCCATCCGCCTTCACCTTGTCGAGTACAGCAAAGAACTCATCACGAGTTTGCGGTACGGCCAGTCCCAGCTCGCTGAAAATCTTCTTGTTGTAGAAGAAGCCATGGATCACCGAGGCCATGGGTACGCAGAAGGTCTGGGCACCGGAGTCAGTCTGCCAGGGTGACTGGGCAAAACTCGGGAAGTTTTCCATTCCCGCCATCTCGGTCAGCTCGGCCAGATGACCCGCCTTGAATAGCGCCAGCGAATCATCAAACGGGCGGCAGGTGATGAGGTCACCGGCCTTGCCCCCTTTCAGATTCTCCCACAGGGTCGGCATGTAGTTGACGTTCTGAACAGGGTGAAAACTTACCTTGATACCGGGATGTGACGCTTCGAATGCCGGAATGATCTTCTGTTCCCACAATGCCTTGTCATCGGTACGCCAGCTCTCTATCACCAACTCACTGGCCATCAACTGGCCACACAACAGGAGACTCAGGGCTCCAATCCACTTTTTAGACATAAGCCCTCCTAGACCTTGAAATGTGCGATCAATTGCTGCTGTTTGGCGACCAGGTCGGCCAGCACTTCGCTGCTGCTGGCTGACTCACGCGCCTCGCGCTCCGTCTCGTACGCCACCTCGGCAATACCCGAGATATGGCGAGCCACCCCCTGGCTGACCGAGATTTGCTCCTGAGCGGCGTGCGCCACCTGATCCGCCATCGACTTGATGGCCCCCATCCGATCGGCGATGGATTGCAGTGCACTATCCATCTCACGAGTCTGCTCGACACAGTTCTGGGTCTGCTC
The DNA here is from genome assembly GCF_038739755.1 of Aeromonas sp. SE22. Classification (NCBI taxonomy): domain Bacteria; kingdom Pseudomonadati; phylum Pseudomonadota; class Gammaproteobacteria; order Aeromonadales; family Aeromonadaceae; genus Aeromonas; species Aeromonas sp. SE22. The sequence goes on from NZ_JBCGFD010000012.1 coordinate 8,448, forward strand.
CTGACTGCGCCCCATTACTTCGACAACATGCTTGCTGGAGCTCTGCAGGTTCTCGATCATCGCCTGGATCTCCTCGGTCGACGTCTGGGTGCGATTGGCCAACGCCCGCACTTCATCAGCTACCACCGCAAAGCCGCGACCGGCATCGCCAGCCCGGGCGGCTTCGATGGCGGCGTTCAGCGCCAGCAGGTTGGTCTGTTCGGCAATGCTGCGGATCACATCGAGAATGCTGCCAATATTGTTGCTGAACTCGCCCAGCTTGTAGGTGATGCCAACGGCCTCCTCCATGGCTCCGGCCAGTTGTTCGGTAATTCGGCGGGTAGTCGCCACTTTCTGGCGGCCACTGCGGGCCTCTTCATCCGCCAGATCCACCTCGCGCTTGGTACCATCAGTGGAGCGCGCAACCTCGGTCGCACTCACTTCAAGTTCGGTGATGGCTGCAGCGACCTGATCGGTCTGGCTCTTCTGCTCCTGCACCCGCGACATGGCGCGTTCGCTAATCTCGGCCGCCCGGCTCGCCTCATCCACCAGATGGCGGGAAGCCGCATTGATCTGGGAGAGCAGCTCCCCGGTCTTGCCCGCCAGCGTATCGATAGATCGGGAGAGGCTGCCAAACTCGCAACTGCTGCGATAGTTGATGCGGCGGGTCATATCACCGGCCGCCATGTAGCTCAGCTCCTTGTCGATCATCTGTAACGGCCGCTGAATACTGCGGGTGGTGGTATAACCAATCACCAGTGCTGCACCGGCAGAGATGGCAGCAACCACCAGGATCCAGAAACTGGCGCTGGTGACCGCCGCATCGGCATTGACCCGGCTTTCACTGGCAATTGCGCTCGCGGATTTACCCATCTCATCGAGCAGGTTCAGGCTGTTGATCAAGCTGGCATCTAGCTGCTGGTTCTGGCTTGCCAGTGACAACTCCAGCTGCTGGGCCTGACGCATGGTGGCCAGCAGGCCCTGCGGGCCAAGTGCCAGCTCCTGCATCCGATCCAGATTGGCGACGAAACGGGCTTTCACATCATCAGGTACCAGCACCCGATCCAGCCGCTTGCGGGCCATCTCGATATCCTTGCTCAGCACTTTCTCCAACTCGTTCAGGTCGGTCTTGGCATCGGCACGGCGAATGTTCTTCAAATCACGGGCAATACCAGAGGTAATCAGCTCAGCCTTGTTGCGCATGGAGCGTTTGCTGGCCGTCTGTTGCAGCAGCAAGTCGGCAGCCCACTGGTAGGTATCTTCGAGGCGGATAAACGCCATCTCCAGCTTGCGGCGCTGATCCAGCGCACTGACCCATTGGCCATGCTGGGCCAGCACTTGATCCGCCAGCGAGTAGAACTGGCGAGTTGCATTTTCGACCTGCTGAAAACGGGCTCGGGCATCCGCCACGTCGGTAAATTTGCCCATCTCCTGACTGAGCTGAGCAAAACGGTTCTGCTGCTCTTTGAACTGGCTGGCCAGCTGTGGCAGCTGACCTCCCTCTTCGCTGGTACGGTAGATCAGCACCCAACGGTTGCTATCCTGCAACGCCCCCTTGAGACCCGCGACGGCGACGACCAGTGGCGTTGCCCGATCGGAGACAGCCGATAGACCCTCGTTGATCCCTTTGATTTTGAAAGTACTGATCACGCCAAGCAGGATCAGCAACAGCAGCATCAACACGAATCCTGCGATGATCCGCTGCACAATAGATAAACCCATGGAGACATCCTCACTCATTGGGGAAAGGTAAAGTGAACATAGTCACTATCGGCGGGGGTGGCTAATTACTGAAACCAGGTTTGGGTATTTAATTGATTTGTATGGGGCTGGATCACAATCAGTGGCAATTGCGGGGACAAAAAAGCCCGACACAAGCCGGGCTGAAAGAGACGTACATTGCTATTTTCTACGGCCCCAGAGCAAAGGGCCGTCGGCATCAGATCATCAGAAACGGTAGCCTGCGCCAACCATAAAGACCATCGGGTCAATCTTAGCGCTGATAGTACCAACGGATTGAGTATGAACGTCGGTATCAATATCCATGATCCAGGCAGAACCGTTCACAAACCAGCGGTCAGTGATAGCCATATCGATCCCCACTTGCCCTGCAACACCCCAAGAGCTGTCCAGACTGATATCGTCATTTGCCAGTGGGCCACGGCCCTTCTCATCAAAGAAGGTTGTGTAGTTGACACCGACACCGACATACGGGCGTACCTTGCTCTGGGCATCGCCAAAGTAGTACTGCGCCATCAGAGTCGGCGGCAAGTGTTTGACCTTGGCCACTTCGGTATCACCCAGTTTCACAGAGTGGGAGAACGGAGTTGCAGCCAGCAGTTCAACACCGAAGTTATCGGTAGCCATATAGGTCAGTGTCAAACCAAGTTGCATATTGTCATTGATGGTCAGGTCAATCGGAGACGTGCTCTCTTGCGGAGAGACAAACGCGGCACCACCACGAACCAGAATGTCGCCAGCCTGGTGGGCCATGGCGAAAGGAGAGGTCACTGCAGCGGCAATCATCAGAGGAAGTAATTTTTTCATCACGTAATCCCTTTTTTTGTTTTCATTTGATGCTGTAAGCCTGCTGACTATAGATCCTTGTAAATGCAAAGTTATTGACTTGGAGCAAAGGTTGCACAGAAATAAATTGATTGCGCTGACATCTTTGCGGTTCGTTTCATCCCCCTCTCGGAAAGCCAAAAACCTCGATTGCGTCGCCTTGATGACAATACCGCTTTGATTAAGATGCATTTCAATCTCACCTTATCTGGGCAATTCCCCTCGGCGCCTTGTTGTTAATCAATGTAAAAAAGCGTATTTTTGCGGCGCACAAGTTATCAGGAAGTAATGGTTTATTTATGAAGAATCAGTCTCGGTGGCAAAAGGTGGGAGCCATACTTGCTGCCATCTGGGGAATAGGTTCCTTTCTCTTTATCCTGTTCGGTTTCATGTTCGCGATAGCCTACCTAGTGCTCGTTCGTCAGGGTTAACCGCGACTCTTTGACATCTGCTCGGTTAACAGCAAGCTATGCGCGAGCTGTTCAGCGGAGTGACCAACAACACCATCAGGCACTCTCCCCGAATAACCTCGCCACTGGTTGCGGCCCCCCTGTTTCGCCTGATAAAGCGCCATATCGGCCAGCTTGAAGCTATGGCTCCAGAATGAATTCAGCATCGCACCATGCAGCGGGTAACTGCAATATCCCGCGGAAACCGTCAACCACAGTGGCAGCTCCTCACGGCCAAAACGGTGCTGAGCAATGCGCTGGCGGATGTATTCGACACGCAGGGCCACCTCTTGTTCATCTTCTACCTGCAACAGCAGCAGAAACTCCTCTCCCCCCAACCTGACGAGAGGCTCACTCTCGCCAGCGACCAGTTTACGCAGCAACTCGGCCAGCTGACCCAGCACCAGATCACCGATATCGTGCCCCAGCTCATCGTTGATCCGTTTGAAGTGATCGAGATCGAGCAGTAGCAACAGGCAAGGGGTCGCAACATGGGATCGCAACCACTCATCCAGATAACGTCGGTTAAAACAGCGGGTCAACGGATCGGTGAAAGCGGCCGCTTCCATCCGGTTCGATCTCGCCAGCAGCTGATCATGCTGTTCACTCACCTTGCTGGCCATTTCTCGAAACTTGCCGCTCAGCATGGCCATCTCGACACTGCTGTCGATCTCCGGGATCAAGCCTGCATCCGGTTTATCGCCAAAGCGCTGCAACGTCGCAACCAACTGCTGCAGGGGAGTCAGTACGATAGCCTTCAAGCGGGACATGGCGATGGTGACGCAGATGAAGCTGATAACCAGCATGCCAACGAAGGTCCAGAGGGCCCCCTCAAGTACACCGCTCAAAACCGTCCGCTCCTCTTCGATTTGCAGAGTCAGCACAGGGTGACGCTCACTGCTCAACAGGCGAACCTCTCCCCGAAGACGCGCCAGACCCAGATTGGTCAGGCGATAGGTCATTTGTGGCCCCAGCGGCGTAAACGAAGCGGAGAGATCTGTATTGATATGGGTAATGGCCAGCGGCAGAGCGGTGCGATCCGATACCTCGCCAAGATAGCTCTTGTCGAGCCAACGCAAGAGCAGCAAAAAGCCGTTGAACGTGGATGCCCCCTTGCTATCCCGAATGGGCTGCCAGGCATACATCAGAGGCCCCCACTGGGAAGAGCGGATCCCGTGCAGATTGCCTCCGCCCAGCGCCAATGACTGCTCTCTCAGCTCTCTTTTCAACTCGTCTAGAAAGTAAGGAAACTGACCCGGATTGACACCGGGGGCATCGGGCAGCAGGGTGCGGGTCCAGACCTCATAACCATTGAGATCCATGAAGCTCATCAGATTGAGACTGAAGTCCTGCATCGTCATGTCATTGAGCAGATTGGATTCAATGTAAGCGCGCTTCTTGCTGGCCATAAAGCGGTAGCTATCATCCCAAAGCCCCCAGTCACGACTCAAGGCATTCAGCGAGGCCAGATCGGCCTGCACCACCCGACTAACCCGGAGTAAATGCTCTCTCATCCGCTGATCTTCAATGCGGTTGGCGGCTGGCACCTGAGCCCAAGCCACCACGATCAACAGCAACAAGATGGCGCCCAGCCAGACAGGAAACATGGAGTAAGCCAACTGATGATCGATGGTGCGCGAAGCCTGAGCCATAAACCGACATATCCATTGCAGTGATGCTGCGATGCCACGCACCGCCCGAAACCTCCACGCTCCCGATTTTCATCATAAAAAAGGGGCCCAAGGCCCCACGATTATAACGGTTTATCTCTCCAGCAGGGGCCGTAAAAAGCGTGCTGTATGAGACTCTTTATTGGTGCAAATCTCCTCTGGGGTCCCCGTCACCAGAATGCGGCCACCACCAGCGCCCCCCTCCGGACCCAGATCGACGATCCAGTCGGCGGTTTTGATGACGTCCAGGTTGTGCTCGATGATGACGATGGTATTGCCGCGATCCCGCAACTGGTGCAGCACCTTGAGTAGCTGCTGGATATCGTGGAAGTGCAGCCCGGTGGTCGGTTCGTCCAGAATGTAGAGGGTCTGGCCGGTATCCCGCTTGGAGAGCTCCCGCGCCAGCTTGACCCGCTGCGCCTCACCGCCCGACAGGGTGGTGGCCGACTGACCGAGGCGGATATAGGAGAGGCCCACATCCATCAGGGTCTGCAGCTTGCGCGCCACCGCCGGCACCGGATCGAAGAACTCGCGGGCATCTTCCACCGTCATCTCGAGGATTTCGTGGATGTTTTTGCCCTTGTACTTCACCTCCAGCGTCTCGCGGTTGTAGCGCTTGCCCTTGCAGACGTCGCACGGCACGTAGACATCGGGCAGGAAGTGCATCTCCACCTTGATGACCCCATCCCCCTGACAGGCCTCGCAGCGCCCCCCTTTCACGTTGAAGGAGAAGCGGCCCGGCTGATAGCCACGGGAACGCGCCTCCTGAGTGCCGGAGAGCAGCTCGCGGATCGGGGTAAACAGGCCGGTGTAGGTGGCCGGGTTGGAGCGCGGGGTGCGGCCGATAGGGCTCTGGTCGATATCCACCACCTTGTCCAGATGCTCCAGTCCTTCCACGCTGCGATAGGGCGCCGGGGTGGATTCGGTGGCCTTGTTCAACTCGCGGTGAGCGATGCGGAACAAGGTGTCGTTGATCAGGGTCGACTTACCAGAGCCGGAGACGCCGGTGACGCAAGTCATCACCCCAATCGGCAGATCCAGGTTGACGTTGCGCAGGTTGTTGCCGCTCGCCCCCTTGAGCTTCAACCACTTGCCGGTGAGCGGAGTCCGCTCGGCGGGAATGGCGATCTGCTTGCGACCGGAGAGGTAGTCACCGGTGAGTGACTCGGGATTATTGATGATCTCTTCCGGCGTGCCCTGGGCGACGATGGCACCGCCGTGCACCCCGGCTCCCGGGCCGATATCGAGCACATGGTCGGCGAGGCGGATAGCGTCCTCGTCGTGCTCCACCACGATCACCGTGTTGCCGAGATCACGCAGGTGAGTGAGGGTCTTGAGCAACCGCTCGTTGTCACGCTGGTGCAGGCCGATGGAGGGCTCGTCCAGCACATACATCACCCCCACCAGACCTGCACCGATCTGGCTGGCCAGTCGAATGCGTTGCGCTTCGCCGCCTGAGAGAGTCTCGGCACTGCGCGACAGGCTCAGGTAGTTGAGGCCCACGTTCACCAGGAAGCCAAGCCGCTCGACGATCTCTTTGAGGATCTTCTCGGCAATCTGGGCGCGCTGGCCGGTCAGATTCAACCCTTCGAAGAAGGCCAGCGCATCACCGATGGACTGCTCGGCGATGGCCGGCAGGTTGCGGTTGTCGACGAAGACGTGGCGCGCCTCCTCCCGCAGCCGGCTGCCACCGCAGCTGGTACAGGATTTGTTGGCTATGTATTTGGAGAGCTCTTCGCGCACCGAGTTGGACTCGGTCTCCCGGTAGCGCCGCTCCATGTTGTGCAGGATCCCCTCGAACGGGTGCTTGCGCACCACCACATCGCCGCGATCGTTCATGTAGCGGAACTCGATCTCGGTGCGACTGGAGCCGCGCAGGATCACCTCCTGGGTCTTGAGTGGCAGATCCTCCCACGGCGTCTCCAGATCGAACTTGTAGTGCTCGGAGAGGGATTTGAGCATCTGGAAGTAGTAGAAGCTGCGCTTGTCCCAGCCGCGGATAGCGCCATTGGCCAGACTGATGGCCGGATCGCCGATCACCTTGGCGGGATCGAAATATTGCTGCACCCCGAGGCCGTCGCAGGTTGGGCAGGCACCGGCCGGGTTGTTGAAGGAGAAGATGCGAGGCTCCAGCTCAGACATGGAGTAGCCGCACTCCGGACAGGCGAAGTTGGCGGAGAAGGTCATAGGGGCAACCCCCTCTTCACCGTCCATCGGCACTACCAGTACGATGCCGCCGGAGAGGGTCAGTGCCGTCTCGAACGACTCGGCCAAACGCAAGGCAAGGTCATCGCGCACTTTGAAGCGGTCCACCACCACCTCGATGGTGTGCTTCTTGTGCAACTCCAGAGTCGGAGGATCTGAGAGATCACACACCTCGCCGTCGATGCGGGCACGGATGTAACCCTGGGCCGCCAGATTTTCCAGCAGCTTGGTGTGTTCCCCCTTGCGATCGCGCACCACCGGAGCCAGCAGCATCAGCTTGCTCCCCTCCGGCTGAGCCAGCACCTGATCCACCATCTGGCTGATGGTCTGGGCGGCGAGCGGAATGGCGTGAGTCGGGCAGCGCGGCTCACCGACCCGGGCGAATAGCAGACGCAGGTAGTCGTAGATCTCGGTGATGGTGCCGACGGTCGAGCGCGGGTTGTGGGAAGTGGACTTCTGCTCGATGGAGATAGCGGGCGAGAGCCCCTCGATATGGTCGACGTCCGGCTTCTCCATCAGGGAGAGGAACTGGCGGGCATAAGCGGAGAGCGACTCCACATAGCGGCGCTGCCCCTCGGCATAGAGGGTATCGAACGCCAGAGAGGACTTGCCCGAGCCGGAGAGGCCGGTGACCACGATCAGCTTGTCGCGGGGCAGGGTCAGATTGATGTTCTTGAGGTTGTGGGTGCGAGCACCCCGGACCACGATCTTTTCCATCTTGTTGCACGCTCGATACAGAAACCTGAGCGAGTCAGTATGGCATAGAGACTACTGGATGAATAGACAGGCATTATCTATCGCCGTTATCCTTTTTTACGATGGATAGCCCCTTCGTCACACCCTGACCAAGGCGGCGAGTTTGCCCTCAATCCACACCAGCAAGCGCTCGCCCGCAGAGTGATCAACTGTTACTATTGGGGGCTAAACCTGAATCAGAACATGCGAAACGAGCACTCTGATTGCTGCAACGGTTATAGAAAAACCATGCTGTTCAATATGATAACGACATGGTCATGAAAAAAGCGCGGTAACTTATTTAGTGGGTCCAGGCCTTGCCTGACCGGAATATAAAGGTGGAAGAGAGATTATGGCCAGTCGAGGCATCAATAAAGTCATTCTGATCGGTAACCTCGGGCAAGACCCGGAAGTACGCTACATGCCGAGTGGCGGTGCTGTGACCAACATTACTCTGGCCACCTCTGAAACCTGGCGCGACAAGCAGACCGGTGAGCAGAAAGAGCGCACCGAGTGGCACCGCGTCGTCTTCATGGGCAAGCTGGCCGAAGTGGCTGGCGAGTACCTGAAGAAAGGCTCCCAAGTTTATGTCGAAGGCAAACTGCAGACTCGCAAATGGCAAGATCAGAGCGGTCAGGAGCGCTACACCACTGAAGTACTGGTCGACAGCTTCACCGGCGTCATGCAAATGCTGGGTGGCCGTCCGCAAGGCGGTCAGGGCATGGGCCAGAACATGGGTGGCCAGCAAGGTGGCTGGGGTCAGCCGCAGCAAGCCATGCAGCAGCCGATGAACCAGCAGCGTCCGGCCGCAGCCCCGCAGCAAAACATGCAGCAGCAGGGTGGCTACGGCCGTCCGGCCCAGCAGCCCCAGTCTGCCCCGCCGGTCTACAACGAGCCGCCGATGGATTTCGACGACGACATCCCCTTCTAAGTCGTCGCAAGATCAAAAAAGCCCTGATTAATCAGGGCTTTTTTATATCCATATCACAGCAGTCACTGTTCTGGAGAAAACCGATTTATTTCCCGTCAGGGATGGATACCAAAAGATTGCTGTTTCGGGGGGAATAATCACGGCATTGTCCGCGGGCCGGAAACATAAAAGCCAGCCCATCACAGGCTGGCTTTGTACTGGCTCCGAAGGAACAGCAGTAAGGGAGCGTTACTTCATTGCGCTGCCGTTTTTCAGTTCTGCTTTCTGACGTTTGGCTTCGCGTTTCTCTTTCAGTGACATCTGCGGTTTTTTCTTGGCATCTTTGCCGTTGTGATGTTCTTTGTTACTCATCATCAAACTCCAAAAATGTTACCCAGACAGTTGGTTCCTCAAAGGAGCCAGCATGTCATCCGAATCATCAACTTCAGTACGCTATATGCGATGGCACCTGACCATCACCAGACCCAGCATACCCCCCATATGCGTCCGGATCCAGCCTCATTCTCCGTCTCATAAAGCCCCTGTTCCAGGCAGGGGAATGAGGCTGGCATGAAAGACCAAAAAAGAGTTATTCGCATTATTAAATGTTGTTCCACTGATATTCTCAGAACAACCTCATGAAAAATGAGCGAATAATAAAATAAGGCAGAGAAGGAACTTGTTTATAAATATTCAATGCATTTAAGCGCCACAATTTTAATAAGCATTCTCAATATCACCGGAAACATGAAGTTACAACCCTGAATAGGTTATTTCCGAACAACTCTATATAATGGCCGGCCACATCGGAAAGTCAGCTATTTATTCAGGAAATAGTCTCATGAGCAGAAAAACCAGAGCAGCCATGGTATCGGTCTGTTCCAATATCAGCCTGATCACCATGAAACTGGTAGCCGGATTTGCCAGCGGCTCGGTCAGTATTATCTCGGAGGCCATCCACTCCGCCATGGATCTTGTGGCCGCCCTGATCGCCCTGTTCGCCGTGAAAAAGTCCGATCTGCCTCCCGATGATCGCCACCCCTATGGCCACGACAAGATAGAGAACGTCTCCGGCGTCATCGAAGCACTGCTGATCCTGCTCGCCGCGGGCTGGATCATCTTCGAGGCGGTCGACAAAATCCTGCAACCAACCGCCATCGAGAGCATCGGCTGGGGTGTGCTGGTGATGGTGATCTCGGCGCTGGTCAACAGCGGCGTCTCAGCCTACCTCTACAAGGTGGCCCGGGAAGAGGAATCGGTTGCACTGGCAGCTGACGCTCTGCATCTCAAGGCGGATGTGCTCACCTCTGCCGGTGTTGCGGTCGGCCTTGGCGGGATCTGGCTGGCCGGTCTGTTTGGCCACTCTCTCGCCATACTCGACCCGCTGGTCGCCATCGGGGTTGCCCTGTTTATCGTCAGAGAGGCGATCGGCATGCTCAATGAGGCCTTCCAGCCCCTGATCGACGAGAGCATGAGCCCGGAAGAGCTGGCTATGACCAGCCGCATCATCACCGAATGCTGTCCGAGCGCCAGCGGCTTCCACGACCTGCGCAGTCGCCGTGCCGGTCGTCGTCGTCATATCGACTTTCACCTAACCCTGCCGCCCGAGATGAGCATTGGTGAAGCCCACGATATCTGCGACCGGATCGAGCACGCCATCATGGCGGAGCTGCCCCACGCCATCGTGCTGATCCATGTCGAACCGGATGAGGCACTGACAGAAGCGCAGCTCACTCTCAGCTGAAATGCGGCAAACGGACAGGAAAAAGTCGCGAATATCCGGCGAAGTCACACAATCAAGTCTTTGTTCGGCGTAACGGCGATTGCATGGGGGTGTGATATGACAACTGTGTTAGGGTGGCTGACACCCTGCCGCAGGAGCGCACCATGAAAAAGCTGGAAATGAAAGATCTGACCGAGGCGGAAAAAGCCGAGATAGCCCTGATGCTGCAAAAGGCGCAAGCCAATGCCGATCACCAGCTGACCAATGGCGAGCGGAACAAGATCCGCGAAGAGGGTCGCCTGAAGATTGTGGCCGACCGCGCCGAAGCGGCCAAGGCAGCCTCCAAGCTGGCGCGGGAGAAAGCCAAAGAACGCGCCAAGAATCAGGCATTGCCAGAAACCTTCAGCTGGATAGATTCGGTCAGCAACAAATTTCGCAGCAAACGCTGAGCAATCCGGATTCTGATACAAGAGCCGCCTCGCCCTGTGCGAGGCGGTTTTTTTGTGTCTCGCAAGAGACTGATAATCCCCAAACGGGAATGTTATTTTTGAGCCCACCAGGAACCGTCGTTTTACACCGTTGCTTTGCTTACAACACCATCCCGGGAAAATTATTTCTTCATGGAAAAAGCGCAAAGCATGCGCCTATCCGATTGATATACATCACGTTTGTTTTTTACTGCATCAGGTTAAATTCACGATAAAACGTTAAGAACGAGATAACATTTGCTTTAAAAAAGAGTGCGTGTTCTAATCGTCAGCGATAGTTCGGCAGTTCAGTCCTGATTATGTTAGGCAGTCATTTTAGTAAAGCAGTGATTAGTGCAAGTATTATTTCGATGATGCTTGACGAATAATTCTCCTTCTTTAGTGCTTCCCATACGTATTGCTGACGAAAAATCAAATTTGCCATTTGATGGCATTTCTAACACTAAATTTAAGAGAAATTATTATGTCTAAAGTGACTGGTACCGTTAAGTTCTTCAACTCCGAGAAAGGTTTTGGTTTCATCTCCCCGGTTGATGGCAGCAAAGATGTGTTCGTTCACTTCTCCGCCATCCAGACCCCGGGTTTCAAAACCCTGGACGAAGGTCAGCGCGTTGAGTTCACCATCGAGCAAGGCCAGAAAGGCCCGGCTGCTGCTAACGTAGTAGCTCTGTAATTCACGCCCGGGCAACCGTCCGGTCTGAATGAAAAAACCCGCCAAGGCGGGTTTTTTGCTATCTGCTCACCGCTATCCCCTCCCCGTCCCTCACCAGCTCCGAGCTGTTTTTCGCTGCCTCTTATCAATTGAGTCTCTAAACAAGCTTCGAATGGCTTCTCATGCAGAGATCTTGAGGAAAAATTCCAGTTATCCGCTGCTTTTGTCACAGATTCTTGCTATTTTGCGCGCCACCAACGCAAACGATTTCCTTCACACTTTCAGGATTAGTTATGGCAAAGCAAGATATGGCCGCCCAAACAGGGACAGGCGGCTTTCTGGACTCTTATTTTTCCATTTCTGCGCGCGGCAGCAGCGTGCGTCAGGAGCTGGTCGCGGGGCTGACCACCTTCCTGGCGATGGTCTACAGCATCATAGTGGTGCCGAACATGCTGGGTGCTGCCGGCTTTGAGCAGGGCCCGGTGTTTGTGGCCACCTGTTTGATCGCCGCCTTCGGCTCCCTGCTGATGGGGCTGTGGGCCAAGCTGCCGATGGCCATCGGTTGCGCCATCTCCCTCACCGCCTTTACCGCCTTCAGTCTGGTACTGGGTCAGGGGCTGAGCATTCCGGTTGCCCTCGGCGCCATCTTCCTGATGGGAGTGCTGTTCACCCTGATCAGCGTCACCGGCGTGCGCCAGTGGATCCTGGATAACCTCCCCTCCGGCATCGCCCACGGCACAGGTATCGGTATCGGTCTGTTCCTGCTGCTGATCGCCACCAACGGCGTCGGCATGGTGATCAAGAACGAAGGGGCCGGTCTGCCGGTGCAACTGGGTGAAGTGACCGCCTTCCCGGTCATCATGACGGTGCTGGGTCTGGCTGCCATCTTCGGTCTGGAACGTCGCAAGGTGCCGGGCGGCATCCTGATGGTGATTATCGCCATCTCCATCCTCGGCCTTATCTTCGACCCGAAAGTGACCTGGCAGGGCTTCTTCGCCATGCCGAGCCTGACTGGCGAGAAGGGCTCGCTGGTAGGCAGCATGGATCTGCTGGGCGCCCTCAATCCGGTGGTCATTCCGACCGTACTGGCACTGGTGATGACCGCCGTGTTTGACGCCACCGGCACCATCCGTGCCGTGGCCGGTCAAGCGGGCCTCATCAACGAACGTGGCCACATCATCAGCGGCGGCAAGGCCCTGACTGCCGACTCCGTCAGCAGCATGGTGGCGGGCGCTGTCGGTGGCGCTCCGGCTGCCGTTTACATCGAATCTGCCGCAGGCACTGCGGCTGGCGGCAAGACCGGTCTGACCGCCGCGCTGGTCGGCGTGCTGTTCCTGCTGATGATCTTCCTCTCCCCGTTGAGCTATCTGGTACCGGCTTACGCCACCGCACCGGCCCTGATGTACGTCGGTCTGCTGATGCTGGGCAACGTCACCAAGCTGGACTTCAGCGACTCGGTCGATGCGCTCTCCGGCATGCTGTGCGCCGTCTTTATCGTGCTCACCTGCAACATCGTGACCGGCATCATGCTGGGCTTCGTGGCGCTGGTTATCGGTCGCCTGTTTGCAGCCGAGTGGAAGAAGCTGAACGTCGGCACCGTTATCATCGCCGTGGCACTGGTGGTCTTCTATGCCGGTGGCTGGGCCATCTAACCCGTCCGCATATTCCGGTTATAGCGAAGGGCCCTGCGGGGCCCTTTTTCATGGCTGTGAGTCAGCTAACAGTTTCCCGCCCGCTTGCCCTGCACCGTTTCAGATTGAAACACCCATCCCCCTTCTGCTGTTTCAAATCCGAACCAAATCGACCGTCATTTTTATCCCCTTTTCTGTCGTTAGACTGGCTCCATCAACCATTTGCCCACCCGAGCGGTGGCAAGCCAAGGAGTGAGCCATGAAGAAACTGATCAATGCCGTCGATGCCGTGGTCCGTGAACAACTGATGGGGATGGCAGCCGCCCACCCCGAGCTCAAGGTACGTATCGAACCCCACTACATCACCCGCGCCGACTCCCCCGTGATGGGCAAGGTGGCGCTGGTCTCCGGCGGTGGCAGCGGCCACGAGCCGATGCACGGCGGTCTGGTGGGCAAAGGGATGCTGGATGGCGCCTGCCCCGGCGAGATTTTTACCTCCCCGACCCCGGATCAGATGTACGAGTGCGGTCAGGCCGTGGATGGCGGCGCGGGCGTGCTGTTTCTGGTGAAGAACTATACCGGCGACGTACTCAACTTCGAAACTGCGGTCGAGCTGCTGCACGGCGACGGGGTCAAGGTGGGCTTTGCCCTGATCGATGACGACGTCGCGGTCAAAGACAGCCTCTACACCGCAGGTCGCCGTGGGGTTGCCACGACCGTACTCTGCGAGAAGCTGGTCGGCGCCGCCGCCGAGGCGGGCTACGACCTTGCCCGTTGCGAGGCGCTGGCTCGTCGCATCAACAACCAGAGCCGTACCATAGGCGTGGCCATGCATGCCTGCACCGTGCCTGCCGCTGGCAAGCCCTCCTTCACTCTGGCGGACAACGAGCTGGAGTTCGGCGTCGGTATCCACGGCGAACCGGGCATCGAACGTCGCCCCTTCACCGACCTCAATACCCTGGTGGACGACATGTTCAGCGAGCTGGCGGACAACACCCCCTATGGCCGCACCCTGCGCCACTGGGATCGCACCAGTGGCAGTTGGCAGGAGGAGCACACCTTTATCGAACCGCTCAACAAAGGCGATCGAGTCATCGCACTGGTCAACAGCCTGGGCGGTACCCCCATCTCCGAGCTCTATGGCGTCTATGGTCGCCTTGCCACCCTGTGCGAAGAGGCGGGCATCCATCTGGTGCGCAACCTGATCGGCCCCTACTGCACCTCTCTCGACATGACCGGCATCTCCATCACATTGCTCAAGGTGGATGATGAGCTGATGACCCTGTGGGATGCCCCCGTTCACACCCCCGCCCTGCGTCGCGGCTGCTAAGGAGTGCCGATAGCCATGCTAAGCAAACACCAAATCGTCAACTGGCTGCTCGACTGCGAACATATCTTTACCGAGCAGCGTGACTACCTCACCGCGCTGGATACCGATATCGGCGACGGCGACCATGGCCTCAACATGCAGCGCGGCTTCGCCAAGGTGGCCGAGAAGCTGCCGGCGGTAGCAGACAAGGATATCGGGCAGGTACTGAAAACCACCGGCATGACCCTGCTCTCCTCGGTCGGCGGTGCCAGCGGCCCGCTCTACGGCACCTTCTTTATCCGAGCCGCGGCCAGCAGCGATGCCTGCCAGAGCCTGAGTCTCAGCCAGCTGTGCAAGATGCTGAGTGACGGGGTGGAGGGGATCGTCTCCCGCGGCCGTGCCGAGCCGGGCGACAAGACCATGTGCGACGCCTGGTGGCCGGCACTGGCCGCCCTGCAACAGGCGCAGCAACAAGAGTTGCCCCTCAACGAAGCGCTGGACAAGGCAGTAGCGGCCGCAGCAGCCGGTACCGAGGCCACCATCCAGATGCAGGCCCGCAAGGGGCGCGCCAGCTATCTTGGCGAGCGCAGCATCGGCCATCAGGATGCCGGGGCCACCTCGACCCTGCTGCTGCTGACCGCCCTGCGTGACAGAGCGAGGTTGTGACATGATCGGAATCGTAGTTGTCTCTCACAGCGCCCTGCTGGCGGCCGGCTTGAAAGCGCTGGCCGACCAGCTCGGCAGCCCGGCCAGATTGCTACTGGCGGCCGGGGTCGATGACCCCGACCACCCCATCGGCACCGATGCCATCGCGGTGATGAGTGCGATTGAAGAAGCGGACGACGGCAGCGGCGTGCTGGTGCTGATGGACTTGGGCAGCGCCCTCCTGAGTGCCGAAACCGCCCTTGAGCTGTTGCCCCCGGAGCTGAGCGCGAGGGTGCGGCTCTGCCCCGCCCCGCTGGTCGAGGGTACTCTGGCCGCCGTGGTGGCGGCCGGTTACGGCCTGACGCTGGATGAGGTGGCCGCCGAGGCGCTCGGTGCCCTTGGCCCGAAACAGGCGATGCTGCCTGCCAGCGCGGCGCAGACCGCCACCGAGACGGCCCCCGTTGCTGACGACGGCTGGCTGCGCTGTGAGGTGGTGGTGGATAACCCCCACGGCCTGCATGTGCGCCCCGCCGCCCGACTGGTGGCCGCCCTCAAGCCCTTTGCCGCTGAGCTCAAGCTGCAAAAGGGGGATAAAGAGGCCAATCCCCGCAGCCTGACCCGGCTCGCCATGCTCAACGTGCGTCAGGGCGACCAGCTCACCCTGCTGGCACGCGGCGAGGATGCCGCCGCAGCACTGACCTGCTTCCAGCAGCTGGCCGACGAGCGCTTTGGCGACTGACGCCACTGTTTCAAGGGGCTGCACTCGCTCGCTGAGCCTGTGCAGCTTCATTCAAGACGAAGGAGTCCCCGGCACTGCCGCCCCTTCGCCCCGATTCTTAATTCATAAAGAGAGAGGGATAAAATATGGACCGCATCATCATCAGCCCCAGCAAATACGTACAAGGCAACGGGGCCCTCGCCAATATCGGCAACTACGTGAAAGCGCTCGGCAGCAAGCCGCTTATTCTGGCTGACGCCTTCGTCACCAAGCTGGTAGGCGATACCGTGGCCACCAGCTTCCACGGCGCCGGTATCAAGCCGGAGTTCGACTGCTTCAACGGCGAGTGCTCCCGCCCCGAGATCGACCGCCTGCTGGCCCGCTGCCAGCAGACCCCGTTTGACGTCATCATCGGCATCGGCGGCGGCAAAACCCTGGATACCGCCAAGTCGGTCGCCTTCTACCAGAAGGTGCCGGTGGTCATAGTGCCCACCATAGCCTCCACCGATGCCCCAACCAGCGCGCTGGCGGTCATCTACACCCCGGAAGGGCAGTTCAGCGAATACCTGATGATCCCGACCAACCCCAACATGGTCATCATGGATACCGGCGTGGTCTCCCGCGCTCCGGTACGGCTGTTGGTCTCCGGCATGGGGGATGCGCTCTCTACCTACTTCGAGGCGCGCGCCAACAAGGTCTCCGGCTGCCAGACCATGGCCGGTGGCGCCTCCACGCTGGCGGCGCAGGCCATTGCCGAGCTCTGCTACAAGACCCTGCTGGCCGATGGCTACAAGGCCAAGCTGGCGGTGGAACAGGGGCTCTGCACCAAGGCGGTGGAGAACATCATCGAGGCCAACACCTATCTGAGCGGTATCGGCTTCGAGAGCAGCGGTCTGGCCGCCGCCCACGCCATCCACAACGGCCTGACCCAGCTGGCCGAGTGTCACCACCTCTATCACGGTGAGAAAGTGGCGTTCGGTACCCTGGTGCAGCTGGTGCTGGAGAACGCCCCGATGGCGGAGATTGAAACCGTGCTGACCTTCTGCCGCTCGGTGGGCCTGCCGACCAACCTGCATATGATGGGGGTCAAGGAGCTGGATATGGCGCGCCTGATGGAGGTGGCCAAAGCCTCCACCGCCGAGGGCGAGACCATCCACAACATGCCGTTCAAGGTCACCGCCGAGGATGTGCTTGCGGCCATCGTCACCGCCCACCAGCTGGGGCTGTAACCACGCCACCGCTGACCTGCCATATAACAAGGCCCCGCAACTGCGGGGCCTTTTCATTTTCTGCGGGCCGGTTCGCAACGGCTCACCGTCAGCCGTGATAGTCGGAGGGATCGATCTCGAGCAGCTTGAGTCGCCGCCAGAGGGTGGTACGGCTGATACCCAGATGCTGAGCCATCTGGCTCACCTGCCCCTTGCAGGCGTGAGCGCAGCGCAAAATGGCTTGCCGCTCCAGCTCCGCCAGCGTGAGCAGCGGTTGCCCCACCACCTCGTCGGCCACCCGCTGATAGCCGTGCCGAATGGCAGCGGGCAGCGCCTCGGGCGGGATCGGCCCCTGACCGGAATGAAGCAGCGCATGCTCGACGGCGCTGCGCAGCTCCCCCAGATTGCCGGGCCAGGGATAGGCGAGCAGACAGTCGAGGGCCGCCGGACTGAACTGGCGTACCGGCTCGCGCCCCTGCGCCGCCAGCTGCTGGCTGATAAGGCCCGGCAGATCGGCCGCGCGCTCCCGCAGCCCCGGCAGCCACAGCTCGCACGCCTGCAAGGCATAGAGCAGCTGGCGGCCAAACAGCCCCTCCTGCACCAGCTGCTCCAGCGGGGCGCTGCTGGTGGCGATGATGCGCACCTTGAGCGGCAGAATGCGGGCCGAATCGAAGCGCTGGATGCGGCCGGTCTTGAGCAGTTGCAGCAGCGCCGCCTGCATGGGAGCAGAGAGGCACTCCACCTGCTCCAGTACCATGGTGCCACCGTGGGCCAGCTCGAACTTGCCCGCCCGCTCCTGCCCCGCCTCGTCGGAACCCATCAGCTCCAGCGCCATCCGCTCGCTCGGCAGCGCCTTGCAGTTGAGGGTAATGAGCGGTCCGGCGGCCCGTTCGCTGCCAAAATGAATGGCCTCCGCCAGCTGGGCCTTGCCCACCTCCTCCTCGCCGCGCAGCAGGATCGGCCCCTGACTCTGGGCCGCCTGCCGGGCGTAGCGCAGCAGCTTGCGCATTGCGCTCGATTCGCCCACCAGCGCCGACAGCTCGGGCACCGTCTGGTGCAGCTGGTGAATGGCCCGCAGCCGGTCGACCGGGTGCAGCAGGGCGATAAAGCTGACCCCCTCCGGCCCCGGCAGCGGCTTGAGGCTCACCAACGCATTGATAAACTCCCCCTCCTTAGCACCGAGCCGCTCCAGCGTCACCTCCACATGGCTGAGCGGCGTCTGCCCCCTGATGGCCAGTTGCAACCGCTGCGGCAACAGCAGATGCTGCTCCAGTGGCTGGCCGAGACAGAGTGCCGGATCGAGCCGCAGCCGGTTGGCCGCCAGCGCGTTGAGGTAGCGCAGCCGTCCCTGCGGGTCCCAGGCCAGCACGCCGTCATCCATGCCATCGAGCAGGGCGTAAAGTTCGCTCAGGTGATGCTGGGACTCCTGCATCAGGGTCTCCATCTGCAGCAGATGGGCCAGCTCGCGCCCGGCGCTGACGGTGAGCGCCAGATCGCCGGCGCTCGCCTCCTCCACCTTGCAGATCAAGGCGATGATGGCGACCTGACGGCCATTGCTGTTGTAGACCGGACTGGCGCAGCTGTGCCAAGGATGGAGGGTCTGGTTGAAGTGCTGGGTGCCGCTGACGCAGAGCGGCACTCCCTCCAGCGCCGCCAGATTGATGGCATTGGTGCCGATACGCCCCTCGCTGAAAAAGGCACCGGGGCCAAACCCCAGCGCCGCCAGCTCGCGCAGGGTGTCGGGGTGGCCGGTCTGGGCCAGCAGGCAGCCGCTCTCGTCGGTGAGCAGCAGGGCGCAGGGGCGCCCCTCCATAAATTCGTAGAGATCTTCGAGGGCCATCTCGCCGGTGGTGAGCAGGTCGCGCTTGCGCTGGCGCAGGCTCTGCAAGGTCTGCCCCTTGGCGCAGTGGGGCGGATGCCAGAGGGTGGCACTGGTCTGGTGGGCGCAGCGCAGCCAGGATGCCTGCAGATAGTCGGGCCAAGCGAGCAGCGGCTGAAGGTCAGATGGCATGGTCACAGCAATATCCGGCAAGATGTGAGCCGACCATTTAACCACGCCAGCGCCCCCGATTCAGTGACCTGCCTCAGAGGGTGGCAACCCCGCCCTCCTCCCGGTCGGGTTCACCGTCGGCAAATTGCTGGCCGAGCCAGTGGCAGAAGGCGCGGCACTCCGGCATTCCCTCGCTATCCTGATGCACCAGCAGATTCCACTGCGGCCCCTTGACCCGACGGGTGGAGAGCGGCAACAGCAACCCCTGCTGACGGGCGGAACGGGAGAGCAGTTCGCTCACCAGCGCCACACCGAGTCCGGCGCTGGCGGCCTCCAGCAGCAGGCCGGGATCGGAGAAGTTGAGCCCCCGGGTCTGCAGGTGCAGCTCCTCCCCTCCTCTCAGCGTCCAGTGATGCCAATCCAGCTCCCGCTCGCCGTGCAGGGTGGTGCGCTCCCCCGCGGGTCGGGACAGCACGGTTGCGGTGGCCACCGGCAGCAAGCGATCCGCCAGCAGGTGCTGATGGCGACACTCGGCCTGCGGCCCGAGATCCCAGCGCAGGGCAAGATCGACGGTCTGCTCCGCCATGTCGGGCTCTTCATCGCTGGTAAACAGCCAGAGATCGATGTCGGGATGGAGGCGATGAAACTCCCCCAGTCGCGGTAGCAGCCAGTGGCGAGCGATAGCGGTGCTGGTGTTGAGCACCAGCTGGTTCGGTTTGCGGTACTGCTCCAGCCGCTGGATCCCCATCGCCAGCTGCAACAGCACGCTCTGGGTGGTCTCCAGCAGATCCTGCCCCGCATCGGTCAGCGCGACCGAGCGCCCCTGCCGGTGAAACAGCGGCTGGCCGAGCAGCTCCTCCAGCGAGCGGATCTGCTGGCTGATGGCGGACTGGGTCAGGTGCAGCTCCTGCGCCGCCTGATGAAAACTGCCGAGTCTGGCCGCCGCCTCAAAGCCCCGCAGCACGTTGAGCGGGGGCCACTGCTTGAACACCATTGATTAGCTCCACTTATCACTTTTACGGAAAATTGATCGTTTGTTCGCCACCACCTGCGGGAATAGTCTATTCCCATCGTCAGCAATCTTAATAGTACCTAATCAGGGTGGTGATATGCGGGAACAGGGAATCATGGCAAAGGGCTGGTTTATGCCCGCCGAATGGTGTCAGCACGCAGCGACCTGGATGGTCTGGCCCCACAACAAGGCGCTGTGGGAGTCAGGTTGGGGCGTCACCCTCACCGGCGTGCAGCAGGACTTCGCCCGGGTGGTCAATACCATTGTCCGGTTCGAGCCGGTCAAGCTGGTGGTCGACCCTTCCGCGCTGGCCGAGGCGCGCGCGCTCTGTGACCAGCGGGTGACCCTTGTCCCCATTGCGGTGGATGACAGCTGGTGCCGCGACTCCGGCCCCACCTTTATCTGTCACCCGGAACTGGGCAGTGCCGGGGTGAGCTGGCGCTTCAACGCCTGGGGCGGCAAATCGGCCCACCCGCTCGATGAAGGGCTGGCTCGCCGCATCCTCAACAGTCTGGAGCTCGATACCATCGGCAGCTTTCTGGCCAACGAGGGGGGCGCCATCCATGTGGACGGCGAAGGCACCCTGATCACCACCGAATCGGTGCTGCTCAACAGCAATCGCAATCCGGGGATCAGCAAGGGCGAGATCGAGCAAATCTTCAGCCGCCTGCTCGGCATCGAGAAGACCATCTGGCTGCCGGGAGATCCCGACCATGTCACCGGCGACATGACCGATGGCCATGTGGACGGAGTCTGTGCCTTCAGTCGCCCCGGCCAGCTGCTGGTGGACGCCACCCGCGATACCAGCTCGACCTATGCCCGTATCGTCAGGGAGAACCGCCGTGCCCTGATGCTGGCCACCGATGCCAGAGGGCGCACGTTCGAGCTGCAGGATCTCTACGAGGCCAGCGAGGCCATCGATACAGAGGCCGAGGTCTTTTGTGCCTCCTACACCAACTTCTACATCGCCAACGGCGCCATCATCATGCCTGCCTATGGCGTGGCCAGCGACCGGGAAGCGGCAGCAGTGCTGCAGCGCGCCTTCCCGCAGCGGGAGGTGGTACCGGTGCAGATCAACCAGCTGGCACACGGCGGCGGCGGTATCCACTGCATCACCCAGCAACAGCCGGCATGGCCGGTACGAGGATAAGAGGATGGGCAACATCACCGTCGCAACCACCCAGTTTGCCTGCAGCTGGGATCTGCCACGCAATCTCGATATGGCGGAGAGTCTGGTGCGGGAAGCGGCCGCCAAAGGGGCGGGTCTTATCCTGCTGCAAGAGCTGTTTGCCACCCCCTACTTCTGCATCGAGCAGCACCACGGCCATCTGGCGCTGGCCGAGTCGTTCGAACAGAGCCGGGTGCTGCGCCGCTTCTCGGCACTGGCTCGCGAGCTTGGCGTGGTGCTGCCCATCAGCTGGTTCGAACGTGCCGGCAACGCCTTCTTCAATTCGCTGGCACTGGCGGATGCCGACGGCAAGCTGCTGGGGGTCTATCGCAAGACCCATATTCCCAATGCCATCGGCTATCAGGAGAAGGAGTACTTCAGCCCCGGCGATACCGGCTTTCGGGTCTGGGAGTGCGCGGCAGGGCGGATCGGCGTCGGCATCTGCTGGGATCAGTGGTTCCCCGAGGCGGCGCGCAGCATGGCCCTGCAGGGTGCTGAGCTGCTGCTCTATCCCACCGCCATCGGCTCGGAGCCAGGGGCGGCCCATCTCGACTCCCGCGATCACTGGCAGCTGACCCAGCGCGGTCATGCCGCCGCCAACATCCTGCCGGTGATAGCCGCCAACCGGATTGGCAGCGAGGTGGCCACCACGGATCCCGACCTGCAGATGACGTTCTACGGCTCCTCGTTCATCACCGACCACAAGGGAGCGCTGCTCGCCGAGGCGGACAGAACCACCCCGGGCGTGCTGGTGCAGGAGCTGGATCTCGCAGCCATGGCCGAGGAGCGCATGAGCTGGGGCATCTATCGGGATCGCCGCCCCGAGATGTATGGCACCTTGCAGAGTTTGGATGGCCACCAGAGCCGGAAGACAGGCAACCACAAAGGAGTGTTGGCATGACAGGCAGACTATCCCGCACGCTGGCGCTGCTCGCAGCCATGTTGTGCACCGGCGCCGCAGCCGCGCTCGACCAGGAGCAACCGGCCGACAAGGTGCTGCGCCTCTACAACTGGGCGGACTATTTCGCCCCCGATACCCTCAGCGCCTTTACCAAAGAGACCGGGATCCGGGTCATCTATGACGTCATGGACAGCAGCGAAACCCTCGAAGCCAAGCTGATGGCTGGTCACAGCGGTTATGACCTGATCTTCCCCGGCGACACGGTAGCGGAGCGGCTGATGCGTGCCGGCAGCCTGCAACCGCTCGACAAGAGCAAGTTGCAGCATCTGGCCGATATCGAGCCGGGTTTGCAGCGGATCCAGCAAGCCTATCCCCATTCACGGGATGCGGTGGTCCCCTACACCTGGGGCACCATAGGGCTCACCTACAACGCCGGGATGATCAAACAGAGGATGGCGGATGCCCCGACTGACAGTCTCGACATGCTGTTCAAGCCCGAGCTGGCGGCCAGGTTTGCCGACTGCGGCATCTCCATCATCGACTCCCCCGACGAGGTGCTGGCGGTAGTGCTCCACTATCTGGGACGTGAACCCCGCAGTGGCAAAGCGGCGGATCTGGATGCGGCCCTGGCCCTGCTCAAGGGGATCAAACCCTATATCCGCAAATTCCAGTCCCAGCCGGCCACCCAGCTGGTCAACGGCGACATATGCCTCTCCCTCGGATACAGCGGCGACATGACCCAAGCGCGTCGCAGCGCCGCCGAGGCTGGCAAGAAGGATCAATTCGAGTACCGTTTACCCAAGGAAGGGAGCACTATCTGGATGGATACCATGGCGATCCCGGCGGATGCCGCCCATCCTGAATACGCCTACGCCTTTATCAATTTCGTGATGCGCCCGGCCAACATGGCGGCCATCAGCAACAGCACCGGTTATCCCACTGCCAGTGCCAAAGCAAAATCCATGGTTGATGCGGCCATGACCGGCAACCCGGATATCTATCTGGATGACGCCACCTATCAGCGGCTCATCCCGGGCCAGGATATCGCGCAATCCGCCATGCGAGCGCGCATGCGGGCCTGGACTCGCTTCAAGAGCAGCCTATGAATCATAAGGAGTTTTTCATGCCATCCCGACGCAACGTATTGAAACAGCTGGCGGCCATCGGTGCGCTGGCAGGGCTCGGCAATCTGCCCGGCAAAGCCTTCGCGGCCGACGGCGCTAACCCGGAAGAGAGCGCATTGGCGGCTGCCAACACGCCCTTTCATATGCCGGAAGAGTCGACGTTCCAGACCTGGGTCTGGGTCGCCTTTGCCGCAAGCGCGGCCATCTGGGGTCGCGATTACAAGGAGGTGCAGGCAACCATCGGCCGGCTGGTGCAGGCCATGGTGCCCTATACCCAGGTCAACGTGCTCTGCCGCGAAGCCGAACAGGCGCTGGCCCGCCAACTCTGTGGCGAACAGAACACCCGCTTTATCGTCGCCGAGCTGGACGATATCTGGCTGCGCGATACCGGCGGCGTCTTCGTCCAGAACGGCGAAGGGGAGCTGGGGCTGGTGGATTTCAACTTCAACGGCTGGGGCGACAAGCAGGAGTACGAACAGGATGCGGGCGTAGCCGAGCTGGTCAGCAAGCAGGCGGATGCTCACTATCTGCAGAGCAAACTGACTGGCGAGGGGGGCGGCATCGAGGTGGATGGCAACGGCACCGCCATCCTGACCGAGAGCTGCTGGCTCAACAGCAACCGCAATCCGGGGGTGAGCAAGGCACAGCTGGAGGCGGAGCTGAAAGCCAATCTGGGGCTGCGCAAAATCATCTGGCTGCCGGGCATCAAGGGCAAGGACATCACAGATGCCCACGTCGACTTCTACGCCCGCTTTGTCCGCCCCGGGGTGGTGGTGGTCAATCTGGACAACGATCCGGAGTCCCACGACTACGAGGTGACCCGCCAGCATATGGCCATCCTCAAGCAGGCCACCGATGCCGACGGCAACAAGCTGGAGCTGCATGTGTTGCCACCCCCGCTCGATGGGCGGGACAACCGCTTTAGCCGCAGCCGCGATTTTGCCGCCGGCTACATCAACTATCTGCCGATCAATGGCGCGGTGATCGCCCCCGAGTTTGGCGACAAGGCCGCCGACAGCTACTGCCACGAGCTGCTGACCCGCCTCTACCCGGGTCGCGAAATCGTGCAGATCAATATTGATCCGGTCGCCGCCGGTGGCGGCGGCATTCACTGCATCACCCTGCACCAGCCGGCCTGACCCTCTCCTACCCACTGATAACTCAGGGCGTTGCGACGCCCCGGGTTATTTATCCATGCTCATTTCCGTTGATCACAAGCCCCTGACCCGCCGCCGTTCCACATCTTGACCAGCTATGTCATATGGGGTGTCATTTCGATCACACTCCCGAGTTATTCATGCAGCTGAGACGGGATGGCGCTTTCCATTGCCGCCCCAGAAGTGTATTTTTGCCCAGAGTGAAAGTAGAGCCAAAAGAGTAAATCGCTAGTGTTGTTTAGATTTATGTGAAAGGCTCTATCAACGAATTATTACCAACCTCCATCTAATCACTGTCAGAGGTCAATTGTGTTAGAGACAATCATTGCAGTCGTCAGTGCGTTTACTGCACTTGGCAGTTTCTGGTTTACATGGAAAGAGTGGCGAAAAATAAATAAAAAAATTGCAATGCTATCTGACTCAGGGGCTGCAATCGAAATTTTACCTGCTTGGTATACAGAAAGAATGATGCTTGACCACTGGTATTTTGGGATTAGAACTACAGATGGTCATGTAATTGCAATTAGTCAAATTAAAGCAATTTCAGATGATGGTAAATGGATGGATGTTCATCTTTTAACTGAAGATGAAATCCCAAATAACAAAAACGAAAAATATGTTACAGCAGTAGCGGATGATAGAAGGTTAGCGTCAATTCAAATTGACAAGATTGTCATCGCATATGACCTTACCTCAAGCTGAATGAAATTTAACAATTAGTTATAGGCCTCACGGCCTCCATTGGGCGTTGCTGACGCGACGCGCCTCAACAAATCGTTAGGTAAATATCATAAATGACCGGTCCACTTGAAATTATCAAAGCAATGCCAGAGGTAACTAAAGCAATTTACTCTGACGCCGCGTCCAAGACGCTTCAAGAAATAGGAAAGATAGGTGTCGATGCGGTTAAAACCTTTCGTCTAGCTCTATTTCCTTTGCAATTCTCGGCGGCATATCAAGATCGTCTCGCGGCTTACATTGATTCAGCCATTCGAGGGATTCCAGAAGAGAGAAGAATCCCCCCACAGCAGTCACTGGCACTCTCTATTTGTGAACGTTTGAAGTTTTGTGAAGAAACAGAAGAAATTTCACAGTTATACGTTGAGTTACTGGCTCTGGCGATGGACAAGGAGCGTGTCGGAGAAGCACATCCTGCGTTTATCAATATAATTTCTCAACTTGCACCAGATGAAATATTGGTCATGCGCCAACTAGGTGAAGCCAGCCCAGTTGGAGAGGATGGTGCCTTCAAGATATATTTCCGTGAAATACATGGAACAAAACAAGTAATGTCGAGCAAAGCCAAAGAAGAAGTGCTCGATACTTCAAATCTTTCTCCCGAAATCAGAAACCTAGTTTCCTCAATTTCCGTCAATATAGAGGAGTTAGCACAACCAAATCTCTACTCCACGTTTCTCGAACATCTCACATCTCTAGGTATCGTTTCGTACACAAATGATCCAGTAAATGACGGTGTTATTAAAGGAGTGCTGCATGGGTCTAAGTTAGCCCAAATGCTATGCATAAAGCTCAGTGAATTCGGAGACCTGTTTTTCAGAGCTTGCGTGAAAAAACATAACGAATCATCCAATCCCACCCATAGTTCGCGTCAATCCATTTCCCCGCGATAACGAGCTCCCGCATTTCCCCTCTGCCAAATGCCGCTGATTCACGGAAATACCGGAACAGCGGCATCTCGATCCTCCAATCTGGCTTCGCTAATCAAACCGGTATAGACGGTAACACGAGTTGCATACGAGTTGGCACAAATCGGCCATTGCCTGTGGCAGGCCTGTTTCGAGCCAAATCGTGGCGCAGGGGTTGGATTAGGTGTCGGTATAAGAAAGAATTGGGTCATTTAACACAAATCCATAAATTCAGCTTATACCGCTTGCCCGCTCTGCTTTACCGCCATAAGTCACCCGCATTTCTCTCGGACAGATGCCGCTGATTCATGGAAACACCGGGACAGCGGCATCTCGATCGTCCGATTACGCTTCGCTAATCGAACCTACATGAGACGGTCATATGTGGGATATGGAGGTTGGCGAGGATCAACCAATCTGACTCGATCGCCATAAACCACGATCACCACAAACAAAAGAGCCGCCCAGTTCACACCGAGCGGCTCTTTGCACCAGCGATGGAGACTGAATCGTCTTGTTACCGAACCATCACTCGGCCTTGGGCGCTTCAACCGCCGCAGTCGCCGGTTGGTCATCTTCCTTGATCCAGGCATCCAGCAGGGTGTAACCCACCGCCAGCACCACCGGGCCGATAAACAGACCGATGATCCCCATCGCCAGCAAGCCGCCGATAACCCCCACCAGAATGAGGATGAGCGGCAGATTGGCGCCGCGTTTGATGAGGAAGGGGCGCAGAAAGTTGTCCATGGTGCCCGCAAACAGTGACCAGACCAGCAGGAAGGTGCCCCAGGTGGTGTCGCCACTCCAGTAGAGGTAGCCGATACAGGCCAGCAGCACCGGGAAGGGGCCGATCTGGGCGACGATCAGCAGGAACATCACCACCACCAGCACCATGGCGTAGGGGATACCGGCAATCAGCAGGCCAATACCGGCTACCGAGGATTGCACCAGCGCGGTCACCACCACGCCCATGGCCACGGCTCGGATCGCCTGTGAAGCGAGCACTGTGGCGTTGTCGCCCCGTTGCCCGGCCAGACGGTGGGCAAAGCGGCGAATGCCGGTCGCCACCACTTCACCGGAGTGGTAGAGCAGGCCGCAGATGCCGACAGTCAGCAGGAAGTGAACGAACAGCAGCCCCAGATTGCCCGCCTGAGCGGCGAGCCAGCGGGCGGTCTGGCCAAAGTAGGGAGCCAGCTTGGCAAACAGCACCTGACCACCGCTCGCCAGAATTTGCTGCCAGAAGCCGTAGAGCTTGTCACCTACCAGCGGAATTTGTTGCAGCCAGAGCAGCTCGGGCGGCGGCGACTGGCTGATATTGGTGCCCAGCTCGATCAGCATGGGCGCTTTCTCCGCCACATTGGCCAGCGTCATAAAGAGCGGGATAACGAACATCAGCAGCAGCAGCAGCGTCATGAAGAGGGCCGCCAGCGACCGCTTGCCCCACAACACCCGCTGCACCATCAGCATCAGCGGCCAGGTAGCGATGGTGATCATGGTGGCCCACACCAGTGCAGGCAGGAACGGCTGCAGCACCAGGAAACAGGAGATAATCAGGATGCTGAGAAACAGCACCCCCAGGGTTATCTTGGCCAAATCCACTTTTTTCATGTTCATAGGGTTTCCCTGTCAGGGCATCCGCCCCTGGGTCGAGAGTCTTGTTTCAAGAGAGATAGTATCCACCAGAGGCCAGCGCTCAACCAGAGCCCCAGCCCGAAAAAGAGCGCAAACTGACCAAGCAGGATAGTGAGCGAACTACTGGTCAATAGCGGCAATGCCCACGCGCACGCCACCATCAGCAGCATGCCCGCCAGCACCACGGCACCGGTCAGCCACGGGCAATAACCGTCGCGCACCAGCGTGACCCGCCCCCCAAGCCAGAGGCCCAGCGCCGCCAGCCCGATCCCGGCCAGATGGGCCGACTGGCTCAGGCCAGCGCAACCCAGTGCGGCGACGATCAGCAATCCCCAGGCAGATGAACGCTGATCCAGCCGCCAGTAGGGGCGAACCGCCAGCAGCAAGGCGCCGATCAGCAGGCCAACCGCCACATCGGAGATAAAGTGCACCCCGAGCCAGACCCGCGCCAGACCTGTGGTCAGCGCCAGCAGCAAGGCCAGCGAATAGGCCAGCCCGCGCCGGGCAGGCCAGAGCCAGCCAAGCAGCGCGCCCCAGAACAGCAGGGCCGATGCGGTGTGACCGCTCGGCATGCCAAAGCCCTGGGCGCTGTGAGTCGCCAGTTCAGGTTGCAGATGGAAGGGGCGCGGCCAGCCGATCCCCTCCTTGCTCGCCTGCACCAGCAGCCCGAGCCAGAGCATGGCAAAGAGCAGCTGGCGCAGCCGCGGCCACCCCAGCAGCGGGAGCAGCAAAGGTATCAGGGCAAGCTGAAAGCCGCCTGAACCAAACAGATTGCTGACCGACAGCCACCAGACATCGGGCCCCAGCCACTGTTTCAGGCGCATCATCAGCGGGATCTCGGCCTGATGCAGTGCATTGCCCTGCGCCACGAAATCGGCCTGCCAGCGCACCTCGCTCTCGGGCAGCTCGCCAAGCCGGGCTTGCAGCCAGTCGAGCTGATCCGGGAAGCGGCGCTGCGCGCGGGGCAGCTTGTCCACCGCGATCAAGCGGGCGTTGAGGATCTCCCCGCCCAGATTGGGGGCCTGCAGCAGCGAGACAAAATCGGAATCTTGCTGGGCGACAATAGGCTCCAGAGTGCGGCAGGCAAAAACCTGCGCCTTCTGCCAGCGACCAAGATCCGCGACGACTTCGCCGCGCAGGCCGGTCTCTTCATACAGCTCGCGCAGGGCCGCCTGTTCGGGGCGCTCGTCGCCATCTATGTAGCCGCCGCTCAGGCTGTAGCGGGAGGAGATGCGATCCTGCACCAGCAGCAGTTGATCCTGATGGCGGATGGCGCAGACTGCCGCCGTCGGTGCCGCCGGTTCGGCGCTCAGGGCTGGCAGAGCGGCAAACAGCGCCAGCAACAGTAAAAAGAGGGTTCTCGACATCAATTTGCTTTCCCTATGCACAATGGCGACAAGCCTCCCAGAAATCAGATAGTTGGGCAATGCTGGCGGCCTGTTCAGCGCTGATCCGGCCATGATGGCCGCACCGGGAAGATTGCGATGAGCGAGGGCACTCCCTACTATTGGCGGCTATCTTCAATGTCATGCAGCAACCGCTGGAGCCCTTCATGAGACAGTTCGGCTTTTTCCTCGGCATCGCCATCGGTGTCATCCTGATCCTGTTCGGCAGCATCGTCATCTTTCAGGCCCTGCCTGCGGCACTGGACGTGCTGGAGATGCCAAGCCGCATCCCGTTCGTACGCGAGGTCTACACCTGGCTGATGACCAGCGCCAACGGCCTGACCGCCCAGCTGGAGCAGAACTTCCTGGAAGCGTTCCAGACCGTGCTCAAGCTGATCCTGCTCATCACCTTCATGTGGGTCTGCGTCAAGCTGGTCAACATGGGGGTGCTGATTATCCGTGCCGGGGTTGACCTGATCCGCACCGCCATCGCCCACAGCGAAGGCAAGGAGGAGAAGAAAGTCGAAACGCAGGATCGCTTCTGAGCACCGACCTGACCGGCCAATTGCACTGAACGATGGCGCCCCGCGAGGGGCGACATCTTTTATGCAACATATGGCAGGCAATCTACCCCTTACGGCCAGATCCCCCGCTTTTCCCTTGTTAATCAGCAAACTGCCCATATGTTGCGTGGTCAGGACAGCAGCGGGGCACGCCTTCGCTGCCGGCCGGTTTCTATCCAGCGGTCCGCCTCTGGTATAATCGACCACCCCTTTTCCCCGTTATGGAGCCGGTTCATGGCCAATCATCCGGAAAGCGCCCTTGAGGTTCGTCTCGACAAGTGGTTGTGGGCGGCCCGTTTCTACAAGACCCGCTCGCTGGCGCGGGATCAGATTGACGGCGGCAAGGTGCACTACAATGGTCAGCGCAGCAAGCCGGGCAAACAGGTGGAAGTGGGTGCGCTGATCCGCTTCTGGCAGGGGCAGGATGAGCGGGAAGTGCGGGTGCTGGCCATCAGCGATCAGCGCAAATCGGCACCGCTCGCCCAGCAGCTCTATGAAGAGACTGCCGAAAGCCTGAAAAAGCGGGCTGAAAACAGCGAAGCGCGCCGCTTCAACAGCCAGTTTGCACCGAGCCCGGAGCGTCGCCCCGACAAGCAGGAGCGGCGCCAGCTGCTCAAGGTCAAACAGTACTGACCGACCCCGATTTGATACCGGGCTGGCCTCACCCCCAGCCCGCCCGATTTACCTCACCGAAGAACCCAGGAACATATGATGAGCAACCAAGATCTGCTGTATCGCTATCTGTTTGAAGAGTACGAAGTACGTGGCGAGCTGGTCCAGCTGGATCACACCTACCGCCATGTGGTGGAAGCCCAGAACTACCCGGTGCAGGTGCAAAAACTGCTGGGCGAGCTGCTGGTCGCCACCAGCCTGCTGACCGCCACCCTCAAGTTTGAAGGTTCCATCACCGTTCAGCTGCAGGGCGATGGCCCGGTGCGTCTGGCCGTCATCAACGGTGACCACAACCAGCAGCTGCGCGGCGTGGCCCGCTTTGAAGGCGAACTGCCGAGCGACAACAAGCTGCAGAGCCTGATCGGCAACGGCCAGCTGGTCATCACCATCACGCCGGATCAGGGCGAACGCTATCAGGGCATCATCGCGCTGGACGCCGACACCCTGGCTGGCTGTCTGGAGCACTACTTTGCCCAGTCCGAGCAGCTGGCGACCAAGCTGTGGATCCGCACCGGTTACCACGAGGGCGAACCGCGCGCCGCCGGCATCATGCTGCAGGAGCTGCCCGCCCAAAGCGAGGATCACAGCAACGACTTCGAGCACCTGACCCAGCTCACCAGCACCATCAAGGATGAAGAGCTGTTCGGTCTGGAAGCCGAGGAGATCCTCTACCGTCTCTACCATCAGGACAAGGTGCGGGTGTTCGATCCGCAGGCGGTCGAGTTCCGCTGCACCTGCTCCCGCGAGCGCTGCGAAGGGGCCCTGCTGCAGATAGAAAAGGAAGAGGTGATGGATATGGTGCAGGAGCTCGGCAAGATCGACATGCACTGTGATTATTGCGGCGCCCAGTACCAATTTAATGGGATCGATGTCGAAACCCTGTTCAGCAGGGCTCCCGGCAATGATGCAAACAAGTTACACTAATTAAAGGCGGGCAAAACCCGCCTTTAACTTTAATAACAAAAAAACACCCTATTTTATAAAGTTTGATGGCGATCGCTAAACTCTACCACCTAAGTGATAGGATGAACGTCAGATAGAACCCTACAAACCTCTGAACCCAGGAGAATACAATGACAATCGTGGCAGAACCCACCCTGGCCCAACAATTAGGACTGGACCAGTACGGCATCAAAAACAGCCAGGAAATCGTTCGCAACCCCTCGTACGAGCAGCTTTTCGCGGAAGAGACTCGCCCTGACCTGGAAGGGTTCGAGCGCGGCGTCGTCACCGAACTTGGCGCCGTCAACGTCAACACCGGTATCTTCACCGGCCGCTCTCCGAAAGATAAATATATCGTCAAAGATGCCACTACCCAGGATACTGTGTGGTGGTCTGACCAGGGTAAAAACGATAACAAAGCGATTACCCCCGAAGTGTGGTCACATCTGAAAGGACTGGTCACCAAACAGCTCTCCGGCAAGCGCCTGTTTGTGGTCGACGGCTTCTGCGGCGCCAACCCGGATACCCGCCTGGCTGTACGCATCATCACCGAGGTGGCCTGGCAGGCACACTTCGTGAAAAACATGTTCATCCGCCCGAGCGATGAAGAGCTGAAAACCTTCAAGCCTGACTTCGTGGTGATGAACGGTGCCAAGTGCACCAACCCGAACTGGAAGGAGCAGGGTCTCAACTCCGAGAACTTCGTTGCCTTCAACATGACCGAGAAGATGCAGCTCATCGGTGGCACCTGGTACGGTGGCGAGATGAAGAAGGGCATGTTCTCCATGATGAACTACTTCCTGCCCCTGCGCGGCATTGCCTCCATGCACTGCTCCGCCAACGTGGGTCAGGACGGCGACGTGGCCATCTTCTTCGGCCTCTCCGGCACCGGCAAGACCACCCTCTCCACCGATCCCAAGCGTCAGCTGATCGGCGATGACGAGCACGGCTGGGATGACCACGGCGTGTTCAACTTCGAAGGTGGCTGCTACGCCAAGACCATCAAGCTCTCCGAAGAGGCCGAGCCGGACATCTACCACGCCATCCGCCGCGATGCGCTGCTGGAGAACGTGACCGTTGCTGCCGATGGCACCATCGACTTCGATGATGGCTCCCGTACCGAGAACACCCGCGTCTCCTACCCGATCTATCACATCGAGAACATCGTCAAGCCGGTATCCAAGGCAGGACACGCCACCAAGGTGATCTTCCTGACTGCCGACGCCTTCGGCGTGCTGCCCCCGGTCTCCAAGCTGACCAAGGAGCAGACCAAGTACCACTTCCTCTCTGGCTTCACCGCCAAACTGGCTGGTACCGAGCGCGGCATCACCGAGCCGACTCCGACCTTCTCCTCCTGCTTCGGCGCAGCCTTCCTCTCCCTGCATCCGACCAAATACGGTCAGGAGCTGGTGAAACGGATGGAAGCGGCAGGTGCAGAGGCCTATCTGGTCAACACCGGCTGGAACGGTACCGGCAAGCGCATCTCCATCAAGGATACCCGCGCCATCATCGACGCCATCCTGGATGGCTCCATCGAGAAGGCCGAAACCAAGGTGCTGCCGATCTTCAATCTGGAAGTGCCGACTGCACTGCACGACGTGAACCCGGCCATCCTCGACCCGCGCGACACTTACGCCAACAAGGCCGAGTGGGATGCCAAGGCGCAGGATCTGGCCCAGCGCTTCATCAAGAACTTCGAGCGCTTCACCGATAACGACGAGGGCAAACGTCTGGTAGCGGCAGGTCCGCAGCTGTAACAGACCCCTTCGCATCAACGATGATGATGCCGGTCAGCCACGCTGACCGGCATTTTTGTTTTTGTGGAGTTCCGAACGCCGCCAGCCACGCAGCGGCGAGCCCCTAAACCTTGCCATGCCGGGTGTGACGGGGTAGATTCAGCCAAACTTTATACAATATACAATTTTGTAACGCCCAATCGTGACCCGACCATGACCCCACCCTACAAGACCCGAACCCAGATGGTGATGGAAAACCTCCGCGGCCGGATCCTCCGTGGGGAGTTCCCCGCCGGCGCCCCTCTGCGTCAGGATGCCATCGCCAAAGAGCTGGCCGTGAGCCGCATTCCGGTGCGGGAAGCCCTGATGCAGCTGGAAGCGCAGGGGCTGGTGAAATTCGAGGCCCACCGCGGCGCCGTCGTCACCATGCTGGACGCCGCAGCCATCGACGAGCTCTTTTATTTGCGAGCGCTGCTGGAAGCCGATACCCTGTTCCACGCCGTCGACAAGATGACGGAAGCCACCTTCGCCGAGGCGGAGGCCATCCTCGCCCAGTTTGATCACGCCCTGGAGTCAGGCACCCAGATCGAACACTGGGCCGAGTTGAACCACAGCTTTCACGCCACCCTCTATCAGGCAGCCGGTCGCCCCCAGGCACTCGAACTGATCGCCCAGATCAATCTGAGCTGTGACCGCTATGTCCGCTTCGAGCTGCTCTTTGCCACCGATGGCGTGGACAAGGCGGAGCGTGAACACGCCCAACTGCTGGAGCTGTGCCGCGCCCGGCGCAAGCACGAGGCAGTGGTGCTGCTCAGGCAGCATATCGAGGCAGCAGGCCAGTCGATCAAGCGGATCCTGGCTGGCGGCCACAAGAAATGAACACTCATAAAGCAACCATCTGGCACTAACGACATGAATAATTTCGAGATAATTGAAACCCGCGTCGCCCAAGTCAGGGCCGAGCTGGCCATGCAGGAGTTGGACGCCTTTATCGTCCCCCATGATGATGAGCACCTCGGCGAGTACATCCCCGCCTACGCCGAGCGGCTGGACTGGATCACCGGGTTCAATGGCTCCGCCGGCGTCGCCATCATCATGGCCCAGCGTGCCGCCCTCTTCGTCGATGGTCGCTACACGGTGCAGGCCCGCATGCAGGCGCCGTCCGAGCTGTTCGAATTTCTCCACCTCATTGAAGATCCCCATGTGCAGTGGCTGGCCGAGCAGCTGCCCTCCGGCACCCGGGTCGGTTTCGACGCCCGTCTGCACAGCCTGACCTGGTACAAGAACGCAAAAGCGGTGCTGGCCGAGCGCGGTATCGAGCTGGTGCGGGTCGAGCAGAACCCCATCGACCTGAACTGGAGCGATCGTCCCGAGCCGACCAAGACGCCGGTCATCCTCTACAGCGAAGAGCTGGCGGGCCAGTCGAGCCAGGCCAAGCGCGAACAGCTGGCCGCCGACCTGCGCAAGCGCGGACTCGATGCCGTGCTGCTGACCCAGGCCGAGCCCATCAACTGGCTGCTCAACCTGCGTGGTCGCGATATCGAGCGGCTGCCGGTAGTGCTCGGTTTTGCCGTGCTCTACGCCAATACCACCATGGATTTCTTCGTCGATACCGACAAGATCGACTGCTTCGCCTTCAGCCAGCACGTGGGGCAGGATGTCTCCGTCTACCCCATCGACAAGCTGGGCGACGTGCTGCAGCGCATCGGTGAAGATCAACAGAAGGTGCTGGCCGATCCGGACAGCGCCAACGCCTGGACCCAGCTCATCATGGAAGAGGCGGGCGCCATTCTGGTGGCAGGCCAAGACCCGACCATGCTGCCGAAAGCATGCAAGAACGAGGTCGAGCTGACCGGCATGCGCGCCGCTCATCTGCGCGACGGCGTGGCCATGACCCGCTTCCTCGCCTGGCTGGATCGGCTGATCACCTCCGGCGAGTTCGAGGGTGTGGATGAAGGCACCCTGGCCGATCAGGTGGAAGCGTTCCGCCGCGAGCAGGAGCACTACGTCGAGCCGAGCTTTGACACCATCTCCGCACTTGGCCCCAACGCCGCCATGTGCCACTACCATCACACCAATGGCACTCCGCGTGCGTTTGGTCAGGACAGCCTCTACCTGCTCGACTCCGGTGGCCAATACATGGATGGCACCACCGACATCACCCGCACCATCAAGGTGGGTGAGGTGACCGACGAGCAGAAAGCGATGTTTACCCGGGTGCTGCAGGGTCATATCGCGCTGGATCAGGCCCGCTTCCCGCGCGGCACCGCCGGGATCCAGCTCGACGTGCTGGCCCGCATGCCGCTGTGGCAAGCCGGTTACAACTACGACCACGGCACCGGTCACGGCGTCGGCCACTTCCTGAGCGTCCACGAAGGGCCCCAGCGCATCGCCCCGAAAGGGAACATGGTGGCGCTGCAACCGGGCATGGTGCTCTCCAACGAGCCGGGCTACTACCGGGAAGATGGTTTTGGCATCCGATGCGAAAACCTGGTGGTAGTGAGCGAGCTGGAGCAGATCGGCGAGCTGCCGATGCTGGGCTTCGAGCGTCTGACCTATGTACCGTTCGATACCCGCCTGATCGACCGCAGCCTGCTGAGCCCGGCCGAATTCCGCTGGATCAACGAATACCACGCCGAGGTGTTCCGCCGCCTGAGCCCGCTGCTCGAGGGAGAGGATCTCGCCTGGCTGGAGCAGGCAACCAGCCTCATCTGATGACACAGGGCCTGCGGGCCCTGTTTTTTTGCCCCCCCTTTTGACCTGTATCAACACCCTGCCCGGGCTGGTCAGGAAAATGGCGACCATGAAAATTCATCAAGCCAACCCAGCAAGGGGCGCACACGCCAGCACCGGCAAAGCGGCGACTCTTCACCCCAGACTGGTGCGCGAGCAGCGGACAGTCAGTGCCATGATCCGCCTCTACTGCCTGCACCACCATCAGGATCCCCACTGCCGTCACTGTCGCAAGCTGCGGGATTTCGCCCACCAGCGGCTCACCCGCTGCCGTTACGGCCACGGTCACAAGCCCACCTGTGCCAACTGCAACATCCACTGCTATGCGCCAGCGATGCGCAAACAGATCCAGCAGGTGATGTGCTGGAGTGGCCCCCGCATGTTGCTGCGCCACCCCTGGCTGGCCATCCGCCATCTGCTTGATGGCTGGCGCAAGGCCCCCAAACTGCCCCACAGCCGCCCGCTTCCCCCCTGATCGCTCATGCAGGATTCAGAAATCAATCGCTAGGATCTTGCTGTCTGGCGCAGACCCCCTGTCTGCCCTGAACAGTGGAGAAACAAGATGAGCTGGTTTACCCGTTTTCGTGAGCGTCGGGCCCTGCGCCGCTATCTGGCGATGTCGGCGATCCTGGCCAAAGAGTATGGCGCCTGCGAGCAATACAGCGCAGGACAGTTGCTGACCCAGGCCAGGATCCATAAACTGCCGACCCGCTGGCTTGGTTACTACTTCGCGCTCTATCGCCACGAAAGCGCGCCCGAACTGGTCAGCGGCTGGCAACTCGACGATGCGCGGCTGCTAGCCCTGCGCCAGTCGCTCGCCGAGAGCCTGTTTCACCACGACATTGCCTATACCGCTCTGGATGTCCGCGAGCTGGCCCGCCCCGCCCAATGGCGCGGTGGCAGCGATCGCAAGGTACAGACCCAGGGCATCACCTTTCGCCAATATTGACCAGAGACGCCTTGATGCACCACAACCCGCCCCTGCTGCGCCCCGCGACCCATACCGACATGCACGCCATCTGGCAGATCGATGCCAAGGTCTTTGGCGAAGATGTCTATCCCGCCTTCTTCTTCCGTCAGGCGATGGATTTGTGGCCCGAGCTGCTGCTGGTAGCCGAGTACGAAGGGCATCTGGTGGGCTATGTGCTGGGTGGTTTCGGTCAGGAGCGGTCGCAAGGCTGGGTACTCTCGCTGGCGGTGCTGCCGGAAGCGCGTGGTTTCGGGCTGGCCGAGCGGATGATGCGTCAGATGGAGACCAACATGGAAGGACTGCAGATCAGCGAATTGCAGCTCACGGTCGATCCCGCCAATCCGGCCCAGCGCCTCTACTACCGGCTCGGTTATCAGCTGGTCGAAGAGGTGGCCGACTACTTCGGCCCCGGCGAGGATCGGCTGGTGCTGGTCAAAAAGCTCACCGATACAGCTGCGATTCAAGGATAAAAGCGGTTACAGAACGCATAATTGGTTACATTTTGCCGATTTCATGTCCCGCTTGCTTGGAGTAAAGTTCAATTCATCGAACTGATTGTTTGAATTCTATTCAGCCTTGGAGGCCTATCATGTTGAAACGAATGACCATTATTGCCCTGCTGGCCGCCACCACCATGACTGGTTGCGCCAATAGCGATGTCTACTCTGGCGATGTCTACACCAAAGACCGCGCCAAGCAGGTTCAGACCGTCAGCTACGGCACCATCATCTCTACCCGCCCGGTCAAGATCCAGGCCGATGAGAACTCCCTGATGGGTACCATCGGCGGCGCCGTGGTCGGTGGCCTGCTGGGCAGCACCGTTGGTGGTGGTACCGGTCGCGATATCGCAGCCGCAGGCGGCGCCATCGCCGGTGCCGCAGCCGGTAACGCCATCGGCAACAAGATGAATCAGGTCGACGGCGTCGAGCTGGAGATCAAGAAAGAGAACGGCGAAGCCATCGTGGTAG
This sequence comes from Aeromonas sp. SE22, assembly GCF_038739755.1. Lineage (NCBI taxonomy): Bacteria > Pseudomonadati > Pseudomonadota > Gammaproteobacteria > Aeromonadales > Aeromonadaceae > Aeromonas > Aeromonas sp. SE22. The sequence goes on from NZ_JBCGFD010000012.1 coordinate 45,934, forward strand.
TGCAGAAAGCCAGCCCCACTTTCAGACCGGGTGCCCGTGTTCGCATGACCCAGGGTAACGGCAGCATCAACGTGGCCGTCGTGAACTAAAAGCGCCACCGCGCTTGCACCATAAAAAAAACCGCCGGAACCGGCGGTTTTTTGTTGTCTGACGTTCGGGATTACATGCTGTAGGCCTTCTCGCCGTGGGTGGTCACATCCAGCCCTTCCCGCTCGGCATCGCCGTTCACCCGCAGACCCACCACCAGGTCAACCAGCTTGAAGGAGATCGCCGCCACGGCACCGGACCAGAGGATGGTCACGCCAACCCCGATGGCCTGGATCTTCACTTGACCAAGGATGGAGTAACCTTCGGCGACCTGATTGGTTACATAGTCCCACACCCCGGTGCCGCCCAGATCCGGGCTGGCAAAGACGCCGGTCAGCAGGGCACCGAGAATACCGCACACCCCGTGCACACCAAACACATCCAGACTGTCGTCGGCACCCAGCAGACGCTTGAGACCGTGGACACCCCACAGACCCGCCACGCCACTGATAAGACCCATCACCAGACCACCGCCAACGCCGACCAGACCGGCTGCCGGAGTGATCACCACCAGACCGGAGACGGCGCCGGAGGCCGCACCCAGCAGGGAGGGACGTCCCTTCATCACCCACTCGGCCAGCGTCCATGACAGGGCTGCCGCAGCCGGAGCGACCCAGGTGTTGATAAAGGCCAGCGCAGCAACACCGTTGGCTTCCAGCGCGGAGCCGGCGTTAAAGCCGAACCAGCCGAACCAGAGCAGGGATGCGCCGATCATGGTCATGGTCAGGCTGTGGGGCGTCATGGGATCACGACCGTAGCCCAGACGTTTGCCCACCAGATAGGCACCCACCAGACCCGCCACGGCGGCGTTGATATGTACTACGGTGCCGCCTGCAAAGTCCAGCGCACCATGCTGGAACAGATAACCGGCGGTGGCGGTTGCAGCGGCAGCCGCATCGGCGCTGGTGTAGGCATCAGGCCCGGCCCAGTACCACACCATATGGGCCAGCGGAATGTAGGCGAAGGTGAACCAGATGACCGAGAAGAGCAGCACGGCGGCAAACTTGATGCGCTCGGCAAAGGCGCCGACGATCAGACCGCAGGTGATGGCGGCAAAGGCCCCCTGAAACACCACATAGATGAACTCGCTGATACCGACCCCCTTGCTGAAGGTGGCCGCGATGGAGTCAGGAGTGACCCCCTTGAGCAACACCTTGCTGAAGGAGCCGAACACGCTGTTGCCCTCGGTAAAGGCGAGCGAGTAGCCGTAGATGACCCAGAGCACGCAGATGAGACAGAACAGGGTAAAGACCTGCATCAGCACGCTCAGCATGTTTTTGGCGCGCACCAGCCCGCCGTAGAAGAGCGCCAGACCGGGGATCGACATCAGGATCACCAGTGCAGCCGAGAGCAGCATCCAGGTGTTGTCGCCCTTGTTGATCGTCACGCTGGCAACCGGTGCCACCGCAGCCTGAACCTGAGAGACCTCATCGGCCCAACTTGGGGTCACCAGCAACGCCGTCAATATCGGCAGACCCGCCATCATCCATTTTTTGACCATAGAGCACTCTCCTTCCCTGTCGTACCGGTATAAACCGGCTCCGTTTCCTTGATTGAACTTGTGGCCACTGCTCGCGAGCCTCGATTCGCCGGGCGCAGATGGCCAGAAATGACCGCCTGATGGTAAAAAGCATAAAGTGGGCCAAAAGTTAAAACTCATTTAAATCATAAGATTAGATATAAACAAACTCCTTTTTGCACCAAAATGGCGCGTGCGTTGCGCTAAGCCACGGCCGGTCGCCCTGTGACAGGGCAAGCGGTCTCCCTCGCACCAGAAATGCACAAAATCAGGTGCAACCCCACAGGCTGGAGTGATGATCATCGCGCCCGGCCGGCTCGCCGTTTACACTGGCTGAACGCCATGTCGCCACAAACGGCACGACAGATTCATGATGAGGGCCATTTTCGACACTCTGATGGCAGGCCCAATCCGAGGAACACCATGCAGTCCGATCGTCTCGACCTCAGCGTCAACCGCTATCGTCACTTTGACGCAGAACACCGCGCCCATAGCGCCCTGCTGGGGATACTGGTGCTGACCATCATCTCCACCCATCTCACCCTGCTGCCCCACTACCCCGCCGAGCGGATCCATATCAGCAGCCTGGGGTTCGAGCTGGTCAACTGGCTCACCATGATCTTTCTGTTCTGGGTGGTGCAGTGCGCCCATCTGCCACCCAAAACCTATCGCCTGCTCTCCTGCGGCCTGATGCTGTGGATCTTGGGGGCGACCGCAGACATCATGGACGAGCTGGTCGCCCAGCCGCTCTGGATCGCCATCTATGCCGAGGATCTGCTGCGATCCAGCGGTATCCTGCTGAGCAGCATCGGTATCCTGAGCACCATGCATCACCTCTTTCATATCAATAGCCAGCTCAGACAACAGGCGCTGTTTGACGATCTGACCCGACTGCCAAACCGGCGCTACTTTCATCAGCAGCTGTTTTTGGGGCAGGGGGAGTATCAGGTGCTGCTCCTGCTGGACCTCGATCACTTCAAATGGATCAACGACAACTTCGGCCACGACATGGGGGACAAGGTGTTGCAGCAGTTTGGCGCCCTGCTGCAACAGCACTGCCCGGCCGGAGGGCTGGCAGCCCGCGTCGGTGGTGAGGAGTTCGCAATACTGCGGCCCGACGCCAACCAGACAGAGCTGGAGCAGCTGGCAGCGACCCTGCTGGCGGCAACCCGCACCATAGCCCCCGATCCGGCCCATCCTCTGACAGTCAGCATCGGGTTCGGCATCCGCGGGCCGCAGGAGCCGGCGGTCTCGCTGTTCAAACGGGTGGATCAGGCGCTCTACAGTGCCAAGGAGGCAGGCAGAGACCGCTATGTGTCGGCTATCCCTGCCAATAACGGAGAGTGAACCCACTCTGGAGCACGACCAGGTGATGGATGACCTGGCCATAACGTGGCTGATAGAAAAGGGGCCTTATGGCCCCTTCTCCATCCGTGACATTCCCCCCGCCTAAAAGCGGAAAGTGAGCCCGATATTGGCCTGCCACTGGGTCACCAAATCCCCCTTCACCTTGAACAGGCACTGATCCGGGTTGCAGAGAAACTCGCTGCTGTCGTTGGCAAGTGACCCGTAGCCCCGCACCTCGGCCCGCAGGGCCAGATGCTCGGACAGGCGGGGCTGAACGCCGAGCGCCAGCGACATGGAGGGCATCACCTCGCTGTCGTAAGCGGCAAAGCGCGTGACCCCGATACCGGCACCGATATAGGGCGCCATCAGGTTGTCGGCGAGGGTCAGTGCACCGGCAAAGTGCAGGGTATCTACCGTCAGGCGATCCGGCTGATCGGGGGAGAGGGTGGTGGACTGGTGGCTGTAGAGCAGCTCGATCATGCCGGGGTCATCCACCTCCTTGCTGATGAAGAGCCCCCAGCTGCCGGAGGCCTGCCCCTTCAGCTCGTCAATGCTGGTCGACACCGGCGCAGGCTGTGGATCCTCGCTGCGTTTGAAATCGATGGCGGAGCTGTAGCCGTAAAATGGCGTCACCTGCCAGCCCAATCCAGCCCCGGCCTCCCCCTCACCGCTCCACGCCTGCCCAAAGGGCAGCAGTGCCCCCATCATCACCATCCCGACTCGTCTCATCCTCACCTCCGGCCAATCCATTTTGCTCAAAAAGCATACCAGAGCCATCCCGTCGCCATCCTAAATGGCACCTGTACCGGCTCATTTTCCGTGGCGTTAAAAGCGCCTGTGTCATTCATCGGCCATTAACCCCGGCCACGTATGCTGGCGCCCAATCCGGGTCATGGTGGCCCGGCACAAGCCGACAGCAGAAGGATGCCGGAGATGGCGACAGCCCCCCTCAACGACCCGCAACACACCCTCGCCAATACCCTGCGGGCCACCGCCCACGCCATCGAAGAGAGCCATATCAGCCTGCGCCAGATGCTCGCGCTGGTCGGCGAGCAGGGGATGCTGCTCTTCTGCGTGCTGCTCACCGTCCCCTTTCTGCTGCCGGTCTCCATCCCCGGCGTCAGCACCCCGTTTGGCCTCTTGATCCTCTTTATCGGTATCGGCATAACCCTCAACCGGGTGCCCTGGCTGCCCGCCATCCTGATGGAGCGCCGTTTCGCCGCCGACCAGCTCAAGCCAACTCTGCACAAGGGGGCGGATCTGCTGGCCCGCATCGACCGCTACATCCGCCCGCGCCTGCTTGCCCTGACCGCCAGCACCACCATCAACCGCTGCAACGGCCTGCTGATCATGCTGGCCGCCCTGCTGCTGATGCTGCCCCTTGGCGCCATTCCCTTCACCAATGCCCTGCCCGCCTGGGCCATTCTGCTGCTGGCTACCGGCATGCTGCAGCGGGATGGTCTGTTTGTCGCCGGTGGCTATCTGCTGGTGAGCGCGACCCTGATCTGGTTCAGCGTACTGGCAGCCGGCCTGCTGATGGCGGGCCAGAGCGCCACCAGTTTGCTCGGCTAAATGAGAGGCAAAGAAAAAGGGCGACCATATGGTCGCCCTTTTTGACTTGTGCGGGATCCGCCGTTACAGCAGATCGTAGATAAGGGCCGAGATGGCCAGCAGCCCGATCACCAGCACGAAGAGGGTACTCGCCCCGCGATAACGCTTGAGGGCAGGCAGACGATAGATGGAGCAGGCCGGCAGCAGGAACAGGATCACCGCAATGAGCGGCCCGCTCACCTTCTCGATGATCTCCAGCACGTTCGGGTTCAGGTAGGTAATCACCCCGGTCACCACGAACAGAATCACCGACGAGACCCGCGCGATGGTCGTTTCACGCAGGGAAAGTCCCAGCCCCTGACAGGCGCCGCTCACCATGCTCACCGTCCCCTCGCTCACCCCCATGGAGGTGCCGAGGAAGGATTTGGACATGGCCAGAATGGCGATAAGCGGCCCCACATAGGCGATCAGCGGATTGGAGAACTTGTTCGCCAGCGCCGACAGCACCGAGATATTGTCGATGCGCGCCTGCGCCATCTCGGCCTGACTCAGGCTCATCACGCAGCTCACCACGAAGAAGAGCACGCTGCCGCAAATCAGCAGGCTGCTGCACTTGATGATCCGCTTGGCACGCAGGTCGGCGCTCTCCTGACAACGCTTCTTCTGCGCAGCACTGAAGGAGGAGATGATGGGCGCATGGCTGAAGGAGAACACCATCACCGGCACGATCAGCCAGAGGGATTTCCAGAACGCCGGATCACGCCAGTCCACCGCCTGACTCTCGCTGAAGTAGGAGAGGCTCCACTGGGGCAGCAGATAGATGGAGAGGCCGATCAGAAAGGCAACCATGGGCAGCGCCAGCACGCTGATGGCCGACACCACGATCTGCTTGCCCGCCAGCAGCACCAGATGCAGACCCAGCATCACCCCCAGCACCAGCAGACCACGCGGGCTCTCGGCATCCCCCAGCTGGTGCACCACAAAGCTCTGGATCGCGTTGGTGATGGAGATGCTGTAGACCAGAATGATGGGGTAGAAAGCGGTCAGATAGACCAGCATCAGCAGCTTGCCCGCCCGCGCCCCGAAGTGCTCCTCCACCACGTGGGTGATATCCCCCTCCTTGTGGGAGCTGGAGAGCACAAAGCGGCTCAACGCCCGATGGGAATAATAAGAGAGCGGAAATGCGAGCAGCAAAATAAACAATAAAATAACCGGCGAATTACTGCCGACGGTAATTGGGAGAAATAGCGTACCGGCACCGACCGCAGTGGCATATAAGCCCATGGTCCATACCGAATCACTTTTCTCCCATTTCAATTTTGAAACCGGGTTACTCTTTTCAGCAATAGAAACACTCATTGCAATATATACCTTATTAATCTGTCATCATTATTTTTATTGGCCCGAATAACAGGCTGGCAATATCAGGCGGCATTTGGCCGCAGGTGCAGAAAAAGCAAATCCGCCAGCGGCCAACAGGGCCACCGGAGTGAAATGGAGATGCCACGCTACCATCGTTGAAATCGCCATCCGGGTCAAGGTTAATAATTCATGACCGTTTGAATCGGATTGTTTCAAAACGGGGCGAGATGTATCGCATTCGTCACCAGCGCACCCATTTATCCCCGTTTGATAACATACCGATAAACCCTTGTTCTGTTGCCCAACAACACAAATAAGAACAGCGATCGGGCAGCCAATATTACCACCATAGTCCGCGAGATATCAGTGAAATAATATGGCGAACTTTTCATCCAATTAATGTTTACATCAACAAGGGTTTGTTCATTAATTTTCGGGGGCGGCCGGACAGTGCGCCACCCGATTGCGCCCCGTCCGCTTGGCCTCGTAGAGCCACTCGTCGGCCCGGGCCAGCGCCAGATTGATATCCTCTCCGGGCTGCACCAGCGTGGCCCCCAGACTGACCGTCATGCCAACCGGTTCGGCGGGCAGCGCCTCGACTGCCGCGCGGATCTGCTCGGCCATCTGCAACAACCCGACCTCATCAATCCGTGGCAGCAGGATCACGAACTCCTCGCCACCGCTGCGCACAAACAGATCCTCTGCCCGCAGCCGACCATCGACGCAGGCGGCAAAGCGTTGCAGTGCCAGATCCCCCTGCTGATGGCCGAAGCGATCGTTGATCTGCTTGAAGTGATCGATATCGAGCATAAGCAGGCCGCAGGGGGCTTCGCTGCCCCTCACCTGCTGGCAATGCTCGAAGAAGTAGCGGCGGTTATGGAGGCCAGTCAGCTGGTCGGTCTCGCTCTGGCGCTGCAGGCGCTGCTGCAACTCGAACTGGCGGGTGATATTGCGGGTCACCCAGGCCACCGCCCGCTTGCCGTCATAGAGGGAGGGGAGCGGTGCAATCTTGCCCTCGAAACGCTGCACGCCTTGCGGCCCGACACCGGCATTGATGCCACCCACCTCGCTGGCCGCCAACTCATACTCCACCACCCGCACCAGACCGCTGTTGAGCGCCAGTGCGACTTGCTCCATCACCCAGAGGGACATCGCCTCCGGCAGCACATCCAGCAGCCGCTTGCCAGCCAGCGGATTGCCGTCCTGATAGGATTGGTGCTCCATGCCTCCTATGTATTCCACGTAATAGCCATCTTCACTCAGGATGAAGACCGGATCTGGCAACTGCGCCATCACCTCGTAAAGCTGCGATACCGAAAGAGTCATGGATGCTCCTGTACTTCTGTGGCCAACAGGGACTGGCTATTGTGCCCCAACTCGACAGCCCGCCAACCATCACCATATGGGACAGATTTCCAGCAGTGCCAAGATTCCTTTACAGCAAGTTTATCCCGTTTGGTGAAACAACCCGACGCAACCCGCAATCCCGCAGTTCGCCACCCATATCCCATTGTTTCAAAAAGAGGCTTCGTTTAGGCTCCTGTGGCTCGCCCCCATTTTGATCCCTCCATGGAGACGCAGCCTGATGCAGCAGGAGGGGAATCGCACAAGGAGTTGCAGGATGAAGAATGCCATCGTCAAAGTCCGTTTCGAGGCGGTCAGCCTCGAAGGGGAACAGCTCACCCTCAAGATCGCCATCAAGGCCCCCGAGCCGGATCCACGCTCGGCTGGCGGTGACTGGCGCTGCAAGGTGAAGCTGGCGGGGCTGAGCGACAAGACCTTTATCTACGGCATCGACAGCCTGCAGGCCCTGAGCCTCGCCATCAAGTTTGTCGAGACCGAGCTGCGCGCCTTCTCCGATGCGGGCTGGCAGTTCTATCTGCCCGATTGCCCCGATCACCCCATCGACATGAGCGCCTGCTACTTCCCGGCGCTCTAGCCCGGCCCATCCAAGGAGACCAGATGCACGGACCCGATCCCGCCAATCCCCACCCCATGAACGGCTTCCCCCAGGTGTGCTTTATCAAGAACACCATCAAGGGGCCCAATATCGAGGTGGGTGACTACACCTATTACGACGACCCGGAGGATTCGGCGGGCTTCGAGCGCAACGTCCTCTACCACTTCCCCTTCATCGGCGACAAGCTCATCATCGGCAAGTTCTGCGCCATCGCTCGCGGGGTGAAGTTCATCATGAACGGCGCCAACCACCAGACCTCCGGCTTCTCCACCTACCCCTTCTTTATCTTCGGCAACGGCTGGGAGAGCGCCGCCCCCGCCCCGGGCAGCCTCCCCTACAAGGGCGATACCGTCATCGGCAACGATGTCTGGATTGGCTATGACGCCCTGATCATGCCGGGAGTAAAAGTCGGCAACGGCGCCATTATCGCCGCCCGCTCCGTGGTCACCGGCGACGTGCCCGCCTATGCCGTGGTCGGCGGCAACCCGGCCAAGGTGATCCGCTACCGCTTCGACGACGACACCATCGCCCGTCTCAACGCCATCGCCTGGTGGGACTGGCCGGTGGAGCAGATCAGCCGCAACCTGCCGCTTATCAGCGGCGGCGAGATAGCCGCGCTGGAAGCGGCAACCCCATAGAGACAACCACCATCAAGCAGGAAGCACTATGCAACTCACCCCACCCCAACCGCCTCAGGACGATGATGTTGAAGCGCTGCGCATTGGTCTCTCTGGCTTCAACACAGGTCACGCCGGCACCCATCTGCGAGAACGGATCGCCAGCTTTATCAAGGATGAAGAGGGCAAGGTACATGGCGGTATCATCGCCGACATCAAGTGGGGCTGGCTGCACGTCGACTGGCTCTGGATCGACGAAAGCATCCGCCGCGATGGCTGGGGCGGCCGCCTGCTCGGCGCCATGGAGCAGTACGCCCAAAGCAAGGGCATCAGCAACTACCATCTGGAAACCACCAGTTTTCAGGCCCTCCCCTTCTACCAGAAGCAGGGTTACGAAGTCTTTGGCCAGCTGCCCGATATGCCGCCGGGGCATATCAGTTACTTCCTGAAAAAGCAGGACAAGTGATGACATTCCAGCGCCTTGCCAATGCCAATATCGTGATCCGCCCGTTCGAACCAGCCGATGCCGATGAGTTTGTCCGCGCAGCCCACGAATCGATCGAGACGGCAGCCAGAATGTAGGGTGCAATGAACGAAGTGAATTGCACCTCTATCTTCAACACTTTTTAAAAACCCGCATGTAAATCGGACATAAATAATGAAAAAGTCATATGTGGCATTTTATCCTTCAAAAAAATACTGGGCCGTATCATCTATTGACGTAGATGACCCGGTAATTCAGAAAAACCTCCATGAGCATATGGGCGAAATAGTTTTCCAGCATCATCATGAAGCGTTTGAACTAGCAATTTGCCGCGATGGTAGAATTATGCTCAGTTTAAAAGAAACCGGAGAGCAAGACGATTATGATTTTGCAGGCCATATTTTACGATGGAATACATATCTGAAATTTATAAATTCATTTTATTTAATTCTATACTCTGTCATATCAGAGCAATTGCATCACGAGATAATATCTTTACATGAAGTAACAAACCGAGATGCGTTTTCAACAACATTTTCAAATGGAAACTTCCAATCAGAAAGTATGGCAACCGAAAGCCTTGCTTCATACTTTCAAATGGCAAGGTATTTCCCATATCAAAACATTAATATGCCATTACGTCTTCATGATTATTTTAGAGATCGAGAAGTAATAGATGAACGTGTATTCAATCTAGCCTCGATAAAATTCGAACGTTTATTTTATAGGCCCGGCCTCGAAAAACTAACATTCTTAATATCAAAAAGCATTGGTGAACATAAAGTTGGCAACTTTGACAACTCAATAATTCTATCATGGTTTTGTTCTGAAAAAATTCTATCCAACGTGTGGAGAACCCCTTTGCCAAACGGGAAATCAAAGGATGCTATTAAAAATTCCACCTCGAAGGTCATTAATAAACCACGTGTTCGATATGATACTATCAGCTCAATAATTAAGAATCTAAAATCTGACAACCTTTTATCATTAGAACTATATAAAAAATTGGAAATAACACGAGTAGCCAGAAACAAAATCGCGCACGGTGACTACAAATACCAACCATCTATGGATGATTCTGCTTTGGCAATTATTTCTGCTCTAGAGTTACTTGCATTATGTGATGACATTCATTTATCACCCAGTCTTTCTTTGCAAATAACATGTATTAACTAAATGTCAAACAAGCCGTTTTTATAATAGGTGCAATGCGCTCCGCTTATTGCACCCTACGTTAAGGCTGATTATTTATTGTTGTGTGGCACTTCATATTCTAGCGTGGCGGTGTCTCCCCAAGATAATGGATACCGGCCCTGTTGTACCCAGCGATGGAAGGTGGAATATGGCCAATCTTTCGGGGCTGTTACCAATCCATGTTTGACGGGATTGATATGGATGTAATCGAGATGATGATTGAAATCTTCCTGATCGCGGATCAAATGCTCCCAGTAACGTCGCTGCCAAATACCCCGCTCACCACGCTGCCAACGAGATTCTGAGCGAGCCTCCGAATTGGGGATTGCTCGTGAAAACTTGCTTTTTATTTGGCGCCAGCGCAACGGAAAATTGGTATCCCCTTCCGGCAATTCCAGCAAGGCATGCAGATGTTCGGGCAAGACAACCCAGCCATGGATCCGGAATGGATGATTCTCTTGCACCTCCCTGACAACCTTCCTCAACAGATCGATCCGTTCGACCAGTAGATGGTTGTTCTGGCGTTCAGCCAGCACGACCGTAAAAAACCAGGTTCCCCCCGGTCGCCATGCCCGTATGTAATTCGCCATGCCTTGCCCAACCGACAATCAACCATGTTGTTAAATGTGGTCCAAACAAAGCAAAACATGGGGTGCAATGAACGAAGTGAAGTGCACCTCTCGTCACAATAGCGGTGCAATGCGCTCCGCTTATTGCACCCTACGCAGGCTACATAGCCGCCACCGGCCACCCCTTTCCCCCAAATCGGCCATTGCTTATGGGCGCAATGGCCCATTCGATAAGCTGAGCAGCAGCCACGATTTTTGCACTGGCGAAACGATATCAAGAGCAATCGTCGCACCAACGAAACAATCTTGTTGCAGCAAACAAAGCAAAGCGGCAAGCAGTGGCGAGGATCAGCCCCTCCGATCTGCTTGCCGCTATCTGTTGCCACAGCTGTAACCGTCGTTAGCGACCCAAGAAGGGTTCCCAGTCCTTGAACACCGGCTGCAACCCGGCCTGTCGCACGGCGGCGGCCACTTCCCCCACCGGGCGGTCGTCGTGGATGGCGAACTGCTCCAGCTCCTCTTTATCCCCCTCGGCATAGCCACCCGGCTGGGTGCGTGATTCGGCCGACATCTGGGTGATGCCAAGGCGCACCGCGCCGTTGCGAAAGGTGGCCGACTCGCGGGTGGAGAGGGACAAGTCCAGCGTCGGCGAGAAGAGGCGCCAGGCGCAGATAAGCTGGGCCAGCTGGCGATCCGACATGACCACGGCAGGCTCCAGCCCACCGGTGCAGGGGCGCAGGCGCGGGAAGGAGAGCGAGTAGCGGCTCTGCCAGTGGTGGCGCTCAAGCCAGCTCAGATGCTCGGCGACAAAGTAGCTGTCGGCGCGCCAGTCCGAGGAGAGACCGATGAGCGCCCCCAGCCCTATCTTGTCGATACCGGCGCGGCCCAGCCGATCCGGCGTCGCGAGGCGCCATGCGATGTCCCGCTTGTTGCCGCGCAGGTGGTGGCGGGCGTAAGTGGGGGCGTGGTAGGTCTCCTGATAGACCATGACGGCGTCGAGGCCGAGGCTCTTCAGCTCGGCATATTCGGCCTGCGAGAGGGGCTGCACCTCCATCCCCACCGTGCTGAAGTGGCGGCGGATGATGGGCATCACCTCGCGAAAATAGGCGAGCCCCACCTTGTGCTCGTGCTCGCCGGTCACCAGCAGCACGCTGTCAAAACCGCGCGCCTTGATGGCCAGACACTCGCGCTCAATCTCCTCTGCATTCAGGGTCTTGCGCTTGAGGCGGTTGCTCATGGAGAAGCCGCAGTAGGTGCAGTCGTTGGCGCAGAGGTTCGACAGATAGAGCGGTACATAGAAGCCAATGGTGTTGCCGAAACGCTGGCGGGTCAGTCGCTCGGCCTCGGCCGCCATCTGCGGCAAGTACGCCTCGGCAGCTGGCGAGATCAGCGCCATAAAATCGGCCAGAGTGCGGCGGGGTGCGCTCAGGGCGCGTGCCACATCGGCGGCGTTTTTGGCGCGGATCTGCATGCCGATATCGTCCCACTCCAGTTCCTGCCAGCGATCGGCAAAATCCAACCCCCTCCCGGCCTCTCCCTTGGGAGGGGGAGGAGTGCAGGGATCGCCCCCTTCAAGCACCGAATCTGCCGGAGCCCTCACCCCCAACTCCTCTCCCTTATTTTGTGAAGAGCCGAGAGGGGGGCTAAACACATCCGCCTCGGGAGAAACCGAGAAAGAGGACATGGCGATTGGCTCTTGCCCCGAGCCAGCATCATGACTCATAACGCCCCCAGAAAATCGGTGAGCGGGCTGGAGGCTTGCGCCTGCAGGGCGCGGGCGCCAAGGCCTGCCTCATAGGCGCTGCGCCCGGCGGTGCAGGCCAGCGCAAAGGCGCGGCCCATGGCGACCGGGTCGCCGCTCACCGCGATGGCGGTGTTGACCAGCACGGCATCGGCGCCCAGCTCAAAGGCGGCGGCGGCATGGCTCGGCGCACCGATGCCCGCATCCACCACGACCGGCACATTGGCCTGCTCGACGATGATGGAGAGAAACTCCCGGGTCACCAGCCCCTGATTGGAACCGATGGGCGCACCGAGCGGCATCACGGCGGCGCAGCCCACCTCTTCCAGCCGTTTGCAGAGCACGGGGTCGGCGCCGCAGTAGGGCAGCACCACAAAGCCCTCTTTCACCAGCTGCTCGGCGGCTTTCAGCGTCTCGATGGGGTCGGGCAAGAGGTAACGAGGATCGGGGTGGATCTCCAGCTTCAGCCAGTTTGTCCCCAGCGCCTCGCGGGCGAGGTGGGCGGCAAATACCGCCTCGGCGGCGGTCTTGGCGCCGGAGGTGTTGGGCAGCAGCTTGACCCCGAGTTGTAGCAAGGGGCTCAGGATATCGTCGTGGGCCTTGCCCGGTTCGAGCCGCTTGATGGCCATGGTGACCAGTTGGGAGCCGCTCGCCTCGATGGCGGCGGCCATCAGTTCCGGGCGGGCAAACTTGCCGGTGCCGGTAAAGAGGCGCGATGAGAAGGTGTGATCGGCAATCTTGAGCATGTCAGCCTCCTACCACTGCGATAAGAAGAGATGAGGCCCCGCCGCAAGGCAGAGCACGCGAAGATGGGACTGCGAGCATCATGGGTCAGCCTCCCGCTATGGCGGTAAAGAGGTGAAGTTCGTCCCCGTCATTGAGACGGGTCTCGGCCCAGCGGCCACGGGGCAGCACGGCGCCGTTGAGGGCCACCGCCACCCCCTGTGGATTAACGTTTTGCGCCGCCAGCAGGTCGGCCACACTCTGCCCTGCCGCCAGCGACTGGGCTTTATCGTTGAGTCGAATGGTCAAGGTCATGGGGTGATCTCCTTATCGTGTTTCGGGCATCGGCGCTGTCCGCAAACCGGGCAATCGGGATCGGGGGCCAGAGTGAGGGTCTGCCACTGATGGCTCAGTGCATCGAAACGGCGCAGGGTGCCAGCGACTGGGCTCGGCATCCCGAGCAGCAGCTTCAATGCCTCCAGCGCCTGCAAAGAGCCCATCACTCCGACCAGCGGGCCGGTGACACCGCTGGTCTCGCAGCTCTGACTCACCTTGATATCCAGCGGATAGAGGCAGGCGTAGCAGGCGTGATCGCTGCTGGTGCGCGCCATCAGCTGCCCCTGCCAACCCACCGCGGCGGCGGAGATCCAGGGCTTGCCCTGAGCCACGCAGGCGGCGTTGATGGCCTGGCGGGTAGCTAGGTTGTCGCAGCAGTCGATCACCAGATCTACCTCGGCCACAAACTCCGGCAGGCTGGCGGCATCGAGCCGCTGGTTGATGGCAATCAGCTCCACCAGCGGGTTGTGGGCCGCCAAGCGCTCGCGGGCCAGCTCCGCCTTGGAGTGGTTGACCGCCTCGCTATCGAACAGGATCTGGCGCGGCAGGTTGCTGGAATCGACCGTATCGCCATCGGCCAGCCACAAGGTGCCCACCCCGGCCCCGGCCAGATAGAGGGCGAGCGGCGAGCCAAGCCCGCCCAAGCCCACGATCAGCACGGACTTATCTTTCAGCCGTGCCTGCCCTTCTTCACCCACTTCCGCCAGCATCAGCTGGCGGCCGTATCGCAAATACTCTTTGTCACTAAGAGAAGTGGCATCAGAGCGCATGTTCAGCCTCCCGTATAACAGTGGCCGAGCGCGGCTCATCCCCCGCCCCCACGGCAGCAAGCAGCCGCTCGGTCGCCCCCTGCCAGTCGTCGCTGGCCGTGATGGCCGAGACCAGCGCGATACTGCCGACCCCGCTTGCCTTGACCGCCGCCACCCGCTCCTCGCTGATGCCGCCGATGGCCACCGTCGGCCACTCCGCCATCAGGGCGCGGTAGCGGTGCAGCCGCACCAGCCCCTGCGGGCGCGAAGGCATCGCCTTGGTGTTGGTCGGGAAGATATGGCCGAGCGCTATGTAGGAGGGGGCCAGCTCGCGGGCCCGCATCAGCTCGAAGTAACCGTGGGTGGAGATGCCAAGGCGCAGCCCGGCCGCCTGAATGGCGGCGAGATCGGCGGTCTCCATATCCTCCTGCCCCAGATGCACGCCCCAGGCGCCCGCCTCGATGGCCTGCTGCCAGTAGTCGTTGATAAAGAGCCGCGCCCCATGGCGGCGACCGAGCTCTACCGCATCGCGAATGGCTGGCGCCACCTGAGCGGCGGGCAGATTCTTGATCCGCAGCTGGATGGTCTTGACCCCAGCCCCCAGCAGGCGGCGCAGCCACTTGACCGAATCGACCACCGGATAGAGGCCGAGGTTGTGTTCGGTCGGCGCGAAGGGGCCCTGCGGCAGACGGGCGCTGCTCGCTTCATAAAGCCCGAAGCGGCGATCGAGGGCAGACCCTGCCAGCACGGCGCGGGGGAAGTGGGCAAGATCGGCTGGCCAGCCGAGATGGGCGATGGGTCCCGGGCCTGCGCCCACTCCTTGCGCCGCCGCCAGCCCCTGTTGCAAATAGGCACGCGCCAGGGTGATGGCATCCTCCACCGGATAGTCCTGCGCCACCACGGCGGCGATGGCGCTGGCGTAGCAGCAGCCGGTGCCGTGGCCGTGGCGGGTATTCAGGCGCGGCGCCGCCAGCCAGAATTCGCGGGTCTCGTCCTGGTAGTAGTCCAGACACAGCTCTCCGCTCCACTCCAGATGACCGCCCTTGACCAGCACGGCGCGGGCGCCGAGTTCGCGCAGCCGCTGGGCGGCGAAGCGCACCAGTTCGGGGCTGCTGACCGGCAGTCCGGTCAGGGCTTCCAATTCGGGGCCGTTGGGGGTGATCAAGGAGAGGCGCGGCAACAGCTGCTCGCGCACCGCCTCCAGCATATTGGGCTCCGCCATCGGGGTGCCGCTGCTGGCGATGGCCACCGGATCGTAGACCACGAAGGGCGCCTCGATGGCTGCCAGTCGGCGGGCCAGCACCTCGACGTGAAGCCGGGTCGGCAGCAGGCCGATCTTGATGGCGGCGGGCGGCAGATCGACGCCAAGGGCGTCGATCTGGGCGGTGAAGGTCTGCATCAGCACGGGGTCGACCATCTTCACCGCCACCGAGTTCTGGGCGGTAATGGCGGAGATGACAGAACAGCCATGCACGCCGAGGTCGTGCAATGTGTGCAAGTCGGCCTGAATGCCGGCGCCGCCGCCGGAGTCTGAACCGGCGATGGTCCAGACCACAGGCAGCGAGTCGGTCACAGGCGGCAGATCGGCGGGGCTGACAGCCCCGCTTGCGCTGCTCACGCCTCCTCCCCTGCGGCTTGTTTCAGCGCCGCCGCCTGATGGTAGATCTCGCCGCCGGTCTCCTTGAAGGTTTCCGCCATGCGGGCCATGCCGCTCGCCACCTGAGCCACCACCTGCTCCTGCTGGCCATCCATACCGACCAGCTTGATCTCCACCGCTTCAAGCTTTGCGGCATAGTCACGCACATCCTGAGTGATCTTCATGGAGCAGAACTTGGGCCCGCACATGGAGCAGAAGTGGGCCACCTTGCCGGACTCCTGCGGCAGGGTTTCGTCGTGGTAGGCACGGGCAGTGTCGGGGTCAAGGGCCAGATTGAACTGATCCTCCCAGCGGAATTCGAAGCGCGCCTTGGACATGGCGTTGTCGCGGATCTGGGCGCCCGGGTGCCCCTTGGCCAGATCGGCGGCGTGGGCGGCGATCTTGTAGGTAATCAGCCCCTGCTTCACATCCTCCTTGTTGGGCAGCCCCAGATGCTCCTTGGGAGTGACGTAGCAGAGCATGGCGCAGCCATACCAGCCGATGAGCGCCGCACCGATGCCGGAGGTGAAGTGATCGTAACCCGGTGCGATGTCGGTAGTGAGCGGGCCCAGCGTATAGAACGGTGCCTCGTGGCAGTGCTCCAGCTGCTCGGTCATGTTGCGCTCGATCATGTGCATCGGCACGTGGCCGGGGCCCTCGATCATCACCTGCACGTCGTACTCCCATGCGATCTTGGTCAGCTCACCCAGGGTGCGCAGCTCGGCGAACTGGGCCTCGTCGTTGGCATCATAGACGGAGCCCGGACGCAGACCGTCGCCCAGCGACAACGCCACGTCATAGGCGGCGCAGATCTCGCAGATTTCGCGGAAGTGCTGGTAGAGGAAGTTCTCCTTGTGGTGAGAGAGACACCACTTGGCCATGATGCTGCCGCCGCGCGACACGATGCCGGTGAGGCGCTTGGCGGTCATCGGCACGAAGCGCAGCAGGACGCCAGCGTGGATGGTGAAGTAGTCCACCCCCTGCTCGGCCTGCTCCAGCAGGGTGTCGCGGAACAGCTCCCAGGTGAGCTCTTCGGCGATGCCGTTGGTCTTTTCCAGCGCCTGATAGATGGGCACGGTACCGATGGGCACCGGGCTATTGCGCAGGATCCACTCGCGGGTCTCGTGGATGTAGCGGCCGGTGGAGAGATCCATCACGGTGTCGGCGCCCCAGCGGGTGGACCAGACCAGCTTTTCGACTTCCTCTTCGATGCTGGAGGTGACTGCCGAGTTGCCGATGTTGGCGTTGATCTTCACCAGAAAATTGCGGCCGATGATCATCGGCTCCGCTTCCGGGTGGTTGATGTTGCTGGGGATGATGGCGCGACCGGCGGCCACCTCATCGCGCACAAATTCGGGGGTGATGTTCTGGGGCAAACGGGCACCGAAATCGCGACCCGGATGCTGGGTGCGCAGGAGCTCGGAGCACACCCGCTCGCGGCCCATGTTCTCGCGAATGGCGATAAATTCCATCTCGGGGGTGACGATACCGGCGCGGGCGTAGTGGAGCTGGGTGACCCGGCGGCCCGGCTTGGCCCGGCGCGGTTTCGGCAGATGCTCGAAACGCAGGTGATCCAGCCCCTCGTCGGCCAGCCGCTCCTGAGTGAAGGTGGAGCTGAGCCCCGGCAGCTCGTCGGTGTCACCGCGCTCCAGCACCCAGTTCTCCCGCAGGCGCGGCAGGCCACGGCGCACGTCGATGGCGACCCCCTCCTCCCCGTAACGGCCCGAGGTGTCGTAGACCGGCACCGGCTCGTTGGGCTCGAATTGGGGATTTTCTTTGGTGCCGCCGACGAAGGTGTCGGCCAGCTGGATCTCCCGCAGCGGGACACGGATATCGGCGCGGGAGCCTTCGATAAAGATGCGGCGGGAGTTGGGGTGAGCCATCCCCTTGAGGCTGTCGATAAAGGCCTGAGCGCTGGAGCGCTGCTCGCGGCGGCTGGATTTGGCGGTATCAGATACAGAAGTAGACATAGCAAAACTCACATTAACTGGTTGAAGTTATGGGTGTTTGCTTGTCTGGAGTTCGAGGAGAAGATGAACTTGCGGCGGGGTGTTTATGTCAGGAGGGAGTGCACGCGGGATGGATCTCCGCTCTGCTGTTCTGCCACTTCCCGCTCTCTGCACGCTGTGGGCAAGGCGCCCCACGTGCTGGACAACCGGACGGGACAGACTCCCTCCTGTGCGCCCTGACCCATCAAGGGTGATCCCTTCGATGAGCGGAAGAGGCTTGTTCCTCCCCCGGCGCGGTAACCCGCAAGTTACCCTTGTTCCCTTCGCAGGTTTTAACCTGATCAGGTTCCACGGATCCCGAATTAACGGTCTCAGCTTCGCGTCGTTCGACGGTCAGCACTCCGACAAGATGGCGCCAGTATAAGGGGGAAAATCCAAAGCACAAGCCGTTAACAATGTGGGGCAACGGCTGGTGCTGTGGTCAGACGGGTTACTCCCCGCGCGACCAGGTGCGGATGGCAGCGATCTCCGCGGCGGGGATCTGCAGGGATTCGAGGAATTCCTGATGGGCCTGCGGCTCCATCTTCTCGAACTGGATATGCCAGTTGCGCATCATCTCTTCGGTCATGCCTGCGGCCTGCATGATGGCAACCCAGCGTGCCTTGTCTACCATGGGGATCTCCTCGTGTGTCTGTTGGCGATAGAGGATGATGGCCCGCTGTTGCCGCCTCAGCTCGGCGATCTCCTGCTCCAGTCGCAGCAGGTGACCATCGAGGCAGGAGTGGCTCTCCTGCCTCGCTGCCAGCAGGGTGCCGATCTCTTCGAGCGGCAGCCCCATGGCGCGAAAACTGGCGATCTGCCGCCCCCGTTCCAGCTCGGCCTCGCCATAGCGGCGATAGCCGTTCTCCCCGCGCAGGGCGGGCAGCAGCAGACCGAGACGTTCGTAATAGAGCAGGGTGGTGCGGCTCAGGCCCAGTTCTCTGGCCAGCCGGGTAATCGTCAACATAGGGGTTCCTTCATCCAGCGGGCAGAGGATAAACCCGCCTATCGTAGACGGGTCAACACCTCCTGCGGATTGACCACCACAATTTCGCTTAACGCCATCATGAGCGAGCAAGCTGCATCGTCGGGTAACAATCCGGAGAAGGTGCTGAAAGGGAGAACAGGCCTCCATCGGGAGGCCTGCTATTGAGGGTTATTGCACCGGGGTCACGGTGAGGGTCACATTGCCAAACCCTTCGCTGGCGAGCGTCGCCTGATCCAGCTCCAGCGCGGTGAGAGCAACCCCTTCGGCAGAGGCACTGCGCAGCTGGGCAGCCTTCGTGGAACCGCTCTGGGGCTGACCAATCTCGATGTCGCCGGCAAACTGGCTCTCGGCATAGAAGTCACCGGTCACTGCTGAACGGATCGGGCGCAGCACGCGACCAAGGTTACTCTGCATGGTCGACAAACCATACTCGCTGATGGTCCAGTTCCAGTCCCACCACTTCACTTCACCCGGGATATAGCGTTTGTCCCACTGGTAACGGATACTGCTGGCCTTGTCGCGGAACGGGCCAACGGCAAAGGTGTGTTCCCAGGTGGGGCGATTGGTCGGATGGGTATACCAGGCATTGCCGCCCCAGCGCAGGAACCCCTTCATGGTCAGGTCATAGTTGACCTCGGCCTTGAACTCATAGGGGTATGAGATATTGGACTTGTAGAGAGCAACCCGCACCGGCACGCTGGAGTGTGGCGGCACCGTGGGACGTGCCTCAACAGACACTGTCTCGGTGGTCGAGCCACCCTTCTGCTCGGCCCAGCTCTGGGTAGAAGAAATCTCGACCGAATATTCAGTGCTGGAAACCTGCGGGATCTGGAACGTCTTTTTGATGCCGACCTTCTCGCTGAGACTGTAGGTGTCGGTTTTCGACCAGTTGGTAGCCTTGTCATACTTCAGGGTCACCACCACCTGCTGGGGCAGATCCGTGTAGTTGGTCGCATTGGCAGTGATCATCTTGACCAGCTGCTTGCCACTCTCGGTGACCTGGCCGTGGGTAAAGGAGTCCGGCTCCAGGGTATAAGAGAAGTTGCTTACCTTGATGGAGCTCTTCTCTCCACAACGATACCCGGAGCAGCCACCGTCATTATTGCCCTTAATCAACCAGCCATCGCTCAGTCTGGTGACATCCATATCTTCACCTACATAGGGGCTGTGATTGCCGCCTACCCAGGCATATCCCAAATAATGGGCCAGATAACTTACCGGCTTAATAAAGTAATCATTGTCATGCACCATTCGCCATTGCACATCAACTTCATCACCAGCAGGAATATTCCAGGCAGAGAGAGATGGAATTTCGCCAGATATCGGCGATGTGGGATAACACCATGTTTCCCCTGCCGTTCCCTGTTTTATTTCCCCGTTATATCCAGAGCCCATGATTACCCAGCGATTGGCCAGTCCGGTAATCTGCCATTGGCCCATGCGACCAACCAGATTGCCCTTGATACTCATGGCTTCATCGCGGGTAAGAGGCCGATAGCCACTGGCGCAGACCCCCTCTCCCAGACCATACCACTTAACCTGGTCAGGGTAGACGGGTTCAGCCGCCTGAGCCTGAATAAGCATCAATGAAGATGCAAACAGCGCAAGATTGGCTGTTATTAATTTATTCATCATTTATTCCTCTTTCAGACATACGATAATTGTTATTGTTCTGAAATATCCCTTTTCATTTGACAGGCACGAACTCCAATGAACCCTGTCTGAAATAAAATAAACCACCAAAATTCATCGATGACAAACGAAATATATGTGACAAGGAAAAATAATTAGAGCGATGACTTTATTGAGAAATACATCATAAAATTGTGGCAGGCATTATTTAATGCCTGCCACAATATGGTGACCCCTTATTAAATAAGAAGATACTGAATTACTCTTCCGGATTGATCACTTCAATTCTCCGCAATATTCCATCGGCAGAACGGATCAATACCAGTGCACTCCCTTCATGGAGATCGGCAGCCGAGCCGTTGACCCAGCGTATGTTGCGGTCGAGAGGAAACGTGCCGAGATTTGCCAGCACCAGACGCTGGCCGTCGAAGGATTGCAGGCGATCCTCTGCCCGCTGCCACTGCCCGGCCCCCGTCGGCGATCTGGCCGTCAGCAGCTCGATCCGGGTGGCCACCCCGTCGGCCACCAGCAGGGAGAGGCGATCACCCGGCCGCAGGGGCTCTGCCCAGGGTTCACCCTGTCGCCAGACCGGGGCACTGCCCCGTTCCACCTCGGCCCCCTGAAATTGCAGATGGATGCCGTCATCGTGTTCCAGCTCCACCAGCCACAGTTCGTCGGCAATCGCCTGCGCGGCACAGAGCGGCAAACCATACAGCCACGCACACCACTTTGTTCTCTGTTCCATGTCGTTCGTCCCTGAACAAAAAGCCCATGCTGGATAAGCATGGGCTTCATTCAGGAACATTGCGAATCTGCGGCAGCGATCGGGTCACTTGTCCTCGTGACAACGGCTCAGGCGCATGCCGTCAAACTTGCACTCCAGTTCGAGCCAGCGCCCTTCGAAAGGGGCCAGGCTGTTGTCCGAGGTGGTGTAGCCCCAGATCCGTCCGCCCTCGACCGGCCCTTCCAGATCCATCTCGTCCTTGTCATCTTCATCGAGGGCCTCGACCTTGCGCACATAGCGCACGCCGTTCTCCACCACCCCCTTCATCTCGACCCAGGTGCCGCCCAGATCATCCTCGTTGAGCCAATCCTTGAAGCGGGTCTGGTCGTCGATCACGAACGGCAGACCGTTCACCATCAGCTGGCCAAGCTGCCAGGTGGTGCGGCCGGTCAGTTTGAATTCGGCAGCCTGCGCAGATCCGAGCGGCAGCAAGATCAGCAGCAGGAGAGCACAGAGAGACTTCTTCATCGTGGATCCTCGGGGTTACACTGGCGACAGGATGATGTATCCGGTGTGAAAAGAGCGTGAAGCTGCTCGCCAACCAGGAGTACAAAGCATGAAGATTTTGGTAGTGGAAGACAATCCTCAGGTGGCAGAAACCATCATGGATTATCTGGAGCTGGCCGGCCACCGGCTGGACTGTGCCTATCACGGTCAGGCGGCGCTGCAACTGCTGGCCGAACAGCGCTTCGACGTCATCATCATGGATGTGATGATGCCCCGTCTCGACGGGCTCAGCACGGTCGCCCGCCTGCGCGAGGAGGGGATCTCGACCCCGGTGCTCTTTCTCACCGCCCGCGACAGTCTGGAAGACAAGCTGGCAGGCTTCAAGGCAGGTGGCGACGACTATCTGGTCAAGCCCTTCGCCATGGAGGAGCTGGAGGTGCGCTTGCAAGCCCTCAGCCTGCGTGGCCCCCGCGGTGACATCGGCGCCATCACCTTTGGCGAGCTGACCGTCGATGCCGCCAGCGGGCAGGCGACCCGTGCCGGCGTTCCCCTCAAGCTCGGCAAGATCCCGTTCCAGATCCTCGCGCTGCTGGCTCGCCGCGCGCCGGCCATCGTCACTCGTCAGGAGGTGCTCGACACCGTCTGGGGAGAGGAGGAGCCCGACTCCGACGCCCTGCGCAGCCACATCTACGCCCTGCGCAACACCCTCGACAAACCCTTCCCCACCCCCATGCTGGAAACCCTGCACGGTCAGGGCTACCGACTGGTGAGCGCATGAGCCTGTCGAGCCTGCGCCACCGGCTCATCATGGCGCTCGGCGGGGCGGGCGTGGTGCTGCTGGTGCTGCTATCCGGCCTGATGATGGTGGCCGAGGACAAGATGGAGGAGCTGAGCCTGCGCCACTGGCTGGAGGCGGAAGTAACCCGCTACAGCGACGACTGGCTGCGCCTCGGTGCCGCGGCGGCGGCGCCCAGCCCGCGCCAGTTCTCCAGCTACTGGACCGAGTCGGGACGCCTGCCCAAGTGGCTACAACCCTACCAGACCCCGGGCTTTTTCGAGCACCAGCTGGGCAAGGAGGACAAACACTTTCTGGTGGCGCGCCACCCCTCCGGCAAGGGGATGCTCTATCTGGTCTTCAACGACGATGCCGATGACTACCTCGACCCCTACGAGGACAAGTTGCATCTGGCCACCCGGCTGATCGGGCTGGCGCTGCTGCTGGGCTGCCTCGGCTTCGGCATCTGGCTGGTACGCCATATCACGGGGCCGCTGCAGCGGCTGCAACACAGGGTCGCCCACCTCACCCCGGATCAGGCGGACTTCATCCCCGATGCCCCCTGGCAGGAGCTCAGGGATATCGAGTTGGCACTGCTGGCCGGCAAGCAGGAGGTGAGCGCCGTCTTTGCCCGCGAGCAGGAGTTCAGCCGCTTTGCCAGCCACGAGCTGCGCACCCCCAACATGGTGATCCAGGGCTCGGCCGCCCTGCTCGGCAAGGTGAGCGATCTGCCGCCCCCCGCCGAGCGCGCCGTCACCCGCATCCGGGCCGCCGCCGACGAAATGGCCCTGCTCACCGAGACCTTTCTGCTGCTGGGACGCAAGGAGGAGGTCGAGCGACCGAAGCAGCAGGTGGCGCCGCTGATCCGTCAGGAGCTGGCCCGGCTCGCCCCGCTGCTGCAGCGAGAAGCGCTCGATATCCGTCTGGTGCTGGACGAGGCGAGCGAGGTCGATTCCCCCCTCTCCCTGCTCGCCATCGCCCTTGGCAACCTGCTGAAAAATGCCCTGAGCTACGCCGAGGGCCATATCGACATCGAGCTGTGCGGCCCGGTGCTCACCATCAGCAACCCGACGGCAGCAGCGCCGGATCAGATCCTCGGTTACGGCTGCGGCCTCACCATCATCCAGCGCATCTGCGAAAAGCTGGACTGGCAGATAGAGACCCGGCTGGAGGGTGGCGTATTCAGCGCAAGGCTGGCGATGATCTCTGCCGAACAGTTCCCTCTCCCTCCGGGAGAGGGTGAGGGCGCTGTGGCACCAGCCAGATAGCAACAGGGCGCCCGAAGGCGCCCTGTTTTTTGGCTGATGCAAATCCGGGATCACTCCACCGGCTTGTGCTTGCGCCCGCCCTTGAGCTCAAGGAACTCGATGATCTTGCCCGCCACATCCTTGCCGGAAGCCGCCTCGACCCCCTGCAGGCCGGGAGAGGAGTTGACCTCCAGCACCAGCGGGCCGCGGGCACTGCGCAGGATATCCACGCCTGCCACGTCCAACCCCATGATCTTGGCGGCGCGCACCGCGGTAGCGCGCTCTTCCGGGGTGATCCGGATCGCCTCGGCGGTGCCGCCCCGATGCAGGTTGGAGCGAAACTCGCCCGGCTGGGCCTGACGGCGCATCGCCGCCACCACCTTGCCGTTGACCACCAGACAGCGGATGTCGGCGCCGTTGGCCTCGCGAATATACTCCTGCACCAGAATGTTGTTGTTGGTCTGGATGAAAGCCTCGATCACGCTCTCGGCGGCTTTCTGAGTCTCGCAGAGCACCACGCCGATCCCCTGGGTACCCTCCAGCAGCTTCACCACCAGCGGCGCACCGCCCACCATGGTGATGAGGTCGGGCACGTCGTGGGTGCTGTGGGCATAACCGGTGATGGGCAGACCGATACCGTGGCGGGAGAGCAGCTGCATCGCCCGCAGCTTGTCGCGGGAGCGGCTGATGGCCACCGAGCTGTTGAGCGCCATGGTGTTCATCATCTCGAACTGGCGCAACACGGCGGTGCCGTAGGCGGTGATGCTGGCCCCGATGCGGGGGATCACCGCGTCATAGCTCTCCAGCTCCCGTCCTTCGTAGTGAATGGAGGGGTTGTGGGAGGCGATGTTCATATAACAGCGCAGGGTGTCGAGCACCTCGACCTGATGACCGCGCGCCTGTGCCACCTCGACCAGACGGCGGGTGGAGTAGTTTTTCGGCTCACGGGATAAAATGGCGATCTTCATGACAATTCCGCTAGAAGGCTATGCCTGGGCAGGATGGGGCGGGAGAGTATAAGGTGCCACAGCGCCAAGACAACGCCAATTGTTTCTCCTGACAACAAGCCAAATAACGCAGAAGCCTGCCCAATCAGCACGGCGCGGTGAAACAATAAACGGCGGCTCTGCGCGCCCTTCAGAGGCTGCTCGCAAAGTCCGCCGTTTTCGCTCAAAGGCCGAGCAGATTGGCTCTCTCGTTACCCCAGATTGGGGGCGAGCCAGCGCTCGGCTTCGGCCAGCGTCATCCCCTTGCGGGCGGCGTAATCCTCAACCTGATCTTGCTGGATCTGCGCCACCGCGAAGTATTTGCTCTCGGGGTGGGAGAAGTACCAGCCCGACACCGCAGCCCCCGGCCACATGGCGTAGGATTCGGTGAGCTGCATGCCGATGGCCTGCTCGACATCCAGCAGCTCCCACAGGGTGCCCTTCTCGGTGTGCTCCGGGCAGGCAGGATAACCGGGCGCCGGACGGATGCCCCGATAGTTCTCGCGAATAAGCTCCTCGTTGCTGAGTGCTTCGTCGGGGGCATAGCCCCAGTGCACCTTGCGCACCTGCTCGTGCAGGTACTCGGCAAAGGCTTCCGCCAACCGGTCACATACCGCCTGAATAAGGATGGCGTTGTAGTCGTCGTGATCCGCCTTGTAGGCCCTGGCGATAGCCTCCTCACCGATGCCGCCGGTCACCGCGAAGGCGCCGATCCAGTCGGCTTTGCCACTCTCTTTCGGCGCCACATAGTCCGCCAGACAGTAGTTGGGGAAGCCCTGCTTCTCGCTCTGCTGGCGCAGGTGGTGCAGCACTTTTTTCACTTCGCTGCGCGACTCGTCGCTATAGACCTCGATGCTGTCCCCCACCGCATTGGCCGGGAACAGACCTATGATGCCGGCGCAGCGCACGCTCTGATCCTTTTCCAGCTGATCCAGCATGGCGTTGGCATCGGCAAACAGCCTGGTCGCCTCCTCACCGATAATCTCGTCTTCGAGGATGCGCGGAAACTTGCCCGCCAGCTCCCAGCTGAGGAAGAACGGCGTCCAGTCGATGTAGGGGCGCAGCACCGAGATGGGCACGTTCTCGAACTTCTGCACACCCGGCTCGCGGGGCTTGGGCGGCTCATAGCCAGCCCAATCCAGCTGATGGCGGTTGGCACGCGCCTCCGCCAGCGTGATGGGGCGCGAGCGCGGCTGCTTGCGGGCGTGCTGCTCGCGGGCGATCTCGTACTCCTTGTCGATACGGGCGACGAAGTCGGGTTTGAGATCCGGGCTGAGCAGGCTCTGCGCCACCCCGACCGCACGAGACGCGTTGGAGACATAGACCACCGGCTCCGAGTAGTTCTGCTCGATCTTCACCGCGGTATGGGCCTTGGAGGTGGTGGCGCCGCCGATCAAGAGCGGCAGCTTGAAGCCCTGGCGCTCCATCTCCTTGGCCACGTGCACCATCTCGTCCAGCGACGGGGTGATGAGACCGGAGAGACCGATCATGTCGGCCCCCACTTCCCGCGCGGTCTTGAGGATGGTCTCGCAGGGGACCATGACCCCGAGATCGATGATCTCGAAGTTGTTGCACTGCAGCACTACCCCGACGATGTTCTTGCCGATGTCGTGCACATCCCCTTTCACGGTCGCCAGCACGATTTTGCCGTTGCTGGAGCCACCCGATTTTTCCGCCTCGATATAGGGTTGCAGATAGGCGACCGCCCGCTTCATCACCCGGGCCGATTTCACCACCTGCGGCAGGAACATCTTGCCGGCGCCGAACAGATCGCCGACCACGTTCATGCCATCCATCAACGGCCCTTCGATGACATGCAGCGGCCTCTCAGCCTGAGCACGCGCCTCCTCGGTATCCTCTTCGATGAAGTCGGTGATCCCCTTGACCAGCGCATGTTCCAGCCGCTTGCCCACCGGCCAGCTGCGCCACGCCTGATCCCGCGGATCCTCGGCCTGAGCACCGGCACCGCGATACTTCTCGGCGATGGCCAGCAGCTCCTCGGTGGCGTTGTCATTGAGGTTGAGCACCACCGCCTCGACCTTCTCTTTGAGCTCGGCCGGAATGTCTTCATAGATGGCGAGCTGGCCGGCGTTGACGATCCCCATGTCCATGCCGTTCTTGATGGCGTGGTAAAGGAAAACGGCGTGAATGGCCTCCCGCACCGGCTCGTTGCCACGGAATGAAAACGAGACGTTGGAGACTCCGCCGGAGATCATGGCGTGGGGCAGGTTCTCCTTGATGTCCTTCACCGCATCGATGAAGTCCACCGCGTAGTTGTTGTGCTCGTCGATACCGGTCGCCACCGCGAAGATGTTGGGATCGAAGATGATATCTTCCGGCGGGAAACCGACCTGATCCACCAGAATGCGGTAGGCCCGCTGGCAGATCTCGAACTTGCGGGCGCGGGTGTCGGCCTGACCCGCTTCGTCGAACGCCATCACGATAACGGCGGCACCGTAGCGGCGCAGCAGTCTGGCCTGCTGGATAAACTTCTCCTCCCCCTCCTTCATGGAGATGGAGTTGACCACCGGCTTGCCCTGCACGCACTTGAGGCCCGCCTCCAGCACCTCCCACTTGGAGGAGTCGATCATCACCGGCACCCGGGCGATGTCCGGCTCGCCGGCGATAAGGTTCAGGAAGCGCACCATGGCTGCCTCGGCGTCCAACATCCCCTCGTCCATGTTGATGTCGATGATCTGGGCGCCGTTATCCACCTGCTGCTTGGCGACGTCGAGCGCCTCGTCGTAGAGCCCCTCCTTGATCAGCCGCTTGAACTTGGCCGAACCGGTGACGTTGGTGCGCTCTCCCACGTTCACGAACATCGATTCGGGGGTAATGATCAGCGGCTCCAAACCCGACAGGCGGCAGGCCACCGGCAGCTCGGGCAAAGCGCGTGGCTTGATGCCGGCAACCGCGCCAGCCATGGCACGAATATGGGCCGGGGTGGTGCCGCAGCAGCCGCCAACCATGTTGAGGAAACCGCTTTGGGCCCACTCGCGGATATGCTCCGCCATCTCGGTAGCATCGAGATCGTACTCGCCAAAGGCGTTGGGCAGACCGGCGTTGGGGTGAGCACTGACATGGGTCTCGCTGATGCGCGACAGCTCCTCCACATACTGCCGCAGCTCGTCCGGCCCCAGCGCACAGTTGAGACCGAACGAGACCGGTTTGACGTGGCGCAGCGAGTGATAGA
Organism: Aeromonas sp. SE22; assembly: GCF_038739755.1. NCBI lineage: Bacteria > Pseudomonadati > Pseudomonadota > Gammaproteobacteria > Aeromonadales > Aeromonadaceae > Aeromonas > Aeromonas sp. SE22. The sequence goes on from NZ_JBCGFD010000012.1 coordinate 73,849, forward strand.
AGGCTTCGGTAGTCTGGCCGGAGAGGGTGCGGCCGGAGGCGTCGGTGATGGTGCCAGAGATCATCACCGGCAGGCTGTAGCCCAGATCCTCGAATACCAGATCCACCGCGAAGGCGGCCGCCTTGGCGTTGAGGGTATCGAAGATGGTCTCGATCAGAATGATGTCGACGCCACCCTCGATCAGGGCATGAGTCGATTCGGTATAGGCGGCCACCAGCTGGTCGTAAGTGACGTTGCGCTTGCCCGGATCGTTCACATCTGGCGAGATGGAGGCGGTGCGGTTGGTCGGCCCCAAAACCCCTGCCACGAAGCGCGGCTTGTGGGGCTCTTTCGCCGTCCACTCGTCCGCTACCGCGCGGGCCAGACGGGCCGCCTCACGGTTGATCTCGGCCGAGAGATCTTCCATCTCGTAATCGGCCATGGCGATGCGGGTGGCGTTGAAGGTGTTGGTTTCGAGGATGTCGGCACCGGCGGCGCAGTACTGCTCGTGGATCTCGCGAATGACGGCGGGGCGGGTCAGCACCAGCAGATCGTTGTTGCCCTTGATGTCGGTATGCCAGTCGGCAAACCGTTCACCGCGGTAGTCCGCCTCCCCGAGTTTGTAGCTCTGGATCATGGTGCCCATGGCCCCGTCGATGATCAGGATCCGCTCCTTGAGACAGGCTTCCAGCTTGTTTGTCACATCCGACTTTCTGTTCGACTTTTCATTCGCCACCGCGTGTTCCTCTTACATCCGTGCAACTGCGTAAACAGCATCCTAACAGCAAACCAGCGAATTGGAAATCTAGCCGTCTATCAGTCCAAAGTCGCAGCCATATACTCATTTATAGGTAATGAGTAACATAGACCCCGAGAGTACCCTATGCCCGTCCCGCATGGGGATACGTGCTTGCTATCTATCTACGAGTAAAAAATAACTATGAGCGTCTACTACACACTCTGTTTTCTGGCAGCGTTGGCGATCTTTATTGCCTTTGCCAACCAGTATGTTGTGAAGATCCAGACCACCATCGCCATCACCGCCGGTTCCATGCTGATCTCTGCGCTGCTGGTGCTGTTCGGTAAACTGGGATGGTTCAATCTGGAGCCTCTTGCCATCAAAACCATGGAGAGCATCGACTTCCAGAATTTCCTGCTGAAGGGGATCCTGGGCTTCCTGCTGTTTGCCGGTGGTCTTGGCATCAACCTCAAGGCGCTGCGTAGCCAGAAGTGGGAGATCACCATTCTGGCCATTATTGCCACCCTGCTCTCCACCTTCATCATCGGCTACGGCTTCTGGTTCATCGCCAAGCTGCTGGGCTGGGAGCTGCCGCTGGTCTACTGCATGCTGTTCGGGGCGCTCATCTCCCCCACCGACCCCATCGCCGTACTGGCCATCGTCAAGAAGATGAAGGCACCACCCCAGATCGCCATCCAGATCGAAGGGGAGTCGCTGTTCAACGACGGTGTCGGCCTCGTTATTTTCGCTACCGTGTTTGCCGTTGCCTTCGGCGGTGTCGAGCCCACCTTCGGCAGCGTGGCCGGTCTGTTCCTGCATGAGGCCCTCGGCGGCATCCTGTTCGGCGTCGTGCTGGGCGTCATCGCTCACGTGATGATCAGCGCCACCGACGACGGCTCGCTGGAGCTGCTGCTCACCCTCTGCATCCCGACCGCTGGCTTCGCCTTCGCCAACATGATCGGCGTCTCCGGCGCTCTGGCCATGGTGGTGACCGGCATCATGATCGGCAACTGGACTCGTCACTCCGGCTTCTCCGAGCAGAGCAGCCACCACCTGGATCACTTCTGGGAGTTGATGGATCAGTTCCTCAACGCCCTGCTGTTCCTGCTGATCGGTCTGGCGCTGGTACTGCTGGATCTGGCCTGGCATGACTGGGTACTGCTGGTCATCGCGGTGCCGCTCTGCCTCGCCGCCCGCTTCATCAGCGTCTCGCTGCCCTATATGGCCTTCCGCAAGTTCCGCACCTACAACACCTTCTCGGTGCGGATCCTCACCTGGGGTGGCTTGCGCGGCGGTCTGGCCATGGCGATGGCACTGGCGCTCCCCTCCGGCGTCATGATGATCCCGAGCCACGGTGTCGACCTGCGTCAGGTGATCCTGGTGATGACCTACGCGGTGGTGATGTTCTCCATCGTGGTGCAGGGCATGACCATCACCCCGATGATCGCTGCCGCCAAGCGCGCCAACGGCGACTACTGATCATCCGCTGGCTGACAGGTGCAAAAGGGCTCCCGCGGGAGCCCTTTTTGTTGCTGGCAAACCTGTGCCGGACAAGGCCCAGCCACACAGCCGAAAATAATTGTTTGCTTTTTATTCATTTCGAGGAGAGAATGCGCGCCGGCTAGTTAATCAGCCCTGTTTATGTTTGCCCTGCAATGCTTCACCTCACGATGAATCCTGTCAGTACCCGCATAACCTTCTTCTGATTTACTCGCCCTGAGAACCGTTCAGGCTGTCCGCCTGCGTTGCCCGGCTCTCACGGTGCAGACCCGCTCTGCCCACTCAATTTGAACTATGCAACCGCATATTCCTTGCACCTTGCAAGAGCAGAGGCCCGCGAACGGGCTGGGTATACCTGCGCGCACGCCAACAACACCGTTGCACGCACTCATTGACCTGACATTTGCCAACACAAGGAGCAATTACTTAATTTATATAGAGAAATACCATGATGAAAACCGTACAAACTCGTAAACCCCTGCGTCGCAGCAAACCCATCAACCTGCCCGTGCAAGAGCACGACTACGATGCGTTTCTGATCCAGTTCAGCACCCGCTTCAGCGGCGGCTTCGCCATCTCCTGTGATGGTATCGCCGGCGAGTTCTCCATCGAAGAGCTCAACTGATCCCCTGCCCGACCGGACAGCACCGATGCACAAGGGCCGCAACTCACGGCGGCCACTTTGATGCGACCTCGTCTTCCCTGACGATACACACAGCCAATCGGCAATATTTCTCCCCTATAAGCTCACCCTTCAGCTTCAAGCAACAGGCACTCATCAGCATCTTCACTCAATTTGACCAGACGGCTGCGAACCAGTCCCAGCTTGGCCAACAGGCCGATTGATCGCTCGTTGCCCGGCGTGACGATGGCAATCACCTGCCCGATCCCCAACCGGCTTTTGCCATCGGCGATGGCTGCCTGTGCGGCCTCAATGGCGTAACCATGACCGCGATACTGCGGCAGGAAGGCGTAGCCGATATCTTCACGGGGCAAGCTGTCGCGCTTGATAAGACCGCAGATACCGAGGCTGGCGCCATCTTCCCTGCGCTCGACCAGATAGAGGCCATGACCATGACGGGCATAGCTCACCGCTGGCCCCTGCTGGATATACTCCTGCGCCTGTTCAAGTGTGCGAACTCCCCGATCGCCGATGTAACGATGGAAATCGGCATCATTGAGCAGCTCGAGAATGAAGGGGGCGTCGGTGATGGTCAGTTCACGCAGAACGAGACGGGGGGAGGTAATCATGGCAAGGGCTCTCTCAAAACAGGCGAAGTCAGCAGAGTGCCCCCTCGGCAACCGGCTGACAAGCAATAGCGGGCTCACGGCCATGAAAAGGGGGCCAACCTCGGCCCCTTTTTACGATGTCACACAGCGGTAGCAGAGCAGTCAGTCAGGCGGCCAGCAACCCGGCATAGCCATTACCCTGCTCGCGCAGCGCAGTGAACTGGGCTGCGCAATCGGCCCAGGAGAGCCCCAGCTTCTCCGCTACTTTGGCAGGCCACTCGGGTGGCGCTTCTTCACCCACATCGGATTGCGCTGCCAGCACGATCGCCAGATGGATAAGCCCCGCCTCGGCGGAGAACTCTTTGGCCAGCATGGGATTGTAGTGATACTCCACCGCGTTGCTGATGGTCTCTGGGAACTTCCAGTATCGCGCCATGGCGGCACCGACCTGGGCATAGTTGAAGCCGACCACCAGCTCTTCCGCCTTGGCCCGCCCCTTGTGCAATTCCAGATCGTGAATGTGGTGGACGGTGTTTTCCGGCAGCCCCACATGCATCACCAGTCGGCCAAGGTCATAGAGCAGGGCACAGGTAAAGACCTCATCCCCCTTCATTCCCTTCTTCACCGCCAGACGACGCGCCAGCTCCGCCACGTTGAACACGCAGCCCCAGAAATGTTTGAGGTCAATGCCGGGCACCGCAGTGACCGATTCGGTCAGCCCGCAGGCCAGCACCATGTTGCGCACCATCGCCAGTCCAAGCCGCACCGCAGCTTCATTGACGGTACCGATCTGGCGACTGCTGCCGAACTTGGCCGAGTTGGCCAAACGCAGCAGCTTGGCGGAGATGACTGGGTCCTTGTTGATCAGCTTGCTGATCTTCAGCAGATCCGGATCCTTTTCATTGAAGGTCTGGATCAAATCGCGCATCACTTCCGGGATCTGGGGCAGTAGCTTGGGCTCAGCCAGCAGGGAATCTATCGTGGGCATAGGCGTGTCCATCCATGTTATCTGTGTTCCAACCTGTTTGCCGCGGCAAACTCCCGTTAATTATGAGTAACAAATGGCTGCGTGATCGGATTGTTTGTGTGGATGGTAAACGGGAGCCGCTCCTCTTCGGGTTATACTGCGCTCCTCACTCACTGATGCGAAAAACCGATGAACGACTCTCAGGAATTTTTTGACGAAGACGCGTTGCTGGAGATGGTGGAGAACCAGCTCAACGACGGTCACCCGCCCCACGTGAAAGCTACCTTGATGAGACTGGTGATGAAGGGCACCCCGCGGGAAGAGGCACTGCAATATATCGCCTGCGCCCTCGGTGCCGAGCTGATGGCGATGGAGGCCGATCAGGGCCCCTTCAATCTGACCCGCTATGGCGAGTTCCTCGACAGCCTGCCCGAGATGCCATGGGCAGACGACTGACCCGAGCTTGATGACGGATGCAAAAAGGGCGGGTGCCGATGGCCCCGCCCTTTTTACATCTGCTGCACACCAGGCGATCAGAACTGGGAGTTGATGATCACCTCTTCCCCCAGCGCCCCCGCCAGCGGCAGTGGCCGGTAGGTGGAGTTGGCCGAGCGCAGCAGACGAATGCCGCGAATGCCGATCTCCTGCGCCGCCTTGATGTCGCCATCGGCATCGCCGTAGAAGATCTTCATCTGCTTATCCTTGAGCCACTGCACCTTGGTATTCTGCCCCGGCTGGTCGCCGGCAAAGATCACCGGGTTGAGCTGATCGGCCGGAATATTCATAGTCTGCTGCAAGGTCTTGCTCACCGTCTCGGTCTTGGTAGCTGAACGACCGGTGACGAAATAGATGTGATCGCCGCGCTTGAGGTGCATGGCGATGAGCGCCTTGCCCACCTCTTTCGGCACACTGAATTCATCCCAACCGTTGTTCATCTTCTCCCAGAAGGCCGGGTTCTTCAGGTAGCTCTCGTCGTTGGGAGAGAACTCCTGCTTGCCGCGATAAAACCCCGGGCTGGAGAAGAGCAGGGTGTCGTCGATATCAAAGCCGACTGCCATCGGCGGCAATCCATCCAGGCTCTTGGCAATCTGCTCCACCGAGACCCAGTGGATGGGGGCCTGCTGGGCCAGAGTCACAGTGGTAACACCGGCAGGAACCGGCTGGAGCGTAGCTGCCTCACGGGCAACTGCTGGCATGGCGAGGATGGTAGCCAACAAGGTGGCAAGCAGCGCCGGACGGGCGTTCAGTTTCATAAAAAAGCGCCTTTATCTTCAAACAAAAGAGGGGGCCAATAGTGCCCCCTTGCAGCCTGGCAAACTGTGAATCTCCCGGCAAAAGGGAGCATTTGGCGCCCGATAATTAATCTTCGATTGGCAGCAGATCGGTAAAGACAAAGCCATCGCGCACCACTGTCTCACCGACCCGGATCCCGAGTGGGCGCGAAAACATCGGGCCGTCGTAGGCCAGGGTGTGAAACTCGCCGTTCTCGCCACAAGGGTCGACCCCCTCGGGCAGAGCAGCCAGCAGTGCCTCGTCAAACTCATGGCCCCCCAGCGCACCATCCAGCTTTTTCGGATCCAGGGTGCTGATCTTCGCCTTCAACCCCGCCGTCATCATCTGCTGCGCCAGCTCCCTGGTGTTGCTGCCCCAGAGCGGGAAGAGCGGCTCGATGCCGGTACCGGCCAGCTGTTTCTCCCGGTAGGCTCGCACATCCTCAAGGAAGAGATCGCCAAACGCCATATGGCGGATCCCCTGCGCAACCACATCGGCGATAAAGCCGGTCATGATGCGGGCGTAATCCTCGTTGCTGCAGGGCCAGGGCAGATCGATGGTGATGAGGGGCAGACCGACACAGGCGGCCTGCTCGGTCAACAGCTGCTTGCGCACCCCGTGCATCGCCACCCGCTCGAACTCCTGATTGAGGGTGGTGAACAGCCCTACTACCTCGATGGCTGGATCTTGCCGCAGCTGATGCAGTGCCCACGCACAATCCTTGCCGCTGCTCCATGAGAGCAGTACCCGTTTCTTTTCCATCAATCCTCCGTCGCGGGGCGCTCCGGGTTTCCCAAAAGGCTGCCCCAAAAAGATGCAAGACAGTGTTGCGAATTGCGCGATTTACATGCAAGCGGCGAGCAGCATACTCTCGATCACCTGTATATGCCCCTTGCCCGGGCTCAACAATAACTAAAAAAGCGATGGGAAACATAAGGATATGACGACAGTGACACAACAGTACGATCACGCCCGCCCCCTCAACCGGCAGGACTACAAAACGCTGGGACTGGCCGCCCTCGGCGGTGCGCTGGAGTTTTACGACTTCATCATCTTCGTCTTCTTCGCCGTGGTCATCGGTGAACTATTCTTCCCGGCCGACATTCCGGAGTGGCTGCGCCAGTTCCAGACCTTCGGCATCTTCGCAGCCGGCTATCTGGCTCGTCCGCTCGGCGGCATCATCATGGCCCACTTTGGCGACCTCATCGGTCGCAAGCGGATGTTCACCCTCAGCATCATCATGATGGCGCTGCCCACCCTGCTGATCGGCCTGCTGCCAACCTATGCGGTGCTCGGTATCGCCGCACCGCTGCTGTTGCTGCTGTTGCGGATCCTGCAGGGCGCCGCCATCGGTGGCGAAGTGCCGGGAGCCTGGGTCTTCGTGGCGGAGCACGTGCCTGCCCGCCGGGTCGGTGTCGCCTGCGGCACGCTCACTGCCGGGCTGACGGCCGGCATCCTGCTCGGCTCTCTGGTAGCCACCGCCATCAACCGCGGCATGAGCCCGAGCGATGTGACCGACTGGGGCTGGCGACTCGCTTTCGTCCTCGGCGGCGTGTTCGGCATCGTCGCCATGTACCTGCGCCGCTGGCTGCACGAAACCCCGGTCTTTGCCGAGATGCAGGCCAATAAAGCACTGGCCGACGAGCTCCCCCTCAAGACGGTACTGCGCAACCACAAGAGCAGCGTAGTGGTCTCCATGCTGCTCACCTGGCTGCTCTCCGCCGGTATTGTGGTGGTGATCCTGATGACCCCCACCTACCTGCAGAAGGTCTATGGCATCACTCCGGCCGAGGCGCTGACCGCCAACTCGCTGGCCATCGTTGCCCTCACCCTTGGCTGCATTCTCTATGGCCGGGTGATCGACCTGCTGGGCAGCGGCCCCACCTTCATGCTGGGCTCCCTGCTGCTGGCTGGCTCCAGCTACGCCTTCTATCACGGGATCGCCTCCGGCATGAGCCAGCTGGTGCCGCTCTATATGCTGGCAGGCTTCGCGGTCGGGATTGTCGGCGCGGTTCCCTACGTGATGGTCAATGCCTTCCCGCCGGTGGTGCGCTTCTCCGGTCTCTCTTTCTCCTACAACGTGGCCTACGCCATCTTTGGCGGACTGACTCCGATGCTGGTCACCCTCTGGATGGCAAGCGATGTGCTGGCCCCCTCCCACTACGTGGTAAGCCTGTCGGCACTGGGTTTTGTCATCGGCTGCTGGCTCTGGCTGCAGCAGCGCAACCGGCCACAGCAAGCGCCGCAAGCGGCCTGACCCGAACAACAAAGCCCCGGCAGATGCCGGGGCTTTGTTGTACTGCTTATGTTCAGTTTGGCCAACATAAGATAGCCTCCCTCTGGGGCATGCCACCCGCTCGCCCCCATGACTTTCAACTCTTTATCCGAGGCTCAAGATGTTCTTTCAGGTCGTATTACTCACCTTGCTGGCGCTGCTGCCCATGGTCAACCCGCCCACCACGGCCACCCTGCTGCTGGGGCTGAGCAAGGGGATGTCGCGCGAGCATGTGCGCCGCCAGGTCAATCTGGCTGCCATCTATCTCTTCTGCACCCTCTGCATCACCTTCTTCATCGGCTCCTCCATCCTGGATCTGTTCGGGATCTCCATCCCGGGGCTGCGCCTGGCGGGCGGCCTCATCATCGGCTTTATCGGTTTTCGCATGCTGTTCCCCGCCCCCAGCCAGTCCAGCGGGGTGGAGATCAACCAGAGCATCGCCTTCGTTCCGCTCACCATGCCAAGCATGTGTGGCCCGGGCACCATGGCACTGGTAATCAGTGGCGCAGCCCAGATTGCCGAGCTGCCGGCCGAGTACGAGCGTCTGTCCATCTATGGTGGCGTAGTAACGGCATTTGCCCTGATGAGCCTGATCAGCTGGGGCGTGCTCAAACTGGCCGACCCGGTCTGCAAGATCCTCGGCGCCACCGGCATCGACGCCATGACCCGCATCATGGGCTTCCTGCTGGTCTGCATGGGTATGCAGTTCTGCATCAACGGTATCAAGGAGGTTGCACAGGATCCGGTATTCCATGGTGCACCTGCGGTTCAAACAACTCCCCATTTGCCGCAGATGGATGGCCATTTTGATCAGCTGCCGAAGCCGCACCAGCAGTGATTGAAAACGGTATCAAAAAGTCCCTGACGATCTGCACTGATCTTGTTCCTGATCATGTTATTGACACATGAATGAGTTAGTTTGTTTTTCATACAGACTGTATTCAGATGGACGCTGATAGGTTTGTTGATGAATACCCACTCAACTTCAGGAGAGTATGCAGATGGATAAGATGCTGACCGAAATAGGGAGCCATAGCCTGTTTCATGAGTACCTGAACGTGGTTGGGGTCACAAGCCCATCCCTCGCCAAGATCGAGCAACGTTGGGAATACAAGGAGCAGGAGCAACTGGTGGCCAAGATCCAGATCGACAAGCAGGGCAACGCCCGCTACTTCATCGACGCCCGCGCAATATCAGTCAACTGATACTCTGTATCCTTACCAGCCCCGGCCCACTGACCGGGGCTTTTTGTTTTCAATGACTCCGAATAACAAAAACCCCGGCACATGGCCGGGGTCTGCATATCGCCGGGTTACGACTCACTTCGCTTACTGGGTACCACCCACGGTGAGCTGATCCAGTTTAAGGGTGGGCTGGCCGACACCGACCGGCACGCTCTGCCCCTCCTTGCCGCAGATGCCGACGCCGCGATCCAGCGCAAGATCGCTACCCACCATGGAGACCTGGCTCATCGCCTCGGGGCCGTTGCCGATCAGAGTCGCGCCCTTGATGGGGGCGGTGATCTTGCCATCCTCGATGAGGTAGGCCTCGGAGGCGGAGAAGACAAACTTGCCGGAAGTGATGTCCACCTGACCGCCGCCGAAGTTGGGGGCATAGATGCCCTTCTTCACCGAGGCGATGATCTCGGCCGGATCGTACTGACCCGCCAGCATGTAGGTGTTGGTCATGCGCGGCATCGGCATGGCGGCATAGGATTCGCGGCGACCGTTGCCGGTGAGCGGCACACCCATCAGACGGGCATTCTGCTTGTCCTGCAGGTAACCCTTGAGGATACCGTTCTCGATCAGCACGTTGTAGCCACCCGGCGTCCCCTCGTCATCGATGGAGACGGAGCCACGCCGACCCGGCAGGGTGCCGTCATCGACGATGGTGCAGTGTTTGGAAGCCACCTGCTCGCCGATGCGGCCAGCAAACGCGGAAGAACCCTTGCGGTTGAAGTCCCCCTCCAGACCGTGACCCACTGCCTCGTGCAGCAGCACGCCGGGCCAGCCGGCGCCGAGCACCACCGGCATGGTACCGGCCGGTGCATCGATGGCGTCGAGGTTGACCAGCGCCTGACGCACCGCTTCGCGCACATAGCCAAAGGCGCGGCTCTCCAGCCCGTCCAGTTCGAGGAACCAGTCGTAACCAAAGCGGCCACCACCACCGGCACTGCCGCGCTCGCGACGATCGCCCTTCTCGGCAATCACGGTCACAGACAGCCGCACCAGCGGGCGAATATCGGCAGCCAGAGTACCATCGGTCGCGGCCACCAGCACCTCTTCGTAAACACCGCTGATGGAAGCCATTACCTGATTGATGGCGGGATCCAGACTTCTGGCGAACTTGTCCATCTGCTCCAGCAGGGCGATCTTCTGCTGCTTGTCGAGGGTCTGCAGCGGATCCATGGCCGGATAGAGCAGGTTCGCTTCGGTGCGCGCCCACGCCTTCACCTTGCCGTGAGCACCGGCAGCGGCGATGCCGCGGGCGGCAGTCACCGACTGTTGCAGCGCCAGCAGGCTCAGCTCGTCCGAGTAGGCAAAGCCGGTCTTCTCGCCGCTGACGGCGCGCACCCCGACCCCCTGATCGATGTTGTAGCTGCCATCCTTGACGATGCCATCTTCCAGCATCCAGGACTCGTGCCAGCTGCGCTGGAAATAGAGGTCACCGAACTCCACCTGATGGCTCATCAGGCTGCCGAGCAGCTGCTGCAAGCGCCCTTCGTCGAGGTCGTTGGGGGCCAACAGGGAGGCACTAACCTGGCTCAATAGACTCAATCTTCTTCTCCACTCTCGTAACGAGATGTTTTAAATCGTCTTGCCGACGGGTTGGCAACAAGCCACGCCATCACAACAAACGGGCATGGGTCAGCACTGGCATGGTGCGATGCAATTCGTCGATAAATCCGGGCTCCATCTGCGCCAATACGGTGCCACGCCCGGACTCCTTGCTGGCCAGCACCCGGCCCCATGGATCGATCACCATGCTGTGGCCCCAGGTCTGGCGCCCCGTCTCGTGAGTGCCGCCCTGATTGGCAGCAACTACGTAGCACTGGTTTTCGATGGCGCGAGCCCGCAGCAGCGGCTCCCAGTGCGCCTCGCCGGTCACGGCGGTAAAGGCGGCAGGCACCAGCAGCACGCGGGCACCGGCACGGGCCAACTGGCGATACAGCTCGGGAAAGCGCAAATCATAACAGATCGAGAGGCCAAGGGGACCAAAGGGGGAGTCCACCACCACAGGCTCCTCGCCGGGGCTGAATGTCTCCGACTCCCGATAGCGACCGTGATTGTCCGCCACATCCACATCGAATAGGTGGATCTTGTGGTAGTGGCCCCTGAGCTCACCGCTTGGATCAAACACCAGCGAGCTGGTGTGGATATGGTCGGAACCGGCGATGGTGGTCGGCATAGCCCCCGCCACCAGCCAGATGCCGTAATCTCGGGCCCACTCGGCCAGTTGCTGCTGGATGGGCGCGGCTTCGCCCAGATCGGGGCTGGGGTCGGGGCCGATTGCCTCGGCGCCATCCAGATAGCCCTGCCGTTCACCAAAGAGGGCAAAGTTCTCCGGCAGCACCACCAGTAGCGGCCGCTCTTTGGGCAAGGCGGCCAGCTCGGCGGCGATCTGCTCCCGGTTATCCTGCCAGTGACGGCCAGATACCAGCTGTATTGCGGCTAACCACATGACTCTCTCCTTGTCCGCGTTAATCGCGATCCACAATATTTGGGTCTTTATCCATCTCGGCCAGCAGCTTGCGAAGATGATGCCTGACCAAGCCACGCTGGCCCCGTTCCGCCCATTTGAGGCAATCGAACAACTCCCACACCAGCCCATCCCCTTCGGCCATATAGGCAGGAAAGTCCCAATGGCTTGGGGCGGGGCCAGCTACCTCAAGCGCACCAAGGGAGGAGGTTTTATCGAACAGTGGCAAGTAAGGTTTGGCAAGGGGGAACTCAGCCCCCCGATCAAGGATATGGATCTCGATGCTGGACATGTCGAGGAAGATGAACCGCCAGTATGAACAGACCTCTTCATGTCTTCCTTGCCAGCAGTGAAAGACTGCCCGCTCACCCACAATGGAGCGTACAAGAGTCTCTCCCTGTTTATGAAAGCCAGGCTCGGCCAGCAACAAGACATCGACATCGGACACCCGGTCTGCTTTGCCCTTTGCAAGCGACCCGACCACAACCCCGGCATCAATCGCAGGATGGGCTTTGCCATGTTCCACGACGGCCTGCAACAACGCGAATTGAAGCGGTGGAATCTTGCCCAAGCGCTCATCCTCCATCATGACGGAACCCCGACAGCAACCGCATCCCCGGGTTGCAGGGTGTAATCCAGCACTATGATGCGCTCCAGCACCGGGCGGAAGATGGCCTTGAGGGCATCATGATCAGGGTGGGGCAGATAGCGCTGGCGGGCAGCCTCGTCGGCGAAGGTCATCAGCACGCTATGGGTAAACCCCTCGGCCCGCCCTTCCGGGCTGTCATCACGCCCCCACTCGACGGAGGTGACGCCGCTGACCTGATGGGGAATGGCCAGAAAGGCGGCTCGCACAGCCGCAATCTGGTCAGGCAAGGTGCCTTGTTTGAAGGCGATCAGCAGGATATGTCGGATCATGGCTCACTCCTTGTGATGGTGCAGGTCAGGGCTGGTTCGGGCTACCCGGTTGCGGATTCAGCAGAAAGGGACTGCTCTTGGCCGCAGGCAACTTGGGCGCCACTGCATCGACCGCCTCTTTTTGCTGCTGGTTGAGCTTGATGCGAGCGCGATCCCGGCCAGCTTCGATCAGCTTGGGATCGTCGAGCGGGCCCGAGATGCGAAAATCGATGCGGGTCACCACATCCACCACCGGCTCCAGCAGCTTGGAGAGGGCCAGCACATAAAGGCCGGTCACCGGCGTGATGGAGAAGGCGGCCACGACCGGCAGGGTGCCCCCCAGATTGGGGGAGAAGCTCAGCTCGTAATCGAGCCGCCAGCGCACCAGATCGGCAATCCCCTCGCCGCGCAGATTGCCGGCGGCCCCTTTCATAAAGAAGTCCTGGTTATCCACTACCCCCTGCTTGATCTTGGCAGAGGCAGACATGGATTCGAAATAGAAGCCTTTGTCGAACACATCGCGAAAATCGAGGCGCAACTTGCGCAGCAGGGAGTCGAGGCTAAGCAGGGAGAGCAGCCGGGCCCCCTTGTCGTTCACCTCGCGCAGGGTGCCGCCTTCCAGCTGATAGTTGGCACTGCCCCCCAGCGTTGGCAGGTTCGGGCGGTAGGGCACATCCTGCCAGTTGAGATCAAAGGCGAGGGAGCCGGGTGCATCACCGATGGGCGAGGTGTAGCCGAGCCGCTTGAGCAGCAGCTCGCTGTTCTTGCTGGTCAGCTTGCCACGTGCGCGGGTCTCCATCCGGTTGCCATCGGCCAGCCAGTCGACGCTGCCGGTGAGTTGGCTGCCCGCCAGCCGGATATCCAGATCCTTGAGGGTCACCTTGTTGGCGCCCGGCAGCAGCTCGCCTTTCACTTCGCCGAGCGGCAACTCGCCAAAACGGCAATCGACGCAGCTCACCTTCAACCAGGGGATGGAGGCCATGATGGCGTTATCCTGTTTGGCGTCGGGATCCGGGCTCAACTCTTCGCTTTTGCCGGACCAGTAGATACGGGCAAACTTGGCGTCGACCGGGCGGTTGGCCACCACAGGAATGCGGATCACCCCCATCACATCGGGACTGTCGAGCATCACCTCGGTCGCCTGATTGACCGGCCCCACCGTGAAGTGAGTCGCCTTGATGGTGGCACTGCCGATATTCGCCCGCGCCAGCCGGCCATCCACCCACCACTCCTGCGGCAGGAAAGAGGGGCCAACCACGGCAGTACCGGTCGGCGCATTGCCGGAGGGCAGCCACTGCTTGAGTCGGGCCAGCCAGCCGCCGACATCGGCCTCCTGCTGGTTGATGGCGAGCAGCATGGGAACATCGCGCAGTACCCGCGCGCCCGGCTGGCCCACATCGACCCGCACCCGGCTCAGATAGGGCACACCTTCGCCGTAAACCAATCTGGTCTGCATATCGACATCCGCCCCCAGCACGGCGCGAATATCGGCACTGCCATCCCGGCCACGAGCGATCACGGTGAGCGGCAGGCGGCTGCCACTGCTCTTGGCCAGTGGCGAAGGGAGATCGAGTGCCATCCCCTGCAAGGTGGAGTCGAGACCCAGCTGGAAGCTGAACGGCTTGTCATCGGGCAAGGTCAGCCCCAGCTTGCCGCCCCAGTTGCTGCGGCCGTTGAGGATGCCGTATGAGGAGATGGCAGCGGGCTGGCGGCGGCTATCCCACTGGCCTTTGAAATCGAGATCGACCTGATAGCGGTCAGGATGCTGGCGCCCCTGATAGTTGAGGGTGAGCGGCTGATTCCACAGGGTCGCCCTGAGGTTGCTGAAGCGGGTCTGCTCGTTGTCATATTCAAGCCGCCCCTGCACCTTCTCCAGCGGCAGATCCAGACTGGCAACCCGCACCTTGTTGTTGTTGAAGGTGGCATCGCCGCTCGCCTTCACCTCGCTCTCGCCGTCGAGGGGGATATCGAGCTTGAGCGCCCCCTTGAGCGGGCCACGCACCTCGATCTCCTCCAGCGCCTGTCCCACCGAACTGCCCAACGGGGAGTCCTGCAGATAGTCGCTGATGGCTTTGCCCTCGCCCTGAACCTGCGCATCCACGTAAAGATGGCCACCCGGTGCGAGATCGGGGATCCAGGCATGCACCGAATCGGAGCTCGCCTTGCCCAGTTTCGTCGAGCGGCTGCGCATATCGAGGCTGGCATTCTGGAACAAGAGATCGATCTGCAGGTCGGTAAGTGGTTGCCAACCGGGGAAGAATTCGTAGGTGGCCTGCTCCAGCGGCACCGCCACCTGGAAGATGCCCTCACCCTTCTCGTAGGGAAAATCCCTGAACTCGCCATACCAGAGCAGGTCGGCCCCTTTGGCCTTGCCCCCCTTGATGGCGCCACTCAGGTAATCAACCAGCTCCTTGTCCATCACCTGCAGCGGGAAGTAGCGATAGGCATGACCCGCATTCTTTACATCGATGCGGCCGGTCAGCGCGAGGAAAGGGTGCTCGAACAGATCGAGGCGAAAGCGGCTGGCCAGGGTCAAATCCGGGTTATCCAGCGCGATATCCTGCCCGTAGATCACCCAGCCCTGTGTCTCACGCCACCAGTCGAGACGGGCCGAGAAGCTGTCGACCGGGATCGGCTCCTTGAAGTGGCGGGCCGGATCCAGCGTGTCCTTGGCCAGCGCCAGTCTGGCACTGCCTCCCGTTGGGGTCAGCCAGAACTCGCCGTTGAGATCCTGCATCCCGGGTACATCCTGCCACGCTTTGAGGCGAACCTTGCTGAAACGACCACTGAGGGAGAGATCCTGCCAATTGGCGTTGGCCAGCAAGGTGAGGTCCTGCACCGAGCCCTGCGGATTGGTCTGGCGCAGGGTCTCGCAGAGCGTCGGGTAGAGCGCCGAGACCAGCTGACTCATCTGGGTGATCTTGTCGAACTCTATGCTGGGCAGATAGCCCTGCACCCGATCCCCGATCCGCTCCAGCTGCAAGCGGCTCTGCAACCAGGGTTTGCCGTCCAGCTTGAAGGTGACGTTGTGGCTCGCCAGTTGCCAGTCGGTACCGTCCCGGCGTAGCTGGATCTTGCCGCCATCGAGGCCGAAACGGTGCATATCCCCTTTCTTGGGATCCTTCCAGATCAGGTAGTTGGATCCGAATGCCAGCAGGGTATTGCCCAGCTGACCGTTGGCGAAATCGCTCCAGAGCTGAAAGTCGAGCAGGCCGGTGATGGTCGGCTCGCCAGCGTGGATCCGCGCCAGCATGGGGCTGATATCGAGGCGGTTGGCGCCAAGATAGAGCTGCCCCTTGAGGCGATCGAGACGCGCTTCCGGTGCTTCAACATCGAGGATCAGGTCGAGGGTGCTCTCGCCCACCCCGTTGATGAGATAGGCCTTGCCGACCCCCTGATGGCGCTTGCCGCGGTTCTGCCAGCGCAGATGGGCGATATCGAGTGCCCGCATGTCACCGAGCGCAGTAGTGACACTGAGGCGGGTATCGTGTACATCAAAGGTGGAGAGCTGGGTCAGCAGAAAGCGCAGCAGGGCACCCTGCTGGGGATCGCCGGAGGGGCTGTCGTCAGCCGGTTGGCTGAAGTCGAGAGTGATATCGCCATCGCTCAGGATCAGCTCGCCAAAGACCGGCTTGAGCTGGTTGAGGGTACGCCAGAAATCGAGATGAACCCAGGCCTTGCCGAGCTTGATGGTATAGCGCCTGGAGTCGGGGGCGACGGCGAGCTGTTGCAGCTCGAGGGCCGGGCCGGACTGTGTCCAGCTCAACCCAATCTGATCAACGCTGACCTTGATTTGCGAATCGCCGAGCAGAGAGTTGATAAGACTCTCCCGGTACTGATTCAGCAAAGGGCCTCCGACCCGTACCAGGGTGACCAGCATGGCCAGCAGTACGAACAGAACCCCCAGGGCCAACCAGCCCCGACTCAGCCAGCGATAGACCAATTACATCATCACCACGTCGAACTGCTCCTGCCCGCAGAGGGGTTCGCTCACCACCCGCACCTGCTTGCCGATGAATACTTCCAGCTCCGCCAGACTGTGGGACTCCTCGCCATGGAGGTAATCGGCCACCGCAGGCGCAGCGTAGACGGTGAACTGATCCGCATCGTAGGCGCGATTGACCCGGATGATCTCCCGCAGGATCTCGAAGCAGACCGACTCCACAGTCTTGACCCGGCCACGCCCCTTGCACTCGGGGCACTCGGAGCAGAGCACATGCTCCAGGCTCTCGCGGGTGCGCTTGCGGGTCATCTCCACCAGACCGAGCTGGGAGAAGCCGTTGACGTTGGTCTTGGCTCTGTCCTTGGACAACGCCTGCTCCAGACTGTGCAGCACCCGACGGCGGTGATCCTCGGACTGCATATCGATGAAGTCGATGATGATGATGCCGCCAAGATTGCGCAGGCGCAGGTGACGGGCGATGGCCGCCGTCGCCTCGACGTTGGTGTTGAAGATGGTCTCTTCCAGATTGCGATGGCCGACAAAGGCGCCGGTGTTGATATCCACCGTGGTCATGGCTTCGGTCTGGTCGATGATGAGGTAGCCGCCGGATTTGAGCTCCACCTTGCGCTCCAGCGCCCGCTGGATCTCGTTCTCCACGTCGTAAAGATCGAAGATGGGCGACTCGCCGGGGTAGTACTCCAGCTTGCTGGCCAGCTCCGGCACGTACTCCTCGGTGAAGCGCTTGAGCTGATCGAAGCTCTGACGGGAGTCAACGCGGATCTTGTCGAGCTCGGCACCGACGAAGTCGCGCACTACCCGGAATGCCAGGCTGGGATCCTCGTAGAGGATCTTGCAGGGGGGATACTTCTGCTTGCGCTCGAGGATCTTGCGCCACAGCCGTTTCAGGAATGCTGCATCCTGCTCCAACTCCTGCTCCCCCACCCCTTCGGCGGCGGTGCGGATGATGTAGCCGCCCAGTTCATCCACATAACCGGCCACGGTACGCTTGAGACGCTCGCGCTCGGCTTCGGACTCGATACGCTGGGAGACGCCGACGTGGGCACTGCCCGGCATAAAGACCAGATAGCGGGATGGCAGGGTGATGTCGGTAGTCAGACGGGCACCCTTGGTACCCAGCGGGTCTTTCACCACCTGTACCATGATGTCCTGCCCCTGACGCACCAGCTCGGCGATGTTGCCGACCTGGAACTGCTCCTTCTCCTTCACCGCCACACACTCGGTGTGGGGGACGATATCGGAGGCATGCAAAAAGGCCGCCTTGTCCATGCCGATATCGACGAAGGCCGCCTGCATGCCCGGGAGTACCCGGCTGATCTTGCCTTTGTAGATGTTGCCGACAATGCCGCGCTTGGCCTGACGCTCTACGTGCACTTCCTGCAGCAGACCGTTTTCGACCAGGGCGACCCGGGTTTCGGAGGGGGTAACGTTAACCAGCAGTTCTACCGACATAAGTAACCTTGCCTGTTCCAGTTTTGAATTCTTATACAGCCAATCCGGTACAACGCGCGCAAGGACGAACGCAGCAGCACAGCTGACGGGAAATTACCTGAGCTGTTCCAGATGATGCTTGATCAGCAGATCCGTTTCCAGCAGGGGCAGGCCGACCACGGCGCTGTAGCTCCCCTCGATACGGCTGACGAACTTGCCAGCAATACCCTGAATTCCGTAGGCCCCGGCCTTGTCACAGGGCTCACCGGTCTGCCAGTAGGCCTCGATTTCGGCCTCGTCCAGCTTGCGAAATGCCACGTTGGTGGTGACCAGTCGCACATCACAACGATCCTTGCTGGCCAGCGCCACCGCCGTCATCACCTGATGCACCTTGCCGGAGAGCGCCTCCAGCATGTCTTTGGCATCGAGCAGATCGGAAGGTTTCTCCAGCACTCTGTCGCCCAGCACCACTATGGTGTCGGCGCCCAGCACCGGCAATGCGTCAGGCGCGATGGCCACACCGGCCATCGCCTTGTCGCGGGCGAGACGGCAGACATAATCCTGCGCCTTTTCGCCCTCTTCCCGTTGCTCGGGCACATCGAGTTTCAGCACCTCGAAACGGTAGCCAAGCTGGATCAGCAGTTCGCGACGACGGGGGGAACCCGACGCAAGATAGAGTTGCAGTTCGTTGTTTTTGCTCATATTTACCTGATATTGAAGCGGCGCCGCACTTTGCGCAACACCAGAAACACCCAGGGCCATATTAGCATCGTCGTCAACGTCGACCAAAAGTAGGCGAAGTTGAGGCTGGCCCGGCTAAACAGGTGCTCGGCCCAGAAGACCGTCAGTTTGCCCACCAGCGAGAGGCAGCCGATGATCAGCGCCTGCTGCCAGAGGGAGAAGTTGCGGATCTTCTGAAACTGGAAGGCCGCCAGATAGGTGGTAATGGCCATCGCCATGGCGCGCACGCCGAGGGTGCTGCCAAGCAGCACATCCAGCAGCAGACCGGCCACCCAGGCGGTACCGACGTTGGTCCGGTGCGGCAACGCCAGTGCCCAGTAGATGAGCACCATGGCCAGCCAGTCCGGACGGAATGGATCAAATTCAAAGGGAAGCGGCAGGATCGACAGGCTTAAAGCCAGCAGGATCGAGATCCAGATCCAGATCCTGCCACTGGCGGGTTGCAGCATCAGCGAGTGGCTCCTGCGGCGGACGCAGCGGCAGCGGGGGCCGGGCGTTCGCCATCCTTGTCATTTACCTCGGGCTTCTTGTCGGTCCACAGCAGCAGCAGATAGCGCAACCGATCCAGCTCGACCAGCGGTTTGGCCTCGATCTGGGCGAAGGGCTTACCCTCCACATACTCGGAACGGGTCACGGTCGCCACCGGATAACCTTCCGGGAAGCGGCCGCCAAGACCGGAGGTGACCAGCAGATCACCCACCTGAATATCGGTGTTGCGCGGCAGATTGCGCAGCTCCAGTTTGTCGAGCTCGCCACTGCCGGAAGCGATGGCGCGCAAATCGTTGCGCAGCACCCGCACCGGAATGCCGTGGCTGGAGTCGGTGATCAGCAGCACGCGACTGGTGGTGGAGCCCACATGGAGCACCTGACCAATCACACCCTGATCGTTGATCACTGCCTGACCGTTGTAGACGCCATCCAGTGCCCCCTTGTTGATCAGCACCTGATGGCTGAAGGGGTCGGAGTCCACCGACAGCAGCTCGGCCACCATCTTGCGGGACTCTTTGTGTACCGGCGAACCGAGCAACTCGCGCAGCCGCTGGTTCTCGTGTTCCAGCTGATCCATTTTGAGCAGGCGGGCGCGCAAGGTGAACAGTTGCTGCTCCTGCTGCTTGGTCTGCTCGATGAGATCGGCGCGGGTCTGCACCTGGGTCGACATGGTGTCGAGCAGGGTGCCGGGCGCATTGGCCATGTACTGCAACGGACTGACTAACGAACTGAGGTAGACGCGGACGTGGCTGAACACACCGAAGCGGGAATCCGCGACGATGGCAGCAATGGAGATGATGACGGCGAGAAACAACCGTAACTGAAGCGAAGGGCCTCTACCAAAAATGGGTTTCATGGGTCGTCAAAAAAGAGCCGGCACGCTGGCCGGCTTTGGGTCTTATTCGTAGTGGAACAGATCGCCACCGTGCATATCGATCAGCTCCAGCGCCTTGCCGCCGCCACGGGCCACACAGGTGAGGGGATCTTCGGCAACGACGACGGGGATACCGGTCTCTTCCATCAGCAGACGGTCGATATCTTTCAGCAACGCACCACCACCGGTCAGCACCATGCCGCGCTCGGAGATGTCGGAGGCCAGTTCCGGCGGAGACTGTTCCAGCGCAACCATCACGGCAGCCACGATACCGGACAGCGGCTCTTGCAGCGCTTCCAGGATCTCGTTGGAGTTCAGGGTAAAGCTGCGCGGCACACCTTCAGCCAGGTTGCGACCACGGACTTCGATCTCGCGCACCTCTTCGCCCGGGTAGGCGGAACCGATCTCGTGCTTGATGCGCTCGGCAGTAGCTTCACCGATCAGGCTACCGTAGTTGCGACGAACGTAGCTGATGATCGCTTCGTCAAACTTGTCGCCACCGATACGGACAGACTGGGAGTAAACCACACCGTTCAGGGAGATGATGGCCACTTCGGTAGTACCACCACCGATATCAACCACCATGGAACCGGTCGCTTCGGAGACCGGCAGGCCGGCACCGATGGCAGCGGCCATCGGCTCGTCGATCAGGTAAACCTCGCGGGCACCGGCACCCAGAGCGGATTCCTTGATGGCGCGACGCTCAACCTGAGTGGAGCCACACGGTACACACACCAGCACACGCGGGCTGGGGCGGAAATAGTTGTTGTCGTGAACCTGCTTGATGAAGTGCTGCAGCATCTTCTCGGTCACGTAAAAATCGGCAATCACGCCGTCTTTCATCGGGCGGATCGCGGAGATGTTGCCCGGGGTACGGCCCAGCATCTGCTTGGCGGCATGACCGACAGCAGCGACCGATTTGGCGTTCCCGCGCTCTTGGCGAATGGCGACAACTGAGGGTTCGTTAAGGACGATCCCTTGATCTTTTACATAGATCAGGGTGTTGGCAGTTCCCAAATCGATCGACAGATCGTTGGAAAAGACGCCTCTGAGCTTTTTGAACATGGCTACGGGAAATCCTAAGAATTTGGAGGTGCAGAAAACCGGCTAACTTTACCAATGCCCACCCCAATGGGCAAGCGCTCAAACTGTCGCCAATCAATCAAGCGCGACAAAAGTGCGAGTCATTACTCACTTGCTCAGGCTTGCCAGCCCTCATAAACAGGGTGTTGGGGGGAGAAGATGCTCCTCACCCCCTGTTGTGGCACTTCAACGCAATATTTCACGGCGATAGATAATTCTGTCATTACCGCGGGTCGAACCGAAGATGGCCTCCCCTTGCTGGGTCAGCGGATCGGAGAGCCAGAGCGGTGATGAGGGTTGCTTCGCCAGATCCACCTTGTAGGGAATACGTACTGCGATCCCGGGCTTGGCAAACTGGAACAGGATCTCGCCATCTTTTGCCGTACCCGACATAGCTCCGGGAGGTGTGCTGCCCAGCCCCAGCTTGATGGTACGCCCGGTACCCAGATTGAGGCTGCTGGTTGCCGCATCAAACGAGTGGCTTGGATTTAGGAACGCAATCCCCTGACCAGCAAGGGATAGCGGAGTGCACTGATCCAGCTTGTTTAACACCCAGTTGCCCGCTTCGTAATATTGCAGCTGCAACGGCACCGCCAAATCTGCCGACGCCAAACCGGCCTGAGTACCGGCAAACAAGCGCCCAAAATAGGCCTGCATGGGCACGCTATCGATCAATCTTGCATTGCAAGCAGCCCCGCTACAATTGCCAACTACTGCATCGTTGAAGTCAGGCGTAGCGATCAAGGTATTGCCGCCGTCGTTGTCGTTCATATAGAGGCCGAACAGCAGCGACTTATAGGGACCATCCGGCTGGGTATCAGAAAGACGAGCCAACGACGTGGTGCCGTTATTCAACACCGCCTTACCGTTGGCCCATGGCAGCGAAGCAAGGCTGGTCAGCCGGCTCGCCAGAGATTTGCCGTCCTTGTTGTTGGCGACGGAAATATAGGCACTGCCCTTGGCGAAGGCGCCAGTATAGTTCTGGGTCTGTCCCCCGGACTGGTTGCGAGCCCGCACATCCAGCGTCACCCCAAAAGGTTGCCCCATATAGGAGAAGACGTTGCAGGCCGGCATTATGTCGCCACTGACCAGATTGAAGTCGGTCGGCACAAAACGCCCCAGTGGCGCGCTCTGGGCTGAAGGGATGGTATAACCGAAGTAACCATTGGCTGGCGGGGTTGCCGTCATGTTGAATACCCCAACCTCGTTCACCGTCTGGTTGACGGTGTTGATACTGTTGGTTGCCGCCGCATGGTTATAAGTTGCGGTTCCTACCGTGGCATTGGTACCAGGTGTCGGCGCAACCAGGGTAGTGCCAAGGGCAATACCATTCAGGACAAAGTTGGGAGTGGCCTGATTCCCCGTACAGAGATCGTTGTCACTACCTGACTCCCAGGCCATAGCCTGGATCTGGATCGGGAAAGTCGCCCCCGTCTTTCGGAAAACCGGGCAGCTGGCGTAATTGCCGGAACAGCTACCACTGGAGCTGGTGATACAGAGCCCCACCGGCCGAGCCACAAACTGATCCGCTCCTGTCATGATCAGGCCGGCTTCATTGCCACTACCGTCATAGCGGGCATCCAGCTGCACCTGACCGGCATCGGGATACGCGACCGTTATGGAAGATTGCCCCTGAGCATCAAAAGCGAGAGAGAGGGGGGTTGCAGCTCCCTGACTAGCACCGATCGTACTGCCGTTGACGCTCATCTGGCTGTTATAGGCGTTATTGGCAGGAGTGATATAGCTGCTCCAGAACTTGATGCTCTTGGTCTGGCTGGCAAAGCCAGGCACGCACTGCTTGGTCACATCACTTTTTTTGACCGCCTTGATGGTGACCGTCTGTGGTTGATTGGAATAGGTGTCCGGCACATCGAAGAAGAAGCCGCTGTCGGCAAAGCTGAACGTACAAGCCTGCGGCGTCGGCGAGCCATTACCCACTTTGCACAAAGTGATGCTTAGCGGCTTAGCTGTGGGGACTGATTTTTGCACTCCCAGTGTTATCGGAGTCTGAGTATTGTTACGAAGCAGAATCTTGCCCGAGCCACCGCTAAACGTCACCACGTTGCCACTAACATTGCTGGCTCCGGGCAGTGGATACCAGCCACCATCCGGCAAAGACTGGGGCAATAAAGAGACTGATACAGGATCGGTAATCAGCAGGCTACAATCCGGATTCGCACATGCCTTAATGGTGATCTCTTCCGGATTGCAAGTCAGCGGCTGACTCGAATATTGCAGCTCGAAGTGGTCGACCTGAACCCCCACATCTCTTGACTTAAGTGCACATATCTCCACGTTATCGAGTTCATGGATATTGGTCAGGGCACCTGTAGAACCTGTCAGGGACACATAAAAGTCTTGCGGTAACGGGCTTTGGCCCAACGCAGGATCCAGCGCATCAAACGAATCAATAAGAGAGATAAACCCACTTCCCGTATCACGTTCCACTTTGACTATCGCGCGCCCACTGGTTCGTGAATCAATCGTCAGACGGTAACGATGGTTGGCGCTACCGTTGCCATCAACCTTTGGACTCAGGCAACTGGTGTTAGTGTTGGTTGTTCCATTATTACAGGTGCCTCGCAGATAGTTGTATCCGGAAAAATTGGATCCCGAACCACGCACTACCACCGACTGTGGGCGATAGCCCACACTCCCTCCTCCTCCAAAAGATGAGAAGTTGCCATATTCATCCAACCCAAACCCGAGCCAACCACCAGCAAACCCGGGTGAGTTACTCGGTTGATAATGGCCATACCCCAAGGGCCCGCCGGCAGCGCCAGGCTGTGGCGTCACTGAAGCGTCAGAAAGCACAACTGTCATGCCATCTGCGCCAGTACTCGTGCCACCATAGGCATAATGATTGAATGTAAGCGTCACCAGGTTCCCCGCCGCAGGGAACAGGCGCTGGTAAGTCGCAGACGTCGCTTGTCCCGTGCTGGCCTGAGTCATCCGCAAACGCTGATTTGCCGTAATCGAGGGTATAAATCCACCAGCACTTTGTTTTACGACCCAATTATCGCCAAGCGGGTTGGAGAAATCATCCGTATAACATTGCAGGGTTGAGCCACCACATGGGTGGCGTTGATTATATAAATCAATAATCTGACTATCTGACAATGCCGAACCATATATTGCGACTTCATCAATTCGCCCATTAAAACTACGGCTGTCAATATAGTCCCGCCCAATCTCTAAATTTTGTGTATTTGTTCTTAATGAACTCCCATCATTACCGGATATAACAGGCACGCCATTAATATAGATTGTTTGTCTTTTACTTCCTGTATTACTCGTGTCATATCGAATCGCAATATGTGACCAAGTATTTAACGGTATGGTTTGTGTAGTGGTTAACGTTCCAGTACCACCCGTCGCTCTCTCCCAATACCAGTAAACACGCCCCTGACTATCAAGATGAAACTCGTAGTTACCATCTTTGGACACTATTGAGTGTAGGTTACCTGCAGATGGTCGACTGATCGGATAGACCCAGGCTGCAACGGTCAGCTGATTAGAAAATGACAAGCGAGAGTCATTTGGTATTTCAATGTATTGATTACTACTGCCCGTGAAATCACCATAGCCACAGGTACCAAGATTATTAGAGTTAGCCGGTAATGCCGGTGCAACTGTATTGGTTTTTACCCCTCTCATTGCTCGACCATGCAGCGCATTAAGAACTGAGTTCTTGACCTCCCCTACCGCCCCTGTCCACTTTTCCTCTTCAAGTTGATACAAAGCAACAGGTGCGGGAACACATGCATTAATGGGGTTTGACACTGGTAAACATGTCCCGGTCACAGAACTATTGTTGACATTAACCACCCCACCGGCATTATTTGTTGCTGCGGTCAAGTTTCCATAAACCGTGGAGTTTGTAATGGTTATGTTATTTGATGTGGTCGAGATAGTGACGGGACTTCCCTGAGCACCTAGCTGGCTTCCTGTGGCATTAAAAGAGCTGGCCCCAGAGACACTTCCAGCAGTCATATTGACTGAATTAAATATCACTGGGTTGTTCGAACGCATAGTAATATTTCCGCTATAGGTTCCTCCAGCCATACTCAGTGATGAGTTTGCATTAACATCACCTGACAGTTGCACATTGGTCACACTGACAGCATTGTTGTTGCTAGTTACATTTCCCTGCACAACACCTGAACTCAGTGAGATATTTCCTCCAGTAGTTACATTGCCATACAGATAAATATTATTAAGGGTAACATTGGAACTATTCGCTGAGATATCTCCATATATGGTATTTTGATATCCTTGAGAGACAATACTTCCAAAATCTGCTTGTAGCGTTATTTTATTTGTATCGTTACCCACTTTGTTATTTGTGAGAGAGAAACCGCCACTTGCGACAAGCGTAGAATTTGCATTGGCAATGACTATATCACCATCATTTAACGTTACCTGACCATTACCGCCAGTACAGGTATAAGTGTTTCCTGATTTTTGCCACGAGGTGTTACAGGGAGGGTATTGGTTACTGGATAAATTATATTGCTGTGCCACAGCTGCACTGCAGAACAGTAATAAGCTTGCCAGCCATTTATGACCCATCATTCCTCTCCCCACTAACTACCACCAGCCACAACATCCATTGTGAGCACCAAGCACAAACGCATGGCTTGCCATGCAGCAACGGTTGTTAATACGCCATTCCGGAACCATAAACACTTTCGATTCCATCACTTATCATGGTGCTCCTCCATCAAAAGCTTCCACCATCACGGTTCTGCTCACCATAAAATCAGGGCTGTCCGAGGTGAGGTCACTTGTTCCGCATGTACCGACACTCTCCAGTCGATAACCGTTGGTCACGGTTCCGTTGTAAGTTACCGGCACACTGCCGCAACGAACCACAGCCTGACACCCCGCAAGCCCGGGATTGGCGGTAAAGTTGACTGAAGTGGTTGCCGGGCACAACGCGGGAGGAGCCGGCTGGGCGAGAGTACGATTGGGAAACAACCGATAGAGCTCCACTTCCAGACCACTCTGAGCCGCCAGCAAGGCCCGCACACTGCGCACCTCCACGGTATTTTTCTCGCCGCTGTCGACCAGAAAACGGCCCATGGCAGCAGCCAGCAGAGCCATGACCACAATGACGAAAAGCGCGATCATCAGGGCGCTCCCCCGCATAACTCTGGGCGGGCGCAAATCAAGGGACATTGAGCACCTCGATCTTGTGATTGAACATGACCGACTCCCCCTTGCGCGCGAATACGAAGCGCATGCCAAACTCTCCCTCCGCGTTGAAGGCTGAGGTTTCCCGATAGAAATTGCCGGAAGCAAGAGCATCGGCCATCAACACGCCGGTGGCAGGCAAGGATGCACTGATGGCAGCACTTGCCCGAGTGATAGTGTTGCCCTCTACGCAATAGCGAACCTGTTGATTGGCAAAATAAACCCGGCTCCCCGGCGAGAGGCCGGCCAGACTCTCGGCACTGGTATAGCGGATGGATTGTGCACCGGATACCGGGGTCTGCACTGCTGTGACGTTGGCCACGCAGCGCCCGTAATCACAACCACTGCTCAGGGAGCCCGCACTAGAATTGGGTAACGGAAAGACCACCATCAGATCACCGACTTTGACCGCGGTCGCATCAGTGCTCAGGGGATCCGTCGCGGCGGCAGGCGTTGCCATCACCAGCTCCAGCGTGGAGCTGCTGCCAGATACCGTTTTGTTCAGGGCAAGGTAGCGGCTGGAGGTGCTGATGGGCCAGAAGCGCAGACAGGCACCGGAATCAACCCAGAGGCCGCCCGCAGTCTCGATCCGCTCAGAACCGGGCACCGCATTACGCAGCTCGCGGTTTAGCCGCTCCATGGCAAAGCGGGCATCGCTCATCAGCTGCTCACGGCTGCTGGCATCGCCGTAGATCTGGGTGCCAATACCGATAAACTGGCTGGTAAAGGTCGCCATGATCCCGAGCAGCAAAATTACCATCACCAGCTCGACCAGAGTAAAACCGCTGGCTGAGCGCGAAGTGGTAGGGACAGTGCTATGGCTCCGTTGGATAACTCTGCCCATCAGTAATTCCCCCGATAGAAGGAGAAATCGAGCACGCTCTGATTGGGCAGGCGAACCTGCAAATCGATGCGCTTGCCTACCGAGCAGGGTGCCGTACAGTTCTTGAAGGTACCATCGCTGAAATCAACGGCACTGACAGCGATTTTGACCTGATAGTTGCGATACTCAGCGCTGCCGAGACCTGACGAAGTCTGGGTAAACCAGCTGGCATCCCGCCAGTTGCCGGCCGTATCGAAGTCATCCACATCGTTGTAGGCGTAGGGGGCTGGCTCACCATCAGAACCATAACTGCCTGAACAGGGTGTAATCGTCACACCGGCAACCTGTTCGCCACAGCGATAACGCCCGCCATTATGATCCGACTGCTCATCAAACGACTTTTGCAGGATCTCGCCAGTCAGGCGCTGGGCCAACTGGGCGGCACGCACCTGCTGCACCGGATCAACCGCCTGCGGCGCCTGATTGATGAGTAAACCGAGAATGCCGGTCAGCGCCACCGCCAGCAGCACTATGCCGACGATCAGCTCGATCAGGGTAAAACCGCGCTCAAGGGCTCTCATGGATATAGCCCTCTGACTCGATCCTGATTGCCCCCGTCTCGCGACCATCGCTTACCTGCAGGATACATCCCGCACTGCAAACCCCGATTGGCCGTCCCATCTGATCGAAACGGAGCACAAAGCTACTGCTGTTATTGAGGGAGATAGTCATACCAGCAGAAGGCGTGACCGGACGACCACGGGTGCGTTGATTGCCACTCCAGCTGGCAATAGCGCCAGGTGCGGGACAAACTGCGCCGGCAACAGCCTGGGTAATATGAGCAAAACTGGATGCATCGACCACCAGCTGGGTACAGCGGTTGGCAGGCTCATGCATATTGACTGTCTGCACCAAGCGCAGCCGGGTCAGCAGCTCATCACGCAAACTTTGAGTTTCAAAGCCGCCTTTGCCCAGCCATTTGGGCACAGCAAAGGCGGCCAGAATCCCGAGCAACAGGATCACCAGTACCAGTTCAATCAGGGTAAAGCCCTTGGTTGCAGGCATGGATTTTCTCATCAGGGAAAAGAGAAAGCGAGGCCGAAGCCTCGCTTGGAAATCAATCAATTACACGCAGTATTGATAGAAATCGTTGGTCTATTGGCGTTGCTGGTCAAAGTATTTGCGTAAGTAACGTCACACTTATTATCTTGCGCACTTGCTGCACGGAAAGTGCCTTTGCTACCAGATACTTCTGCCCATCCATCCAGTGTTACGGTTTTAGCAACTTCATCTGTTACTGGATAGCCGTAGTTAGTTTTAACCGTGTCGGTAGTACTGATGGCCACAGAAACAGCTGCACCTGAAGCGGAATTCTCCAAGCCAGCAATAGCAGCCTTGCTATATATCATTTGAGAACTGCTTTGCAGCGCAGCCTGCACCCCCTGAGCAGCAGAATAACGAGCATCATCCTGCAGATTCAGGAACTTGGGAGCGGCAGTCACTGCCAGAATCCCCAGAATGATGATCACGATAACCAGTTCGATCAGGGTAAAACCCGCCTGTTTTTTCATTGCACTTTCCTCTGTCAATTAATGTTGGTGGTCACCTGACCGGAGGCCGGACGGTAACTGAAACTCATAAATGCATCAGTACTGCCTTGCGGATCCTGATACTTGCCATCGCTGCCCTTACTTAAACTATTGACCAGATAGTAACGGCAGACCGAATCAAGTCCATTACTGCTCACGGTGGCATAGTATTTCAGGTCATTACCACTACCGCGCACTTCACTGAAGCTGGCCGTAGCCTTGGGTGGGTTTTGCAGCAACCCCTCCCAAATTTTCAGACACCGCGCGGCCGTCAGATTGGCA
This sequence comes from Aeromonas sp. SE22, assembly GCF_038739755.1. Lineage (NCBI taxonomy): Bacteria > Pseudomonadati > Pseudomonadota > Gammaproteobacteria > Aeromonadales > Aeromonadaceae > Aeromonas > Aeromonas sp. SE22. The sequence continues at coordinate 102,876 of NZ_JBCGFD010000012.1, forward strand.
GGATCCACATCGGGAGAGCCGCCAGCAGCGGTATCCATCGGATAGCCGGGCGATAACTCGCCGTTGCTGATCTGGGTATCGGTCGGTGTTGTCAGATAGAAACGGGAACCGTCATAGAGCACGGTGTTGAGGCTATCCTGTTTGGCTCGTCCCTCGGCCTCCCACTGGGCCCGCACCAGAGATACCCCGGTAGCAAAACCGCCGGAGACCCCCTCGACACTGGCCTTCTTCGCCTCGTCAGTCACATCGAGAAAACGGGGCAACGCCGTTACCGCCAGGATCCCCAGGATCACGATGACGATCACCAGCTCAATCAGAGAGAAACCTGCCGTCCGTTTCATCATCCCTCTCATTGGCACTCTCAGTGCCGTTGATTTCATTGTCATGCACCCTCCCCAATAGAGCCTGCATTATTTCATGCAGACTCAAAAAAATCATGCCGTTAGGCCCTATCATCGCCCCTGTTCAAGGTGATTTAATCACGCGCCCGTCAGAAAATTGATAAAAGAGCCAATAACCATCCCATCCGATGTCGCAACCACTGCCATCGGCGCGGGCCAGAAACTGCAGAGGAGGTAGCTCCTCCTGCTGTTCTCCCATCAGCGCCAGCCACAGCTGCCGGCAATCAGCGGAAGGGGATTGCAGTGGCGACAGACCAAGTGGCCAGCCTCGCTCATCGAAATGCCAGCCCTGCTCACCCACATAGAGCGTCCGGGGCCGCCGCTCATCGAGCCAGAGGCCGTGCAAACGTTGTGCCCGTTCGGCAAATTGCACACCCAGCAGGGTGAGAGTGAGCTGCTGTGCCTCCTCCCGGTTGTGCTGATAAGTGCGCGCCAGCGTAGCCACAATAATCATCAGCAGGATCACCACCGCAATCCGCCGATAGCCGCCGAGCCAGCGGTCATCCTGCACTGCCTGTCTGCTCATCCAGCCCTCGACTCCCCGCGGCTACGCCAGCAAATTACTTGCCTCATACGGCCCTCATTATGTCCCACCACTCCGAGGTGAATATACCGGGTTACTTGCCTCTTACGGCTCTCATCATGTCCCACATCGGAGTGAAGATACCCAGCGCCAGGATCAGCACCATGACCGCCACAATCCCGATCAGAATCGGCTCGATCCGCGCGGTGAGGCTCTTGAGGTCATAGTCGACCTCTCGCTCGTAATATTCGGCAGCTTCATGGAGCAGATCATCGACCTGACCGGTCTCTTCACCCACCGCAATCATCTGCATTACCAACGGGGTAAACAGACCACTGCTGCTGGCGGTGCGCAGCAGGCTCTCGCCCCGCTCGATCCCGGCCCGCATATCACGGACCCGGCCAGCCATCCAAGCGTTATCCACCGCATCGGCAACCAGCGTCAGGGCCGTATTGAGTGGTACCCCGGCTTTAAGCATCATGGAAAAACTGCGGGCAAAACGGGCCAGCAGAGAGCGCTCTATGATGGTTCCGACGATAGGCAACCTGAGTTGCCAGCGATGCCAGGTCAGCTTGCCCTTGGGGGTCGCTACCCAGCGCCGCCAGCTGACAACAATAGCAATCAGGGTGGCGAGCATCAGCCACCAGTAGTGCACAAAGAAGTGAGAGGTCGCGAGCAGGATCCGGGTCGCCAGCGGCAGCTCCACCCCGAATTTGGCAAACATGCCGGCAAAGACCGGTATCACCATGATATTGAGGATCACCATGGCAATGCCGATGGCGATCAGCACGAAGCTGGGATAACGCATCGCCGTCTTGATCCGCTTGCGGGTCTCCAGCTCCAGCTCGAAATAGGTGGCAAGCTGCAGGAAGGCCTCTTCCAGCTGGCCGGTGTTCTCCCCGACGTGGATAATGGCGATAAAGAGACTGCTGAACACTCTGGGGTGAGCCTGCATCGAGCTCGACAAGGGTCGGCCGTTGCCAAGATCCTCTCCCAGCGCATGGAGCGCACGTTTGAGCGGCTTGCTATGGGTGCTCTCCTCCAGCCCGGCGATGGCGCGTAAGATCGGGATCCCGGCCCGGGTCAGGGCATACATCTGGCGGCAGAAGATCACCAGCTCGTCGAGTTTGACACCACCTTCCAGCAGCAGCGACCAGTTAAGCTCAGCCCCCTTGGCCTTGCCCGGCTTGAGCTCGGTAGGCATCACGCCACGGCGCATCAATTGCTCGGCTGCCGCCATTTCGTTGGCCGCCTCAACCACACCGCTGGTAGCGTTGCCCTGGCTGTCGCGCCCCTTGTAGGCAAAGTTAGCCATCGCTTACCCCAAATCCTCTGCCAACCGGAGCACCTCATCCACCGAGGTGATCCCCTCACGGGCATAATCGAGGGCAGTGAGGGCCAGCGGCCGATAGTGCTCATGCTGACGGGCCGCCTTGGCAAAACCCTCAGCGTCATTGCGGCGCAGTGCATCCATCATCGGTTGATCCAGCTCCAGCAACTCGTACACCCCGATCCTGCCCGAATAACCGGTGAAGTTGCAGCTCTGGCAACCCCGCCCCTTGTGATAGGTATGCTGACCGGGGGCTTCTCCCGAGAGCACGGTAAGCCAGGTCGTCTGTCCTTCGTCCGGCACCTTCTCCTCGACACAGTGTTCGCAGATCCGTCTCACCAGTCGCTGGGCAACAACCGCCCGCAGGGCACTGGCCACCAGATAGCCCGGAGCCCCCATATCGATCAGGCGCAGGGCACTGGTCACCGCATCGTTGGTGTGCAGGGTAGTCAACACCAGATGACCGGTGATGGCGCCGCGCAGGCCGATCTCCACCGTCTCGTTGTCGCGCATCTCGCCCACCAGCAGAATGTCCGGGTCCTGACGCAAGGTAGAACGCAGCACGTGGGAGAAGGTGAGGCCAATCTTGGGGTTGACCTGCACCTGGCTGATGCGAGGCAAACGGTACTCCACCGGGTCTTCAACCGTGATGATCTTCTGGCTCGCCTGATTGAGCTCGGAGAGGGCACCATAGAGGGTCGTAGTCTTGCCGCTACCGGTCGGGCCTGTCACCAGGATCATGCCGTGTGGCCGTTTGAGCTGACGGCGGAAACGGGTCAGGATATCGGGCGGCATTCCGGTTTCGGTCAGCGAGAGGATGCCGGAGGATTGATCCAGCAGACGCATCACCACCGACTCGCCATACTGTACCGGCATGGTGGACATCCGCACATCCACATCACGGCCGCGCACCTTCATGTTGAAACGGCCATCCTGCGGCAAGCGCTTCTCGGAGATATCGAGCCCCGCCACCAGCTTGAGACGCAGCACCAGCGCCTGGGCGATACGCACCTCGTTGAGGATATTTTCATGGAGGATGCCGTCGATCCGCTGGCGAATGCGCAGCACCTTCTCGTCCGGCTCGATATGGATATCCGAGGCGCCAACCTGCACCGCGTCTTCAAACAGGGAGCGCAGCAGCTTGGCCACCGTCGCCTCCCCCTCATCATTAGCTCCCAGATTGCTGGAGCCCAGCTCGAAGCCGGTGTCCTGATACTCCTCCTGCAGCTGTTCGGCGAAGCTCTCGATTTCGCGGGTACGGCGGTAGAGCCGGTCGAAATACTCCAGCAGCTGCCCTTCTCGGGCAACCGCCAGCACCATGATGCGCGGGCTTAGCAACGCAGCGATGGCATCCAGTGCACTCAGATCGGCCGGGTCCGACATGGCCACCGTCACCCGATCGTCGGTGAGATTGACCGCCAGCGCCCGGTAACGGCGCGCCTGCACCTCGGGCAACAGCGGCACCGCGGCAGCATCTATGGTGAGGTTGTTGAGATCAAAGAAGGGCACATCCAGCTGACGGGCGAGGAATTGCAGCAACTGCACCTCGCTGATAAAGCCGAGATCAATGAGGGTGGTGCCCAGCTTGCGGCCGGTCTGACGCTGCTGCTGCAGCGCGAGCTGCAGCTGATCATCGGAGATGATCTGTTCCTGTACCAGCAGGTCGCCGAGGCGCATTTTCAGTCTGGGTTGTGCCATTGCTACTCCGATTCCTGTTGTTCTCTTCCCCCCTTGCTCCATCTGATCCGGTGATCGTCAGGGAGCAAGCTGGGCAATCCGTTGTTCCAGCCAGTTGCTGGATGCTTCACCCAGGTTGCCATGCAGCTGGGCATTGCGATAGGCATCGAGGGCACGCTGGCTGTGGCCCTGACCATCCTCAGCCACACCAAGCCCAAGCCACCAGCGTCCCTGATCGGGCTGCTGACGCAGCAGCTTCACATAGAGATTGGCCGCCTCGACATTCTGTCCCAGCTCCTGCGCCAGTCCGGCCCAGGTGGCGTAATAGTCCAGATTGCTGGCGAGATCGGGCTGATAACCAGCCAACCAGCCCAGCGCCTGCTGCTGCAACCCCTCGCTGATGGCAAGACGGGCCAGTAGCAGGCGGAAATCGGCCTGTTGCGGATCGAGCCGGATCCCCTCCTCCAGCAGCTGGCGTGCCTCGGTCAGCCGCCCTTCGCCGTAGAGCAAGCCGGCCAGCTGTTCACGGGCGCCCTGGTTATAGGGATCGTGAGCCAGCACGTCGTAGTAGTTGTCCTGCGCATCGCGCATATTGCCCTTGGCCATGGCGGTAGTCGCCTTGCGCTCCGAGAGCGCTGCCAGCTCTTTGGGTGACAGCTCGACCGTTTCAATCTTGAGCACGCTCGGCTTGCGCGGTGCGGCGGCAGCCTGCTGCTCTGCGGCCAGTTCGGCATACAGCTCGGGCTGCAGCTCCTCATCGGTCGGCGTCCGCTGGTCAATCTCGCTGGAGGCATCGAAGGGAGCACCCTCCCCCTGAGCCAGCGATGCCTCGTCTTCTGCTTCTTCCTCTACAGGTTCAGCCTGACGGGGCAGAGGCAGGGTAGCGGCCACTTCGGCCGATGCGGCTGAAGCGACCGGCTCGGCAACCCGGGCAACCGCATCGGGAGTGGCCTGCTCACTCACTACATTGGCCTGTGGCGCAACCGTACGGGTTTGCTGCCAGTAGATCCAGGTTCGCCACCCCAAGATCCCGAGCGCCAGCCCGCAGAGCAGGGTGAGCAGCAGCATCCACCAACCCTGCTGGCGCGCCGGAGCGACGTAGACGGCCGCCCCTTCGGCACCTTGCTGGCGCTGCTCCAGATCTTTCAGCATCTGGTTGATCACGCTCATGACCAGACTCCATAAGCCAGGGCACATCCCAGCAATAGCAACAGCGGCCACCAGCGCCGCGGCGCAAAGCGGCTGGCATCGTCGGTATCGCGAATGGCGAGCCCTACCAGCCGTCCATCAACCTGACGAGCCCCCTGACCATAGGCCAGCATCAGGCACTTGTGCGCCAGGATGTTGATAAGCCTTGGCACCCCGCGCGAGGCGCGCCACAGCAGGCGCAAGGCGCGGCCGGCGAACAGCGGCGCACCACGATAGCCGGAGACCTGCAATCTGTGCTCCAGATAGGCACGAGTCTCGTCAAAACTGAGTGGTCGCAGGCGATAGGAGAAGCCAATGCGCTGGCGCAGCTGACGCAGATTGGTTTTGGCCAGCCGCACATCCAGTTCGGGCTGACCAAACAGCACTATCTGCAACAGTTTGCTCGACTCGGTTTCCAGATTGCCAAACAGCCGAATGGCCTCCAGCGTCTCGTCCGGCAGAGCCTGTGCCTCGTCGATCAGAACCACCACCCGACTCCCCTGCTGATGCAGGCTGATCAGATGGCGATGGATGCGATCGGTGAGATCCAGCTCGCTCTGATCCCGCACTGACAACCCCAGCTCCAGTGCCAGCGCGGTGCGCAGCTCGGCTGGACTGAGGTGGGGATTGGGCAGCCAGGCCAGGCGTACCGGGCACTCTTCCGAGCCCAGCTCGCTCAGCAGTTTGCGGCAGAGCAGGGTCTTACCGGTACCCACTTCGCCGGTCACCTTGATAAACCCTTCCCCCTGAGCCAGCGCCCAGTTGAGCACCTGCAGCGCCTCTTCATGAGGCGGCAGGCCGTAGTAGAAACCGGTGTTGGGGGTAAGGCTGAACGGCGCCTCCTGCAGGCCGAAATGAGTCAGGTACATCAGGCGTTACCTGCAACCGCGGGCAAGAGACCTCTGCGAACAAATCGCAGCAGACCATCCGGAATAAGACTGACCGCTCGCTGAGTCATGGGTTAGCCCTTGGATGGATACCACTTGTCGAGCAGATCGGCGGAACGCTGCAACTCGTTCTGCCAGGTGCCATCTTCCACCACAGTCGGCTTGAGCAGAATCACCAGCTCCACCTTTCTGTTGCTTTCACTGCGGTTGGTAAAGGCTTCGCCCACCCAGGGGATATCGCCCAGTAACGGCACCTTGCTGACAGCCTCCTTCTTGTCGGTCTTCATCAGACCGCCGATGACAATGATGTCGCCATTTTTGGCCTGTACCACGGTATCGGACTCACGAATATCGCTTTTGGCCAGTGGCAGTGTAATCGTGCCGCCGGTCCCCAAATCGATGGTTTTGCTCTGCTCTTCTGTGTCGATGACGGAGGGATGGATATGGAGCAAAACTTTGCCCTCTTCGTCAATCTGTGGAGTCACATCAAGCGCAATCCCCGAAAAGAAAGGGGTCAGCTCGACGTTTGGCGTCTTGTCTGTCCCGGTCGAAGTCGAGGTAATAGTGGTAGAGGCATTGGTCACAAAATACTCGTCTGACCCTACCTTGATCACCGCCTTCTGGTTATTGGTGGCGGTCACACGCGGGCTGGAGAGGGTATTCACATCGCCCTGAGTCTTGAGCAGATTGACGGTCACATCGAAGTTGCCGTCGGAGATCTTGAAGCTGGCTCCACCACCGAGCGCGGTAAAGATCTGGTTGGATGTACTGGGCAGCTGAGTATTTGCCAGAGAGCCGCCAGTGGTCATCCCCTTGCCATCGGCAGTTGCAGAGAGTTTGTTCCAGTTCACTCCCTGCTCATAGCCTTCGTTCAGCGAGACTTCAAGAATCCGAGCCTCCAGCACCACCTGACGCTTGAGGTGATCTTCCGACTGGCTGAGGAACTCGCGTACCGCCTTGAGCTCTTTAGGATAGGCCCGCACCGTCACCAGACCCGCCTGTGGGCTAGTGATCACGGCTCGTCCATCCCCGTTGCCAATCAGCGTCTGCAGCGCATCGCGCAGATCGGTCCAGTAGTCGCTATTGCTGTCGGTCTCGATCCGGGTGCCATTGCCACTGCTGTTCGAGTTGCTCGAGTTATTTGTCGTGCTATTGGTCGTGCTGTTGCTGGATGAGTTGTCGAAATTGCTGTTGCTACCGTTGTTGTTGTCATTGGCAGTCACCCCGCCAGTACTGACAGAGGTGCGGGAGAGGCCGCGCCGGGAGAGCATCAGATAGTTGACCGGGATTGTCTCGGTACGCAGGCCGGCAGGATAGATATGGAAAACACTCCCTTTGCGCTGCACGTCGAAGCCATACATATCGCCAACTACCGCCAGCACTTCGGGCAGGGTGACATCTTTCAGTTCGACCGAGACCAGCCCAGAGACCCCGGGATGCACCGCCACGCTATAGCGGGAGCCCTTGAACAGGGAACCGAAAAACTCCACCGCCTCCACGTCGTGGGCAGCAATACGCAACCGCTTCTCCGGCATGGCAACCGGCATCTGCGGCCGGTTCAGTTGCAGCAGCTCGCTCTGCACCGACTTGGGCAGTGTGGTCAGGGGGGCATTTTGCTGCTTCTGCTGCTCATTCATCGCCTGCTTGAGCGCGTCCTTGGCCTGAGTTGGCTCGGGGTGCTTGTAGGTAGTGCAGCCTGCGGCCATCATGGCCAAGGTGATCAGACAGAAACGGTGTATTTTCATGTAATTAGTGCACCCTGCAATGAAACTCGATAAACCCGGCTTACCTGCCAATGGCTAGTGCGGCTCAAACCCTGATCTTGCTGGCAAACAGTGCCACCGAATGGCGTTTTCCCGCCTTCTCCAGCACCACCGCATCGGCATTGATGGCCACCAGCTTGTAGCCGTCCACCTGCTGCCCAACCCGATAACTCTTGCCATTGAGCACCGCCAGTGCCGGGCCATTGCCCAGCATGATGCTCTGCAGCTTTGGCAAGCCAGCGCTGTTCTGGCCGGTTGCACTCGCGCCAACCGCCATGTCGGCCAAGGGTGCGGTGGGATCCTGCAACACCTCGGTCTGCCCAGCTTGCGCCAGCAACGCAAAGAGGCACGCCCCCAATGCAAACCATCTAGCCACGAATAAACTCCTTGCTGGTACTCAGGGTGTAGATCTCCATCTCCACCACTGCCCCCGGATAGGCTTTCACCTGATAATCGAACTGTTTCCAGTAAAAGTGGCGAGGCAACGCCTCCAGCGCCTTGAGATATTGATATACATCGAAATAACCGCCTTCCAGCTGGAGACGAATACCGTGTTTGTAAAGATTGACCTTCTGCCCCTGCTCTCCGGCCATCAGCGGCGTCGGCTCCAGTGAACTGAGTGCCAGCATATGGAGATTGGCAGAGCGGGAGAGCAACGCCTCCAGCACCTGCGGCATTTCGTGGGCCGGGATCAGGTCGACAGTCTGGGCCTTGAGCGCCTCATCGACAGCGGCAAGATCACTATCCACTCGGGCTAGCTGTTCACGAACCCCCTGATTGGGATCCCGCTGCAGACGAGCCTGCTTGCCCAGATTCTCCAGCCCGAGGATTTCGAGATCGCGTTCGGCGGCGCTCAGGGCCATGCGATCCTGCCGCAACCGGGTATCAGCCCCATCCAGCCAGCCATAGACGCAGGCCGCCACCAGCAGCACCAGCCCGGTCAGCAGGATCAGCACCCGCTCCCGCTGGCTCAGGGCGTTAATTCGCCGGGACCACTCCTGCCATTGTGCTTTCAGGTTCATCAGGGCTTCTCCCGCGCAATGCCACTCAACTGGAACGCAAGACGCCCCTCCTTGTCACGACTTAGGGTCAACTCGCCAAACTCCTTGCCCATCAGGGTCGGGGCCTGCTTGAAGCGGTTGACCCAGGCCGGCACATCCTGACTGCGACCGGCAAAGCCGGAGAGATTGATCCGCCCTTCGTGGATCTCGATCCGTTGCAGGGAGAGATTGCTGCTGCGAATGCGGGAGAGATCGGCCAACACACCGGCATACCCCTGCGATTTTTGCAGGGATAAGGAGCCCAGCTGGCGCCGCAGCTCCTGTCTAGCCCCCAGATCGTCCTGTTTGTTGAGCAACTGCTGCTGCAGGGCCGGATCGGCCAGATGGCGCGCCAGATCGGCATCGAGCCGCTGCGCCTCGCTGCGCTTGAGCGCCAGCTCGGCGTTGACCTGTGCCAGCGCTCTGCTGACACTGCGCTGCTGCCAGCCGTAACCGGCGCCGACCAGCAAGATGACAAGCAGGGTGATGCCCCATGCCAGCACCATCTGGTTGAGGCTGGCCCACTGCCGCTTGGGGTGAAACTCGGCGCCATAGAGGTTTATCTGACGTTTCATCAGGCATCCTCCCCGATGGCGGCAGCATAGGCCGAGAGGTATTCGACACCGGCCAGTACCGCCTTGTTGGCCATGGCGGAGACAGCGAGGCCGAAGGTATGCTCCATGTGGCGAACCAGGGTGCCAATAAAGGGTGAGGCGACGGCCAGCTGCATCTGGCCAATCTCCGGCAGTTTGAGCTGGCCGACCAGATAATCGAACGAGCGCTGGATCTCCAGCGCCAGCGAGTCGAGCAACATGCTGTCAGGCTCCTGTTCGCCGGTCAGGGAGGCAAAACCGCGCAACTGGCGGGAGAAACAGAGCCCCCCCTGATGGAAAACCAGCAGTTGCAGATCCTGCCCCTTCGGCTGCCAGAGCAGCATGCGCACCGCCTCATCCGCCTCATAGAGGGAGGTCAGCGCCAGCTCGTCACTGATGATGGATTGCAGGGTGGCAATGCCGTTGATCGCCTCCGCCAGTTGCTGCACCCTGCTTTTGGGCAGGCAGATGACATTGATCCGCGGTCGACCGGCGGGTGGAGTGGGCAGATCCACGTAATCCATCGCCAGCTGCAGCACCGGCTCGTTGACATAATCCTTGATGGCCCAGGGGAGCGCCCCCGCCATTTCGGCATCGGGGACGGCAGGCTTGTCGATCTGGATCTGCTGATAGAGCGGGGCGGCCAGAGCAACGCGTACCCGGGATTTGGCAAGGCCGTGGCGAGTGAATAGTTCGTTGACGGCGAGCGGCCACTCTTGCGGGCTGTTGATGGCGCGCGTAGCAAACACAGGGGGATTGCCCACAGCTGCCAGCATGATCCTGTCATTGGCCAGCAAGAGCCCCACCTGGCGGCTTGGCGTCGACCGTCTGAACAGTTGTTTCATGTAAGCCCGCCCGTCATTAGTGATTAAATGAGTGAAACATTAACATAAACAGCAGATTAGCCTCCAGACAAAAGAGGGACTCACCATTGCAAGCCAACCCTTCGCCGCCGGCGTTTGAAATCAGTGCCATTGGCCCGTCACCACTGCAAGCGATCCACCATCCACTGCTGGCCCGCTATGGCGTCGAGCTCTGGTGCAAACGGGACGATCTGATCCATCCGCTCATCTCCGGCAACAAGTGGCGCAAGCTCAAGTACCATCTGCACCATGCCCGCGAACACGGTAAATGCCACCTGCTCTCCTTTGGTGGCGCTTACTCCAATCATATCCATGCCATGGCCGCTGCCGGCCATCAATTTGGCCTTCGCACCACAGGTATCATACGGGGCGAAAGTGACTCAGTCAGCAACTCTACCCTGAGCGATGCCAGACGCTGGGGCATGGATCTCGTTTTTGTCGATCGGCAGAGCTACCGGCGGCGTCAGGAGCCGGAATGGCTGGCTCAATTTGAAGCCGCAGACACCCTCATCGTACCCGAAGGCGGGAGCAGTCCTCTCGCCATCCCCGGCGTGGCCGAACTGGTAACCGAGCTCCCCTTCTCGCCGGATCTCTGGGTGCTCCCCTGCGCCAGCGGCGGCACCCTGGCCGGCCTGATTGCCGGCAAGCGGGAAAGGGAGCAGATCCTCGCCATCGCCGTGCTCAAAGGAGGCAACTTTATCGCCGACGAAGTGCGCCGCCTCTACTCCGCCGCCGCCACAACCCCAGGCTGGCAGATCGCACTGGATCATCACGATGGAGGTTACGCCAGATTCAGCCCGGCGCTCTGGCAGTGGGTACAGGCCTTCAGCGCCGAAACCGGTCTGCCGCTGGAACCCATCTACAGCGGCAAGGCAATGTACGGGCTGTTTCGCGAGCTGGCTGCGGGTCGCATAGCTCCGGGCAGCAGGATCGTATTTATCCACACCGGTGGCATGCAGGGGCTGGCCGGGCTCAGGGAGCAGGGCCGCCTCTGAGACATCAGGCTTCGGCCGGCTCCATCACCAGTCGCTCGGGCAGCGCAAACCAGGGGCCCTGCCCCGCATGTACCCCGAGGTGACGCAGCATCTTCCACTCGTCACCACTCTCGACCCCCACGGCCAGAACCCGGGTCGGGGTATTGGCGCAGCCGCCCACCAGACTGCGCACTGCCATCTGGTTCACCTGGCGAGCATGGATCTCCCGCACCAGGCTGGGGTGGAGCTTGAGGAAGTTGATTTCGAACTCCTTGATGTACTGGGTGCTTACCACATCCTGGCCGGCATGATCGATGGCCAGCATGCATCCGAGCATCCGCAGGGAGCGCAGCGGTCGCTTGAGGGCTTCGAAATGGCGGGTAACCTGCGCCTCGGAAAGTTGCAGGATCAGCCGCTCGTTGGTACTGCGTGGCAGCTGGAACAGAGCGAAGAAGAGCCAGCGCTGGAAGTCGCGATGGAGCAGGCTCTGGGCGCTGAGAGCCAGACTGACCGGGCAGCTCTGGTCGGAGCGCTGACGCAGCAACGCCAGGGTCTGCTCCGCCACCAGCCGATCCAGCTGGAGCAACAGCCCCACCTTCTCGGCCATCGGCATGAAGATCCCGGCCGGCAGTGGCCGCCCCTGCTCATCCTCAAGATAGGTGAGCAGCTCCTGCTGCAGCACCACCTGCCCGCGATCCTGCTGGATCGGCTGGATATAAAATTCGATGGCCTGCTCTTCGAGGCGGCGGCTGAGCAGAGTACGCCAGCGCACCGTCCCCTTGCTGCTCTGCTCCTCATCCAGCTGCTTTTCGTAGAGGAACCAGCCGTTGTGCCCTTGCAGACGGGCGCTCTTGAGGGCCAGCTCCGCCTCCTCCTGTACCTTGAGCAGGGAGTCCTGCGACTGATAGCAGACGGCGCCGAGATAAACCGCGGTCTCCGGATTAACCTCCTGCGGCCAGTGGAGGCGCTGCAGGCTCTTGAGCAGCTGGCTGGCACTGTCCACCATCTCGCTTTCGGACATATTGGGCAGCAGCACGGCAAACACTTGCCCGGCATAGCGGGCCTGCAGGGCGCCACTGTGCTTGCGCACGAAGGCCCCGATAGTCGCGCTTGCCTCCAGCATCAGGTCATGACCCAGCAGATCGAACTGCTCGGCCTCCAGATCCTCGAGACAAGCGAGATCGATCAGCAGCACACCGCCACTCATCACGCTCGCCTCCATGATGGCGCTCTCGAGCCGGTTGTCGAAAAAGAGACGGTTGCCAATGCCGGTCATCTTGTCGACGAAGGCATTGCTGCGGATGAAGTTGTCGAAACGGCTGCGCTCCTTGCGGGCATCCGCCAGCTCGGCCAGCAGATGGTCGAGCGCCTGACTGGCGGCAACCGGCCACTCTTCGGCAGGGTCGTGATTCAGTTTGGAGAGTTTGTCATCGAGGATCAGCTGGGCACGCTCGGCCAACAACTCGGCTCCGCGCAGTTGCTGGCGCAGCCAGCGAATGGAGTACCAGAGGCCGAACACCACGATAAAGACGCCGAAGGAGATACCGGACATCGCCTTGATGGAGTACTCCGCCTCCTTGAAGGGGCGCTCCAGCTTCAGATTGGCCTGCATGCCGACCTGATGGATAAGCGCCTTGCTGTATGGCAGCAACAACTGATCATCGACCGAACGCTGCACATCGCGAAACCAGTAGACACGCTGATCGTTCTGGCGCACCTCCAGCTCGACGACGTGGGAAGCGCGCAGCAGGGTGGGCAACCAGTGACTCATCTCGTTCATGTCATGGGAGACATCGAGCTGCTTGTCGATCACCTCGACCAACGCATCGACTTTCTTCTGCTGCAGCTCCATCCCCAGCTCGCGAAAGCTGAACACGCCGCCAATCAGCACGGTCGCCATGGCGGCAATCACGCACAGGGTGATAAACGAGACAAGCTGTGTAGTCAGTTTCATGCGCCTTTCCGTATGCCCAGCATCATCCATGTGACCTCATGGTAGCAGCGGCGATCAGCGCCCTGCTATGGATGGAGATCCCGCTTCTGCAATTTCAAAGGGGCGAGGATACCGAAAGCGGGGGGAGATTACCAAGCGCGGAGCAAACGAAGAGAGCAGAGCGGAAAATGGCAGAAAGAAAAATGGTCCCTGAAAAGGGACCAAAAGGAACACTCATATCAAAACTAACACTCTGTGCTACTGACAAAAAACAGATACAGGAGTATTGAACACACGGTGAGTCAAACCGCGGGGCTACTCTAATGCGTTCGGATAAGTCGGGCAATTGTCATTTATGACAGGTTAACGATTGAATCTCCTCATATTCAAGGAGTAAAAACATTTAAAATCATTATGTTAATAATTTAATCAAGGCAACTAATAATCCCGCTTCAAATTGATTGTACTAATGCAATAAACTCAATGTTGCCCATATGGGCCCAACCATACAACAGGTCGCCCCATGCGCACCCCATCAATACTTATCTATTTGTTATTGTTGGTTTTTCCTGTTTTTTTCGGTCAACCAATTGCGTACTGGCTGGCTGAGCCTCTTGCAGAAAGAATGCTGGAGCAGAAGATGGCCGAGATAAAGCAGGCCAACATCGAACGCTACAAAATTATTAACGAGATTCTCTCTACCCAGTTGAAACAGTTCGAGTTCAACTGCGGCGCCAAGGATATGTCGCTACTGCGCAACCCCCGTTTTTACAACACCCATATTCGCCTGCAAGGGTTGGAGCTTGACTCGGGGCTGGTCTGCTCCAGCCTGGGGCAAGGAATCTCGATTGCCATCAGCCCACAACCTGATGACATCGCCATAGGCCCGTTCGGCCTGACCGCCACACCACCCAGCTTCAATACGGAACAGGAACTGGTGGTCTATTACAGAGCCACCAATGGCAACATTGCCTATTGGGTGCTGGACAACAGCTGGATCCACGAAATCCTTCAGACCCCCTGTACCGACTGCTTCTATCTGGAGTTCAACCTGATCAACAAAGATTCTTACGTCCCCATGCTGCCGCGTGGGGACAAACGAATCAAACAGGAGCCAGACCCGAACAGTATCGACTCTTACGAACCCAATACCTTGACCAAACAGACGTTATGGGCAGGCCAGGCGCTGACACGTTATGCCAGAGCGCAGGCTGAAACCCTGGCTTTATGGATTGGTGTGGCGCTGGGTATTCTGCTGGCTGGTGCCTACTGGTTGCATCGCCACTATCAGCGCTCGCTGCAAGGACTGTTGCAGATCGGTTTGAAAAATCAGGAGTTTGAACCCTTCTACCAGCCGGTAGTGGATAGCCGAACCAGAGAAGTCGTTGGCTTCGAGGCGCTGCTGCGTTGGCGGCGCGGCGGTGAACTGGTTCCTCCCGGCGCCTTTATCGACTATATCGAAGAGCAGGGGCTGATCCTGCCGATAACCGCCCAATTGCTGGAGCGGGTACTCACAGACCTCTTCTCTATGGCTGCAACTCAGTGGGTCAGCGTCAATCTGGTGGCGGCCCATGTCGAGCAGCCTCTGCTGCGCAACCTGCTGCAACAGCATCAGTGGCCCTCCCCCGCCCAGCTCACCTTTGAGCTGACCGAGCGCAAACCGCTGACCGATATCAAGAGTGCTACCAGCGAGATCAATGCCCTGCAAGAGCGGGGCTATCACATCAAACTGGATGACTTTGGTACCGGCTATGGCGGCTTCGCCTATCTGCAGAGCCTCGGGATCCGCCAGATCAAGATCGACAAGATGTTCGTCGACACCATAGGCACCGACGACCTCAAACGCAGCGTGCTGGATGCCATCATCGCCTTTGGCCGAGAGTCTGGGATGGAGATGATTGCCGAAGGGGTCGAGACCCGGGAGCAGGTCGACTACCTGTATCAGCAGGGGGTCTATCTGATACAGGGCTATGTCTTTGGCAAGCCCATGCCGCTGCAGGAGCTGCTGCTCTGGCAACAGGCCTTCAGCCAACCCATGGCGGAAACGGCCTGACGACAGAGAAGAGAACGCTCTTTCCCGGAGCTTGCTCCGGGGTCACTCACTCCGCAGCAGGATAGCGGTACTCACCACCGCGAAAACGGGCCCAGAGGCAGTCGCCCAGATCAAAATGCCACCACTCGCCGGGATAGTTGCTGAACCCTTCCCGCCGCATCAGCCAGAACAGCAGACGGCGGTTGTCACGGATCTGCAGCCGCCGCGCCTCGCTCATTCCCGCACAGGGGCGTTCGAAATAGTCGCTCTCGGCCCGCTCGCTGATATCGTCAAAGCCGGTACCAAAATCGAGCGGCTCGCCACTCGCCAGATCGTGCAGCAGCAGATCGATGGCTCCGCCCGACAGATGGGGCGGTACCGGATAGTGACCGGGATCAGAGGGATGGGCACAGAAACGGCGAGTCTCCTGCTCAAGCCGGGCACCATCCCAGTCGGGATTGGCTGCGGCGATTTCGCCCTTGATCCGCTCGAAGATGGCCAGAGACGTGGCGCGACTGCGAAATCCGTCGAGCAAGGTGAGCCCCAATCCCGCAGGCAGCGCTGCGGCTACCCGCGCCAGCGCTTTGGCAACCGGCTCCCGCACCCGGATCTGCGGCTCACTGCCAGCCAGACCGAGCCGGTAATAGACGGGAACGATACGGATCCTGGTGCTGGCGGCCACGATCACCAGCGGATCACTGGCCGAGAGCGCCGCCTGTTCGGCTGCGCTGGCCGGTTCATAGTCGTGAGAGATGGGTGGCAACGGCATCAAATGGACTCCTGAGCAGGGGGGAGCCATTTCAGCAGAGCCTTGCCAACGGGGCAAGCCTGCCATCGGCACCGCCACAACCCGAGATCTGCTCCGATCCAAGCCCACAATTTACATCTGTTAACAAAATGGGCTGCCCCTCGAGGCCAAGAGCTTTTATCATAAGGGGCTGGTCAGTGTGCAACCGCCCGTTGCACATTCCATTCATCTCCCGGCCCACCGGTCGCCCCAGAAGAGAACCATTGCCTATGAAGACAGTTATCCGGCAAGAGATTGCCCTGCCCGTCGGCCTGCTCACCCTGCTCTTTTTCAAGACGCTCGGCAGCGACCTGCTGACAGAGACAACTCCGCTCGGGATCTATCTTCCTGTGTCGGCGGGGCTGCTTGCCATCGTCACCTGGGCCATCTTCTCGGTGGTGCGCCACTCCGATGCCCTCGCCATCAAGCTGGGCGAACCCTTTGGCACCCTGATCCTCACCCTCTCGGTCATTTCGCTGGAGGTGGTGATGATCTCCTCGGTCATGCTGACCGGCGAGCCCAATCCGGTGATGGCCCGTGACACCATGTTCGCCGTGGTGATGCTGGTCACCAACGGTCTGGTCGGCTTCACCCTGCTGTTTGGCGGCTGGCGCTACCACACCCAGAGCTTCAATCTGGACGGGGTCAAATCCTATCTGGTGGCCATCATCCCGCTCGCCCTGCTCTGTCTGGTGCTGCCCAACTTCACCGAAGGGGGCACGGTTGGCAGCATGTCGCGCGCCATGTCATGGATGCTCATCACCATCTCGATCCTGCTCTACGGGGTCTTCCTGCTGATCCAGACCCGCAGCCACAGCCACTTCTTTGTCGACAGCGATCACGAGGATTACGAGGAGCACCACGGCCCGCTGCAGAGCAACGTCTATCACACCCTGCTGCTGCTCGCCTATCTGGTGGTGGTGATCCTGTTGGCCAAGACCCTGGCCATCCCCATCAACTACGGGGTCAAGGTGCTGTCAGCACCGCAGGCGCTCGGCGGCTTTATCGTGGCCTGTATCGTGCTGGCTCCCGAGGCGGTTGGCGCCATCAAGGCCGCCATCAACAATCAGCTGCAGCGGGCCATGAACCTCTACTTCGGCTCGGTGCTGGCCACTATCGCCCTCACCGTGCCAGCCGTGCTGTTTATCGGCTCCATGCTGGGTCAGGAGGTGCGCCTCGGCCTCGACCCTGCCGACATGGTGCTGCTCATCACTACGCTCATGGTGTGCAAGGTGACCTTCAGCAGCGGCCGTACCAATGTGCTGCACGGCGCCACCCATCTGGTGCTGTTCGTGGTCTATCTGTTCCTGATGTTCGAGCACCAGTGACCGACTATCGCAGAGACGAAAAGACCGCCCGATTGGGCGGTCTTTTGTTATCAGCGCCGGGATCTCACGGACGCCAGTGAAGCGGCGTCCCCCTCATCCCCTACCCCTCTCCCGCCAGGGGAGAAGGGGGCTCAAGGCTTACAGGCTGGGCAGCACCCCGGCCGGGATCAGATCGTTGTAG
This sequence comes from Aeromonas sp. SE22, assembly GCF_038739755.1. Classification (NCBI taxonomy): domain Bacteria; kingdom Pseudomonadati; phylum Pseudomonadota; class Gammaproteobacteria; order Aeromonadales; family Aeromonadaceae; genus Aeromonas; species Aeromonas sp. SE22. Next base: position 120,376 of record NZ_JBCGFD010000012.1, read on the forward strand.
CTGGCACGCCCCAGCAGCGCGGCGGCCGCCTCGATATCGGGGGCAAAGTACCTGTCCTTGTCGTAGAAGGGGACATGAGCGCGCAGCCGCCCCTTGGCCACTTCCACCCCCTCGCTGGCCCGCAGCGGAGCACGAAAATCGAGCCCCTGCGCCGCCGCCAACAGTTCGACTGCCAGAATGCCGCGGGTATTTTCCGCCATGTCTGCCAGCCGACGACCGGCGAAGGTCGCCATGGAGACATGATCCTCCTGATTGGCGGAGGTGGGCAGGCTGTCTACCGAGGCCGGATGGGCCAGGGTCTTGTTCTCGGAGGCGAGTGCCGCGGAGGTGACCTGAGCGATCATGAAGCCGGAGTTGACCCCGCCATTGTTGACCAGAAACGCCGGCAGGCCGGACATCCGCGAGTCGATCAGCAGCGCCATGCGCCGCTCGGAGAGCGAGCCGATTTCGGCGATGGCCAGCGCCAGATTATCGGCCGCAAAGGCCACGGGTTCTGCGTGGAAGTTGCCGCCGGAGATGATCTCTTCGTCATCGGCAAACACCAGCGGGTTGTCGGAGACCGAGTTGGCTTCGCACACCAATACCTCGGCCGCCTGACGGATCTGGGTCAGGCAGGCCCCCATCACCTGCGGCTGGCAGCGCAATGAGTAGGGATCCTGCACCTTCTCGCAATTGTGATGGGACATGCCGATCTCGCTGAGATCACCGAGCAGATGGCGATAGCAGGTAGCCGCATCAATCTGGCCACGCTGACCGCGTACCACGTGAATGCGGGCATCGAACGGACGGCGGCTGCCAAGGGCCGCCTCCACGCTCATGGCACCGATGGTGATGGCTCCGGCGAACAGATCCTCGGCGTGGAACAACCCTTCCAGCGCAAAGGCGGTGCTCGCCTGGGTGCCGTTGAGCAGCGCCAGTCCCTCTTTCGGTGCCAGCGCGATGGGCTCAAGCCCGGCGATCCGCAACGCTTCGCTCGCATCGATCTCGCGCCCGTCGTGACGAGCCTTGCCTTCGCCGATCAGCAGGCAGCTCATATGGGCCAGCGGCGCCAGATCGCCGGAAGCGCCGACGGATCCCTTCTTCGGCACCAGCGGATAAACCTCGGCGTTGACCAGCTTCATCAGCGCCTCCAGCACCGCCAGCCGGATGCCGGAGAAACCGCGCGCCAGCGAGTTGAGCTTGAGCACCATCATCAACCGCACGGTGGCGTCATCCATATAGGTGCCGATGCCCGCAGCGTGGGAGAGCACGATGGATCGCTGCAGCTCGTCGAGCTGATCCACCGGGATCCGGGTATTGGCCAGCAGGCCAAAGCCGGTGTTGATGCCGTACACCACGCGTCCCTGCTCGATCACCCGGGAGACAGTGGCGGCAGAGGCGTGGATCGCCGGCAACGCCGCCGGATCCAGTGCAATATGTACCGGCTCGCGGCTGACGCGGCGCAGGGTGGCAAGATCCAGCTCGCCCGGGGTAATAGTCAATTCAAACATGGTGTTACACCTTTCCTTTGACACCGTTGGCGCCGTCAATCATCGGCAGATCCAGTTTCGCCTCGCGGGCGCAGTTGATGGCAATCTCGTAGCCCGCATCCGCATGGCGCATCACCCCGGTGGCAGGGTCGTTGCGCAGCACGCGGCCGACCCGCTTGGCAGCGTCATCGGAGCCGTCGCAGACGATCACCACGCCGGAGTGCTGGGAGAAGCCCATGCCGACCCCGCCGCCATGGTGCAGGGAGACCCAGGTCGCGCCACCAGCGGTGTTGAGCAGGGCGTTGAGCAGCGGCCAGTCGGAGACGGCATCGGAGCCATCCATCATCGACTCGGTCTCGCGGTTCGGGCTCGCCACCGAGCCGGAATCCAGATGGTCGCGGCCAATCACGATGGGGGCTTTCAGTTCACCGTTTTTCACCATCTCGTTGAAGGCCAGACCGAGGCGTACCCGATCCTTGACCCCGACCCAGCAGATCCGCGCCGGCAGCCCCTGAAACGCGATGCGCTCGCGGGCCATGTCGAGCCAGTTGTGCAGGTGAGGATCATCAGGGATCAGCTCTTTCACCTTCTGATCGGTCTTGTAGATATCTTCCGGATCGCCGGAGAGGGCCACCCAGCGGAACGGCCCAATCCCCTCGCAAAACAGAGGGCGGATATAGGCGGGGACGAAGCCGGGGAAGTCGAAGGCATTTTTCACCCCCTCCTCAAGCGCCATCTGACGGATGTTGTTGCCGTAATCCAGAGTCGCCGCGCCGCGCTCTTGCAGGGTCAGCATCGCCTCCACCTGACGGGCCATGGAGCGACGAGCGGCCAGATTCACCTCCTGCGGGGCACTCTGCTGCAGCTCGCGCCATTTGGCAACGCTCCAGCCCTGCGGCAGGTAGCCGTGCACCGGGTCGTGGGCGGAGGTCTGGTCGGTCACCACATCCGGGGTGATGCCACGAGCCACCAGTTCGGCAAAGACGTCGGCGGCGTTGCCGAGCAGACCGACGGAGACGGCGCTGCCGCTCAGCTTGGCCTCTTCGATCATGGCCAGCGCCTCATCCAGGCTGTGGGCCTTCTTGTCCACATAACGGGTGCGCAGACGAAAATCGATGCGGGTCTCGTCGCACTCCACGGCGATCATCGAGAAACCGGCCATGGTGGCGGCCAGCGGCTGGGCGCCGCCCATGCCACCGAGACCACCGGTCAGGATCCAGCGCCCTTTGGGTGCACCGTTGAAGTGCTGATTAGCCACCGCGAAGAAGGTCTCGTAGGTGCCCTGTACGATCCCCTGGGTGCCGATATAGATCCACGAACCCGCAGTCATCTGGCCGTACATCATCAAGCCCTTCTTATCGAGCTCGTTGAAGTGCTCCCAGTTGGCCCAGTGCGGCACCAGATTGGAGTTGGCGATCAGCACCCGCGGTGCATCCTTGTGGGTCTGGAACACCCCGACCGGCTTGCCGGATTGCACCAGCAGGGTCTCGTTTTCCTCGAGCCGGGTCAGCACCTCGACGATCTTGTCAAAGCAGGCCCAGTTGCGGGCGGCGCGACCGATGCCGCCATAGACCACCAGCGACTGGGGATGCTCGGCCACCTCGGGGTCCAGGTTGTTCATCAGCATCCGCAGCGGCGCTTCGGTGAGCCAGCTCTTGGCGGTCAGTTCGGTGCCGCGCGGGGCACGGATCACGCGGTTCGGATCATGACGGGGATCCTGCTGTTGCACAGACATACACACTCCTTGTTGTATCAATAGGGTGCCTTCGGCGACGGGCGGCCAAAGGGTTAACGGGTCAACAGATGAACCAGTCGCGCGGCCACGCGGGCACTGCGGTTGTCCTGATCCAGCGTTGGGTTGTACTCGGCCAGATCGGCAAGCCTGAGCTTGCCGCTGGCCCGGATATGGGCAATGAGCGATTCGATCACCGCCAGCTCCACGCCACGGGCGGCGGGAGCACTCACTCCCGGCATCAGGTTGCCGGGCAGCACATCAAGGTCGATGGTCAGATAGAGGTGATCACAATCGGCGATAAAGGCGTCCAGCCCGCTTAGCAAGGCTGGCAGCCCGGTCTGGGTCATCGCCTCGTCCAGCACATGCCACACTCCCAGCGCCTCGGCGCGGGCAAACAGGGCTTGGGTATTGGCGGTCTCGGCCACCCCGAGGCAGGCGTAGTGAAACGGCGTGCCCTGAGCGGCACACTGCTCGGCAATCTGGAAGAAGGGGGTGCCGGAGCTTGCCAATTCCTGCTTCATGCGCAGGTCGAAGTGGGCGTCGAAATTGATGATCCCGACTCGCCCCTGACCCGCCAGATGCAGGTTGAGGCCGCTCCAGCTGCCGAAGGCCACCTCGTGACCGCCCCCCAGCACCAGCGGAAAGTGGCCCAGATCGAGCGCCGCGGCGACCCGCTCGGCCAGACGGCCGTGGGCGGCATCGAGATCCCCATCGGTACAGCTCACATCCCCGCCATCGTAGACGGGTCGATTCAGGTGCCAGGCAGTATTGGCCAGCAGCTTGCGCACCGCCAGCGGCGCCCCGGCGGCGCCGACACGCCCCTTGTTGCGGCGCACCCCTTCATCGCAGGCAAAACCGAGCAGCACTACACCAGCTGCCTCTTGTGCCTCGGCGGCCCAGGGCTGCACCTTGTCATGCCAGCGCAGGGCCAGTTCGCCATCTTCCGGATCCTGTCGTCCCTGCCAGAGCGACATGTCGACCGGGTTGAATTTATCCATGGAGGGTCTCCTCGCCGTTGAAGATGCGGCCTGCCAGCTGATCGACGCCGACCATGTAGCTCAACTCGGCCGGATGGGCGCAGTGCCAGATCAGGAAATCGGCCGCCATCCCCACCCTGAGCTGGCCAAGGCGCTCCTGTTCGCCAAGCGCTTTGGCGGCGTGGCGGGTCACCCCGACCATCGCCTCCACCGGAGTCAGGCCAAACAGGGTACAGGCCATGTTCATCGCCATCCGCAGCGAGACGATGGGAGCCGTGCCCGGGTTGATGTCGGAGGAGACAGCCATCGCCACCCCCGCCTTGCGCAGCGCGGCGACCGGCGGCAGTTTGGTCTCTTTGAGAAAATAGAAGGCGGTGGGCAGCAGGGTGGCAACTACGCCGCGCTGGGCCAGTGCCAGGATCCCCTGCGGATCCAGATACTCCAGATGATCCACCGAGAGGGCGCCGAAGTTGGCGGCGAGGGTGCTGCCACCGAGGTTGGAGAGCTGATCCATATGCCCCTTCACCGGCAGGCCGTATTGATCCGCCGCCAGATAGACCTGCTCGGTCTGGGCCAGCGAGAAGCCGATATGCTCGCAGAATACATCCACCGCATCGGCCAGGCCCGCTTTGGCAGCGGCCGGGATAATCTCCTGACAGATGGTCTCGACCCAGCTATCAGGATCGTCGCGATACTCCGGCGGCACCGCATGGGCCGCCAGCAATGTGGTCTTGACCCGGATCGGCAGCGCCTCTCCCAGCCTGCGGGCCACCCGCAGCATCTTGAGTTCATCATCCAATGTCAGGCCATAGCCGGACTTGATCTCCACTGTGGTGACCCCTTCGCGGATCAGGGATTTCACCCTCGGCTGCGCCAGCTCAAAGAGCTGATCCTCGCTGGCGGCGCGGGTGGCACGCACCGTGCTGATGATGCCGCCGCCCCGACGGGCGATCTCGGCATAGGGCACCCCCTGCTGACGCAGCTCGAACTCCTCGGCGCGACTGCCGGCAAAGACCAGATGGGTGTGGCAATCGATAAGGCCGGGAGTGACCAGCTTGCCCTGCATATCCAGCCAATGGGCGGGATGCGACCCCTTCAACTCGGCCATCGGCACCAGCGCGTGGATCTTGCCATCCTTCACGCCGATGGCATGGAGCGGCAGCAGACCGTAATCGGCCAGTCCGGCATTCAGGGTGGCGGGCGTCACGTTGAGCCAGACCCGCTCGCAGTTCAACAGTTCCTTGTTCATAGCGACCTCAAATGTATATACATATCTTTATAATCGATCCATCAGGCGAAAGAAAGAGCAGGATTCACAACCTGATAACAGCATCACGCTTAGAGTTTAAGCACAAAAAAGCCCACCAGAGGTGGGCTTGAGAAGAATCAATTTGTATAGATAATCAAGAAAGCTGCGCCTTGGAGCTCAGCTTGTAGCGAGAACCGGGGGAGAGCAATCTGGCGTAGGAGACCAGATGTCCTTCCGACCAGGTGCGCCTGTGCAACAATAGGCAGGGTGTATCCACGCGAATTTGCAACAATCCCGCCTCACCGGCACTCGGCAACACGGCTTCCACCACGTGCTCCATCTCCGACAGGGGGCAAAGCTCCATCAGATAGCGGTTGGGGGTCTGCTTCGTGAAATCCTGCTCGCCATAACCCGGCAGCCGCTCGGCATCGACGAACCGCTCCTCCAGCTGTAACGGCTCGCCATCGGCCTGATGGACGATGAGGCTGTGGAAGATGGGGGCACCAACCCGCAGCCCAAGCTGCACCGCCACCTTCTCGTCGGCGGCCAGCCGCTGCAGCCGGATCACCCGGGCGCTGTATTCGCTGCCCCGCTCGGCAATCTCGTCTGCGATGTTGCGAATGGCCAGCAGCGGTGATTCGGTGCGCCGGTCCGCCACGAAGCTGCCGGATCCGGCAGTGCGCACCAGCCACCCCTCGGCCACCAGTTCACGCAACGCCCGGTTGACCGTCATCCGGCTCACGGTGAACTGCTCGCACAGGGCCGCTTCGGTCGGGATCCTGTCCCCCGCCTGATAGTGGCGTTCGCGGATCCGATCCAAGATGTGCTGCTTGATCTGCAGGTAGAGGGCGGGCGCCAACGGGATGCTCCTTAGCGCCGACGGTGGGGCGGACGCATATCCGGCCAGGCGCGATAGACGTCGGGGATCTGATCCGGCCCGCTGATGCAGAGATCGAGATCGTGCAGCAAGCCATCCTTGATCCCGTAGATCCAGCCGTGGACGGCCAGCTCCTGCCCCTTGCGCCAGGCGTTCTGGATGATGGTGGTGTGGCAGACGTTGGCCACCTGCTCGGCTACGTTCAGCTCGCACAGATAGTCGAAGCGCTCGTGCTCATCCTCGATGGCCTCGAGCTCCTCACCATATTTGAAGTAGACATCCTTGATGTTGCGCAGCCAGTTGTCGATGAGCCCCAGCTCCTGATTCTGCATCGCCGCCTTGACCCCGCCGCAGCCATAGTGGCCGCAGACGATGATGTGCTTCACCTTGAGCACCTCAACCGCATATTGCAGCACCGAGAGGCAGTTGAAATCGGTATGCACCACCAGATTGGCGACGTTGCGGTGGACAAACACATCCCCCGGCAGCAACCCCATCAGCTGGTTGGCGGGCACCCGGCTATCGGAGCAGCCGATCCAGAGGTATTCGGGAGCCTGCTGGGCAGAGAGGGTGGCAAAGAAGGCGGGATCTTCCGCTTTGATCCGCTCGGCCCACTCACGGTTATTGGTAAACAGGTCCTTCAACAGTTTCACTTCTGCTCTCCATCATGTGGCTGTGGCGGCAACATAACATACCCAAGGGTTATCTGGGCAAGCCCCGATTGCCAGCGGCAGAAACAAAAACAGGGCCATCAGGCCCTGTTTTCAACGCGGAGGGATCAAGCCTCCATGGCATCTTTCAGCTTCTTGAGCGCATTCTTCTCAAGCTGACGCACTCGCTCGGCAGAGACGCCGTAGGTATCGGCCAGCTCCTGCAGAGTGGTCTTGCTGTCATCGTCGAGCCAACGGGCGCGGATGATGTGCTGGCTGCGCTCGTCGAGAGAAGAGAGCGCCGAGCTCAGACGTCGGGTCGCATGATCGTCCCAGTTGTCGTTCTCGATGGTCGCGGCCAGATCGGAGGATTTGTCCTCCAGATAGTGAACCGGTGCGAAACCGCCCTCATCTTCATCATCGCCAACCAGATCGAACGCCTGATCGTAGTTGCTCATGCGCGCTTCCATCTCGGTCACGTCGCTCTCGGAAACCCCGAGATCAGCAGCCACGGCTTTCACCTCTTCGTGGTTCAGCCAGCCCAGACGCTTCTTGGATTTGCGCAGATTGAAGAAGAGCTTGCGCTGGGCCTTGGTGGTTGCCACCTTGACCATGCGCCAGTTGCGCAGAACATATTCGTGAATTTCGGCCTTGATCCAGTGCACGGCAAAGGAGACCAGACGCACGCCGACGCTCGGGTCGAAGCGCTTGACCGCCTTCATCAGACCGATGTTGCCTTCCTGTACCAGATCGGCCTGCGGCAGACCGTAACCGGCATAACTCTTGGCGACATGAACGACAAAGCGCAGGTGCGACATAACCAGCTGGCGGGCAGCCTCGAGATCGCCATCCTGCTGCAAACGCTCAGCCAGCTCACGCTCTTCCTCTGCGCTCAGCACCGGAATAGAGTTTACTGCCTGGATATAGCCTTCCAGACTACCTTGCGGAATCAAAGCCATAGTGCGCTGCAATGAAGTTCCCATCTGTTACCTCTTACTTTTCAATCGAACCAGTCTAACACCCCAAGAGGGACTGTCTACTGACCGGGTCTCATTCTGCGGCTTACATCATAGATCACAAGCCCAGCTTTAGACTGGCTTATCTTATGCCCGCAGGATGAATCATGAATGAACAGTCAAAAAAAGGGGGTCACAATGAAGGACCCCCGAAAAGTAGCATGCTAAGTCCATTGTTGCGGAGCTCGCAACCTTCACATGCTTGCCAAGTCTGACGAGCAAGGCATAGGGGCCACACTCGTATAAATTCGTTCAGCTATTTGACTGCTTATAAAGCAGAAGGTTCACAGGATCCAGCAAAGATCCTGAAGATCGCCGTTATTCAGAATACTCCGAGAAGAGTGGCCAAGCCAGAAACGGCCACTCTTTTACTTGATCCGCTTCGCAAAATCCAGCAATTCACAATGTTGACAAATTAATCAGGAAGGCTCGATGTCGCGAATGTGGCGGTGAACCGAGAACCAGGAGGCAATCAGCCCCAGCAGAGCGCCCAGCAGGATCAGGTTCACCCCGTCCACCAGACCCATGCCAACCAGCTGGAAGTTACTGTTATACAAGCCCGCCAGCTCTTTCACCACCCCCTCGCTCCAGATCACCATCACCTCGGTCAGCCACCAGGCAAGCATGCCACCGATGACTCCGAACCAGATGCCGGTATAGAGGAAAGGACGGTGAATAAAGGCATCGGTCGCCCCCACCAGTTTCAGCACCTCGATCTCGGAGCGCTGGTTGAGGATGTTGAGGCGCAGGGTATTGCCGACAATCAGCAGCACGGCGGAGAGCAGCAGCACAGCAATACCGGTAATGGTGTGGCGCAGCAGGTTCATGATCCCCTGCAGACGGGTCAGCCACTGCAGATCCAGCTTGCCCTGTTCCACGCCATCCTCGTTGTTGAGCTTGCCGAGCAGCTCGGCGGCCCCTTCCGGATTCTGCCAGCGCGGATCCGGAATGACGCTCAGCACCGGTGGTAACGGGTTGCTGTCCAGATAATCGAGCGCATCGCCGAAACCGGAGATCTCGCGAAACTCCCGCAGCGCATCGTCACGACTCATATAGGTGACCGAATCTACCTCGGGGTAGAGCAGGATCCTGTGCTGCAGGTCGAGAATGCTCTGTTCCGGCAGATCCTTGCGCAGATAGAGGGAGATCTGGGAGCTGGTCTGCCAGCTCCCCTCCACCACCTCGGCATTTTTCAGCAACACGTGGAAGCAGGAGGGTAGCGCCAGACTGACGCCAAGCACTGCCAGCGTCATCAGGGAAGCGAGCGGGTTGCGCCACAGCTCACCCAGACTGGCAAACGCCTGACGCACGTGGTCAACCCCGTACATCATCAAACGGCGCAGCGGCGGCTGCTTGTGACGAACGATAGCCATCAGAGCTCCTCCCCTGCCGAATACATCCGCCCCGCCTTGAGGGTCAGGGTGCGATAGCGCATGCGGGCGATAAGCCCCAGATCGTGAGTGGCGATCAGCACGGAGACACCGAAGCGGTTGAACTCCTCGAACAGCCGCATGATATCCATGGAGAGCTGGGGATCCAGGTTACCGGTCGGTTCGTCAGCGAGCAGCAACGGCGGCTTGTTGACGATGGCACGGGCGATGCCGACCCGCTGCTGTTCACCACCGGAGAGCATGCGCGGCTGGTAGCGCTCCTTGCCGAGCAGCCCCACCTTGTCCAGCGCCGCGGCAACCCGCTTGTTGATGTCCGCATGGCTGTAGCCATCGATCACCAGCGGCAACGCCACGTTGTCGAACACGGTGCGGTCCATCAGCAGCCGGTGATCCTGAAAGATCATCCCGATCTGGCGGCGCACATAGGGGATCTGGCTGCGCTGGATATGGCTGACATCGTCGCCATGAAAGAAAACGCGACCATCGGTCGGTCGCTCCATCACGCTGATCAGTTTGAGGAGGGTACTCTTGCCCGCCCCCGAGTGTCCGGTCAGGAAGGCCATCTCCCCCTTGCGCAGGTGAAAGCTGACCTTCTGCAGCGCCTGATGGCCACCGCTGTATACCTTGCTGACCTTGTCAAAACGAATCATAACGGTTCCCTGACATTGACAAACCCCGACCGAAGTCGGGGCATGGGATGTTTACTCATCGCGACTAAACAGGGCCTCGATAAAGTCGTTGGCGACAAAGGGACGCAGATCGTCGATCCCCTCGCCCACCCCGATATAGCGGATCGGGATCTGGAACTTGTCGGCCACCGCGAAGATGACGCCGCCCTTGGCCGTGCCATCCAGCTTGGTGAGGGTTATACCGGTCAGGCCCACTGCCTCGCTGAACAGCTTGGCCTGGCTCAGGGCGTTCTGGCCGGTGCCGGCATCCAGAGTCAGCATGATCTCGTGGGGCGCCTCTTCGTCCAGCTTCTTCATCACCCGCACCACTTTCTTGAGCTCCTCCATCAGGTTGCTCTTGTTCTGCAGGCGGCCGGCAGTATCGGCGATCAGCACATCAGCCCCGCGGGAGCGGGCAGCCTCGATGGCGTCATAAATAACGGAAGCGGAGTCGGCGCCGGTGTGCTGGGCAATCACCGGAATATTGTTGCGCTGACCCCATACCTGCAGCTGCTCGACCGCAGCGGCACGGAAGGTATCGCCAGCGGCCAGCATCACGCTCTTGCCCTCGGCCTGGAACTGCTTGGCCAGCTTGCCGATGGTGGTGGTCTTGCCGACGCCGTTCACGCCGACCATCAGGATCACGTAAGGCTTCTTGCTGGTGTCGATCACCAGCGGCTGCTCTACCTTGGCCAGCATCTCGCCCATGTCCTGCTTGAGCAGGCCATAGAGCGCCTCGGCATCCTTCAGCTGCTTGCGGTCCGCATGCTGCACCAGCCCCTCGATGATGCGGGTGGTGGTGTCGACGCCAAGATCGGCGGTCAGCAGCTGGGTCTCCAGCTCTTCGAACAGCTCATCGTCGATCTTCTTGCCACGGAACAGGCCGAAGAAACCGGAACCGATATTCTCCTTGGTGCGCACCAGACTGCGCTTGAGGCGAGCAAAGAAGCCCTCCCGCTGCGGCTTCTCCTGGGTGTCGTCGTCCACCTTGGCGGCCAGCGGCAGAGCTGCCAGGGCGGCGGCCTCAGCCTCCATCGCAGCGACCAAGCGCATATCTTCCGCTCGCTGGGCCTCTTTGGCGATACGGGCTTCTTCCGCAGCCTGAGCTTCAGCGGCAATACGCGCCTCTTCCGCCGCACGGGCTTCAGCGGCAATACGCGCCTCTTCCGCAGCGCGAGCTTCGACAGCAATACGCGCCTCTTCCGCAGCGCGGGCTTCAGCAGCAATACGAGCCTCTTCCGCTGCGCGGGCTTCGGCAGCAATGCGAGCCTCTTCTGCAGCATGGGCTTCGGCAGCAATACGCGCCTCTTCCGCAGCACAGGCTTCAGCGGCAATACGAGCTTCTTCCGCCGCATGGGCTTCAGCGGCAATACGCGCCTCTTCCGCCGCACGGGCTTCAGCGGCAATACGCG
>NZ_JBCGFD010000013.1:0-110222 GCF_038739755.1 Aeromonas sp. SE22
GATGGTAGTGTGGCATTCGCCATGCGAGAGTAGGACACTGCCAGGCACCCAATTTAAGAACCCCGCTCATCGAGCGGGGTTTTTTATTGCCTGAAAATTACGCCACTTTCCTGAAAAGCCTCTATTTCCACTAATCCATTCAATCACTTCGCTTTTTAATCCTTCTCTATTCAATTTTGTCGCACCAAAACCGGAGTGATCTTGCTCTCGCCTTTTTACTTGCCCGTCCGGGGTTGGGCATAAAAAGTACAGAATGTGATGATTCTACCTTTCTTGTGATTCCGGCTCTGCTTTAATGCCTTCGTCCACATGGATGGACCAAGGAATCACAATAAATTAAGGAATAGAGACATGTTCAAAAGAACAGTAACGATGATACTGGCGGCGGGAACCCTGGTATTAGGTGGTTGCGCATCCCACAGTGGAGCAGAGCAGGCTGCTGACAATAGCGATTTTGGTGGCAAGTCCATCTATCTGCGCGGTGAGATGAACGACTGGATGGCGACCGATGCGAGCAAGGTGGTCAAGGTAGCCGACAAGCTCTACATGGCGAAAGGCACCCTCAAGAAAGAGTGGGCTCCCTACAAGTTCAAGTTTGCGGATTCAGGCTGGAGCTGCGGTACCAACTTTGGTTACAAGAGCCCGAGCGATGGCGTTGCCGTACTTGGTGGCGAGGCTGTGCCGGTCAATCCCTGTTCCAAATATGAGGATATGAAGTTCTCACCGGATGCCGACGGGGTTTATGAGTTCTATCTGAATATGGCGGGTGATACGCCGACCGTTTACGTCAAGAAGCCCTGATCCATGTCTGAGTGTTAAATCTCTCAGTAAATTAATCAGTTAAGTGCCCTGGCGCAGAAACCTGCTGGCCAGGGCATTTTTTTAGGATAGAATCTGCGCCCTCATAGCAGTACCATCACTATATATTGTGTTGTTTTTTTTAAATGGTGCTATTGGTTGTGTTTTCTACTACTGTCATGACGTTGATGCATTCATATAAGGTTGATTGAAAATGGCTAAATCCAACCCGGTGCTGGAGAGCGAAGCTGGCTCCCGCCTCATCCCCCTCCAGGAAACGTCCCTCGAGATCTGGGATAGCAAATATCGCCTCAAGAGCAAGGATGGGCATCCTGTCGATGGCACTATCGACGAGACCTACCAGCGCGTTGCTCGGGCGCTGGCGGAGCAGGAGCTGGAACCGGAGGCCTGGTATGGGCCTTTCCTGTGGGCACTGCGCAATGGCGCCATTCCGGCGGGCCGGATCACCTCCAACGCCGGGGCTTTTGAGCATAAGCCTGCCACTTCGACCATCAACTGTACCGTCTCCGGCACCATCGAAGATTCGATGGATGATATTCTCGGCAAGGTGCACGAGGCGGGGCTGACCCTGAAGGCTGGCTGCGGTATCGGCTATGACTTCTCGACCCTGCGCCCACGCGGTGCTTTTGTCTCCGGTGCAGGTGCTTACACCTCAGGTCCGCTCTCGTTCATGGATATCTACGACAAGATGTGTTTCACCGTCTCGTCAGCCGGTGGCCGTCGTGGCGCCCAGATGGGCACCATGGATATCCGTCATCCTGATGTGATCGAGTTTATTCAGGCCAAGCGCGAAGATGGCCGTCTGCGCCAGTTCAACCTCTCCCTGCTGATCACCGAGGATTTCGTCAAGGCAGTGAAAGAGGATGCGCCCTGGTCGCTGATCTTCCCCTACACCGCCAAAGAGGTGGAGCAGGATGGCATTGCGCTGGACGATCCTGCGCAGGTGCTCTGGGCTGACTGGCCCAACAAAGAGGGGGTTGTCTTTAACGAGCTGGGGCAGGTCGCCTGCAAGGTCTACAAGACCCTGCCTGCACGCAAGCTCTGGAACGTTATCATGACCTCCACCTATGACTATGCAGAGCCCGGTTTCATCCTGATCGACAAGGTCAACCAGATGAACAACAACTGGTTCTGTGAGGAGATCCGCGCCACCAACCCCTGTGGTGAGCAGCCTTTGCCGCCTTATGGCGCCTGCCTGCTGGGTTCGGTCAACCTGACCCGCTTCGTTCGCGATCCCTTCACTGACAAGGCGGCTTTCGACTGGACAGCATTTCGCAAGGTAGTGGCCATCTTTACCCGTATGCTCGACAACGTGGTGGAGATCAACCAGCTGCCGCTGGCCAAGCAGCGCGAGGAGATCACAGCCAAGCGCCGTCACGGCATGGGCTTCTTGGGGCTTGGTTCGACCCTGACTATGCTGCAGATCAAGTACGGTTCTGCCGCGTCCGTCGCTTTTACCGAGCAGGTATCCCAGGAGCTGGCGATGACCGGCTGGCAGGAGTCCCTGCGTCTGGCCAAGGAGAAAGGCTCTGCCCCCATCATGGAGCAGGAGTTTGAAGTGACTGGCAAGATGCTGCGTCTGCGCCCGGAAATGGCGGCTGATGGCATCAAGGTGGGTGACAAGGTGAAGGGTAAGGTGCTGCATGCGCGCTACAGCCGCTATATGCAGCAGGTTGCCGAAGTGGATCCTGCGCTGGTCGCCGAGCTGGCCGAAGTGGGTGGGCGTTTCACTCACCACAGCAGTATTGCACCGACCGGCACCATCTCGCTGTCACTGGCCAACAACGCCAGCAACGGCATCGAGCCGAGCTTTGCTCACCACTACAGCCGCAACGTTATCAAGCCGGGCAAGAAGAGCAAGGAGAGCGTAGATGTCTACTCCTTCGAGCTGCTGGCCTATCGCGAGCTGGTAAATCCGTCCGCCATGCCCTATGCCGATGATGAGGCTAGCCAGCTGCCGGACTATTTCATTACTGCCGATGACATCACCCCGGCGCAGCATGTGGACATTCAGGCGGCGGCCCAGCGCTGGATCGACTCCTCCATCTCCAAGACTGCCAACGTGCCGACTGATTTCCCGTTCGAGCAGTTCAAGGACATCTACATGTATGCCTCGGACTCCGGCCTCAAGGGCTGCACCACCTTCCGCTTCAATCCGGAGGCCTTCCAGGGCGTGCTGGTGAAGGAGAAGGATCTGGAGAACACCCTGTACGATTTCACCCTGGAGGATGGCTCCGTCATCTCCGTCAAGGGGAACGAAGAGATTGAATACGATGGTGAGCTGCACACTGCCGCCAACCTCTACGACGCCTTGAAAGAAGGCTATTACGGTAAATTCTGAGAACGACATTATGGTCAAAAAGATCGACAAGAAAATCGTCGCCTACAAGGTGCGTACCAAGGATGAGCCGCAAGAAGAGCTGGCCCCGCAAGATGACGTGGTGCACATGCATGAAACCGTGCTGCGTCCGGAGCGACTGATGGGCACCACCTACAAGCTGAAGACGCCGGAGCATGTCTCCGAGCACTCGCTGTTCATCACCATCAACGACATCATTCTCAACGAGGGCACTGTTCACGAAACCCGCCGTCCGTTCGAGATCTTCATTAACTCCAAAAGCCTGGAACACTACCAGTGGATCGTGGCGCTGACCCGCATCATCTCCGCCGTATTCCGCAAAGGTGGGGATGTCACCTTTCTGGTGGAGGAGCTGCGCTCGGTGTTTGATCCCAAGGGTGGATACTGGAACAAGGGCAAGTACGTTCCATCGCTGATCGCCGAAATTGGCAACGTGATCGAGAGCCATCTCACCGAGATCGGCATGCTCAAGGCGCCGGGGCTGGACGAGCATCAGCAGGCGTTTCTGGCCGAGAAACAGGCTGAATTGAAAGCCGCTCAGGAGGCCGAAGAGCAGCAGGCTGGCAGCGGTTTCCCGGCCAATGCGGCGCTCTGCTACAAGTGCCATACCAAGGCGCTGGTGCTTAAGGATGGCTGCATGACTTGCCTCAATTGTGGCGACTCCAAATGTGGTTAATCCGCTAGATAAATAAAAAGACCGGCCCGATGGCCGGTCTTTTTATTGCTGCTTTTCTGTTCGAACGATTCTGGCGATGCAAGTGATTTGTTGCGTGATGGTAAAATCGGGCGTAGCGTTGAAGGTAATAAAACTGTCACGGCCGTGTGGTTTCAATGACATCCGAGATTCACACACGTGGCCCTTCAGTGCCAAGGAGGATGCTTATGGACAATACGGACCGAAAGCTGTTTATCCTGGATACCAACGTTCTGCTTCACGAACCCCTCGCTATCTACTCCTTCAAAGAGCACGATGTGCTCATCCCCATGACGGTGCTGGAAGAGCTCGATAACATCAAGGATCGTCACAAGGATGTCAGCCGCGACGCGCGGGTAGCCATCCGTGCGCTGGAAGATGTGTTCCGCGATGCGACTCCGGAGCAGATTGCGCAAGGAGTACCGCTGGCCGGCGAGGCGAGCGGCCATATCTGCATCTTCAGCGATCACCATCTGCCGCAGGATGCCGAAGTGTTCACCGACAAGGAGGCCGACAACCGCATCATCAACGCGGCCCTCTATCTGCAAAAGCATGAGTTGAAGCGTCAGGTGGTGCTGGTCACCAAAGACATCAACATGCGCCTCAAGGCCAAGGGGGCCGGACTTGCCCACGTCGAGGATTATCGCAGCGACCAGCTGATCGACGATATCCGCCTGCTGGCCAAGGGCTTTCAGGTGGTGCCCGGCAGCTTCTGGGAGCGCGTCGGCGAGTGCGAGAGCGAGACCCACGGCCGCGACACCATCCATGTGATTGATGCCAACCTGCTGGAGGGGGTTCACGTAAACCAGTATCTGGTGGATGAAGAGAATTTCTTCGCAGCCCGGGTGCTCAGTCACGATGGCCAGAAGATCCGCATCAAGGATCTGGGCCGCGAGCGACTGATGTCCCGCAAGGCGTGGGGTGTACATCCCAAGAACGTCTATCAGGGGATGGCGCTGGATGCACTGTTGGATCCGCACATCGATCTGGTGATCCTGACCGGCCCGGCCGGTTGCGGCAAAACCTTGCTGGCCATGGCTGCCGCGCTGGAGCTGGTGATCGAGAAGGGGATCTACGAGAAGGTGATCGTCACTCGAAATACCCCGGAAATTGCCGAGAGCATCGGCTTCCTGCCCGGTACCGAGGAGGAGAAGATGATGCCTTGGCTGGCGGCGGTAACCGACACCCTGGAGGTGCTGCACAAGCAGGATGAGAACATGAGTGGCTCGCTCAGTTACATCATGGAGAAGGCCAATATCCAGTTCAAATCGGTCAACTTCATGCGCGGGCGCAGTATTCAGAACACTTTCGTGCTGCTGGATGAGTGTCAGAACCTGACCGCATCCCAGATCAAGACCATCATTACCCGTTGCGGGGAGGGCACCAAGATCGTCTGTTCCGGTAACCTGGCCCAAATCGACTCCAACTACCTGAGCCCGGTGACCTCGGGTCTGACCTACATAGTCGAGCGTTTCAAGGATTTCGACGGCAGTGCCAACATCTTCCTCAACGGGGTGGTACGCAGCCGACTGGCTTCGTTCGCCGAGGAGAACCTCTGATTTCACCCGATATGTTTGCATTAAAAGGGGAGGCCAATCGGCCTCCCCTTTTTGATCCCGGTGCAGTCTTGTGCCAAGGGCTATTGACCCAGATAGCGCAGCAGCCCAGGGTGGTTGCTGTTTTGCAGAATATCCGGCTTTCCCTGCAGGGCGATGCGGCCCTCGTCTACAAAGAGCACCTTATCGGCAATCAGCTGGGCATCTTCCGGATTGTGGGAGACCATCAGTACGGTAATGCCCTGCTCGCAGGCGAGGCGGGCCACTTCGGCCAGCATCTCCCGACGCAGGGCCGGATCGAGGGCCGAGAAGGGTTCATCCAGCAGCAGCAGCGGTTTGCCCCGAACCAGTGCGCGGGCCAGCCCGACCCGCTGCTGCTGGCCGCCGGAGAGCTGCTCCGGCAGGCGGCTTAGCATCTCACCGAGACCAACCCGCGTGGCTGCATCGATCACCTGTGCCCGCTGGGCGGCACTCAGGCGCAGACCCGGGTGCAAGCCGATAGCGATATTGTCGAACACCGACAGGTGCAGGAACAGGTTGTGATCCTGAAACATGGTGGTAACTGGTCGCTCGGCCGGACCAAGCGGCAACAGATCTTCGCCCTCGAAGCTGAGGCTGCCTGACTCCACCGGCACGAAACCGGCGATCATCCCGAGCAGGGTCGACTTGCCTGCGCCGCTTGGGCCAATCAGTGCGGCGATCTCCCCCTTGGGCAGGGTCGCGCTGAAGCTGACGCGCCAGTCGGGGTAGCTGGTCACCAGCGTATCAATGTTCAGCATGTTTTCCTCCAAGCCCCCGTTCCACCAGCCAGAACAGGGAGAAACAGAGTGTCAGCAGCAGCAGGGCGGTGGCGGCCGCCTCGGTCAGCCGGTAACTGCCGAGCTGCTGGTAGAGCAGCCAGGGCAGGGTGGTGAGCTCCTGGCTGCCAAACATGGCGATGGCGCCAAGATCCCCCAGCGAGAGGATCATCGACAGTGCCATCGCCAGTGCCAGCGGACGGCGCAGCAGTGGCCACTCTACCAGCCGCAGGCGATGCAGGCCGCGTACCCCCAGACTGTCCGCCAGCCGGTCATACTGGCGTACCACCAGCTGCATGGGGGCGGAGAGGGTGCGCAGCACATAGGGTAGCGCCATCAGGGCGTTGACCAGCACCACCAGCCAGGGCCCGAGGGCGAACACGTCGGCAAAGGGCATAAACAGGATGAAGAGACCGGTAGAGAGCACCACCGCCGGGATCATCAGGATCACCGAGCCGCTGGCTTCCCACAGGGCGGCAGCCCGTCGCTTGCGAGCCCGTACCCGCAGATGACGGCTGGTGAGCAGCAGTGCGCCACCGAGCAGGGTGGCCAAGGCACCGGCTGCCAATGCGATCAACAGCGATTGACCGCTCGCCTGCCACAGCTTGGCGGAGGTGAGCGCTGTCAGCAGGCCCGGGTGGAGGCCGGCGACGACGATGGCCAGCAGCGGCGGCAGAAAGATGGCGAGGCCGATACAGAGCGAGAAGAGATCCACCACGGCCGTGCCCGGCTGACGGCGATCCGGCCGCAGACAGGGACGACGGGGTGTCACCCGACTGGCTGGCGTAGTCTGCAGCTTGTGCTGCAGGAGCAGCAGGGTGGCGGTCAGGATCAGCTGCACCAGCGCCAATCCGCCAGCGGTGGCGAGATCGAAATCAAAGCGCAGCGCCTGATAGACGGCCACCTCCAGGGTGGTCGATTTGGGGCCGCCGCCCAGCGCCAGCACGGTAGTGAAGCTGGTGAAGCAGAGCATAAAGATGAGGCTGGCCAGCCCCGGCAATATGCCGCGAATGAGCGGCCACTCCAGCAGCCGGAAGATATGGGATGAGTGCATGCCAAGCTGGCTGGCGAGGCGCCAGCTAGATTCGGGGATACTCTCGATGCTCTGCAGGATGAGACGTGCCGCCAGCGGCATGTTGAAGAAGACATGCGCCAGCAGAATGCCGAACAGGCCGTAGAGATAGTTGCCGGGATCCAGTCCCAAGCTGCGCAGCAGTTGCGGCAGCCACCCTTGCTTGCCGTGTACCGCCACGATGCCGAAGATGGCGATGATGACCGGCAGTACCAGCGAGAGACCGAACAGCTTTATAAGCAGGGTTCGGCCAATGAAGCGGCGCCGAGCCAGCGCGCGGGCCACCGGAATGGCGAGCCCCAGACTCAGTAGGGTGGAGAGCAGCGCCTGCCAAAGGCTGAAGCCCAGCACATGGCGCAGATAGGGGTCAGCCAGCAAAGTGCGCGGCGCCAGTGAACCGGCCTGCCACAGCAGGGCCGCCAGCGGCCCGAGAGACAACAGCAGGATCAGCAGGGTGGCTGCACTGCCCGGCAGCCACCAGAGGGGGCGATCCTGTCGCTTCAGCGCGAGCTGGCTCACTGGGCGACGGCTTGCAGCCATTCGCGGATCCACCCTTTGCGATTGGCGGCCACCTCATCGCTGCTGAAGGCGAGCGGCTTGGCTACGGTGATCATCTGCTCGAAGCCCTTGGGTAGCGGCGTGTCGATAACCGGATACATCCAGTTGCCGGTCGGGATCTCGTTCTGGAAGGCGGGGCTCACCATAAACTGCAGGAACTGGTCAGCCAGCTTCTCCTGTTTGGCGCTCTTCAGCTTGGCGGCCACTTCCACCTGACGGTAGTGACCCTCCTCAAAGGCGGCAGCCTGATACTGGGGCTTGTTCTCGGCAATAAGGTGGTAAGCAGGGGAGGTTGTGTAGGAGAGCACCATGTCCGCTTCGCCATCGAGGAACATGCCATAAGCCTCGGACCACCCCTTGGAGACGGTGACCGTCTTTTTGGCAAGCTCGGCCCAGGCGGCAGGCACCTTGTCGCCATAAACAGACTTCATCCACAGCATCAGCCCCTGTCCCGGGGTAGAGGTACGGGGGTCCTGATAGATCACCTTGAGATCGGGGCGCTCCACCAGCTCTTTCAGGCTTTTGGGCGGCTGCTTGAGTTTCTCCTTGTCATAGACGAAGGCGAAGTAGCCGTAGTCGTAGGGGACAAAGGTGTCATCCTGCCAGCCACCCGGCACCTTGATGCCATCCAGCTTGGCGGGATGGGGGGCGAACAGGCCGCTCTGCTTGGCTTCACTGATGAGTGCATCATCCAGCCCCAGCACCAGGTCGGCCTTGCTGTGGTTGCCCTCCAGTCGCAGCCGGTTGAGGATGGCTACGCCATCTTCGAGGGGAACCAGATTGAGGGTACAGCCGCACTCCTTCTCGAAGGCTTGCTTGATCTTGGGACCGGGTCCCCAGTCGGCAGTGAAGGAGCTGTAGGTGTAGACGGTGAGGGTGTCGGCGGCGAAAGCCTGAGCCGAGAGCAGGCTGGTGGCGACCAGCAGCAGGGTTTTCATCAAGGGCACTCCATTATGAGGTGCCAGCGGATGAGGGCGCAAAAAATGAGCGCCGTGCCTCAAATTCCTCCGCCAGCATTATCTGGATCAGGTTCACGGGTATAATCTCAGCGGTAAACCGCACCCCGTTTGAGAAACGCACCGCATTGTATTAACGTTCTTTTGGGTAGACCAGCACAATTGTGCGTTGCCCATGAGATGATTCCCACTCAACAGAGGATCTTCGCGTGCTTACCAGTACCAAGGAAAGACGTGCCTTTGCACGTATGGTCATCAATGCTCCGGTTACCGTCTATCAGCAGCATCAGGTACTGGAGGGCATCTGTCGGGATCTCAGTGCCAACGGCATGGGGATCTCGGTGGCGGAACACCAGCTTGATACAACCCAGCCGATCCGGATCAGCCTCGCAACCAACAACAACCTGCTTCCCCCTTTCGAAGCCCATGCCCGGATCATTCGGGTGTTGGAGGAGGAGACAGGATTGCTGCTGGCGGTAGAGTTTCAGCCTTTGGGCTGAACCGGTTGTACACTCAACTGCTTGCCATCGACCAGCGTTTTGCTGGTCGATGCTATTTGGCCAGCCGGTAATGCGGCAGGGCCGGTAGGTTCTAGCAGCAGATAGGATTGCCCCTGCCAGCTGATGGTGGCATCACCCGGTTTGGTGGGCAGGTCGACCGCCAGCATCGCGTGGCCCGGGATAAAGACCATGGCCTGCTTCAATTCGGGAAAGAGCTGGGCCAACATGGCGGCCATCAGGGTCACTTTGCTGTCGCAATCGCCTCGGTTCTGTTCCAGTACCTGACGGGGAGTGAGAAACCCCTTGCCCTGCCGTCCGTTCAGACTGTCCAGCTGTTTGTAGGGGATACTCTGGATAAAGGCGAGCATCTCGGCCACGGTTTTCTGGCGCGCTTCCGGCTCGCTGCTCCCCTGCTGTTTCAACTGCTCAGCCAGCGGCGCCACTGTGCTGCGGCTCTCCAACGCAATCCGAACATGGTCCTGTTTCACCGCCAGCTGGCCATCCGGTGGCGTGAAGTACTGGAAGTAGTGTTTGGTCAGCCACGTCTGCTCCTCTTTGCCCCGTTGCGTTTCCAGCCAGGCCATGGCCTCTTTGGCTTTATCCTGATTGTGACTTTTCAGATGCAGCTCGAGGGAGGGGCGGGAGAGGGTAAACTGCACCTCGGGGTAGTTCTCGCGTATCCCGCGTAGCAGGGTTTGCAGTACCTCCTCTTCCATTCGTGCCGGACGATAGGCGATAAGGGGGGGAAGCTTGCCCGGCTCCAGCCGATAGGTGAGCTGGCGGGGTTTGCCAGTGCTATCTTGCCAGCCGACATTGATCTGGCCGAGGCTGTTGGTGAAGTAGGTCTGGGCAGCTGCAACCGGCAGAGCCAGCAAAGTGCAGAGTAAAAATATCGCCGTCGTTCTTTTCATCGTCCTTATCCTGTCTGGAGGCCGCATCCCTGGCCAGCTGGTTGAAGCGCATTGGCGGAAATAAAAGAGGGAGCCGAAGCTCCCTGTTGATTCTACTCGTTTTTTGGCAACTGGCGCGTTAAATCCAGCTCGGCTGCTTCGCTTCAAAAGCGCTGATGGCGGCCTCGTGCTGCAGGGTCAGACCGATGGCATCCAGGCCGTTGAGCAGGCAGTAACGGCGGAACTCGTCGATCTCGAAACCGAAGCTGAGCTCACCGGCGCGCACCTGATTGGCTTCCAGATCCACTTCAATCTGGATGCCCGGTTTGGCTGCCACCAGCTGGAACAGGGCGTCGACCTCCTCCTCCTTCAGGCGCACCGGTACCATGCCATTGTTGATGGCATTGCCGTAGAAGATGTCGGCAAAGCTCGGGGCTATGATGGTCTTGAAGCCGTAGTCGGCCAGCGCCCAGGGGGCGTGCTCGCGACTCGACCCGCAGCCGAAGTTCTCGCGGGCCAGCAGGATGCTGGCGCCAGCAAACTGCGGCTGGTTGAGCACGAACTCGGGGTTGGGCTGCTGGCCAGCATCGTCGAGGAAGCGCCAGTCGTGGAACAGGTGCTTGCCAAAACCGATGCGGTTGACCTTCTGCAAAAACTGCTTGGGAATGATGGCGTCAGTGTCGACGTTGGCGCTGTCGAGGGGGACGACGATCCCTTTATGCTGTTTGAATCCTGTCATCACTCTTTCCTCTTACAATGCGCGAATGTCGGCGAAGCGGCCGGTGACGGCGGCGGCAGCGGCCATGGCCGGGCTCACCAGATGGGTACGGCCGGCGCGGCCCTGACGCCCTTCGAAGTTGCGGTTGCTGGTGGAGGCGCAGCGCTCCCCCGGTTGCAGCCGGTCGTTGTTCATGGCCAGACACATGGAGCAGCCGGGCAGGCGCCACTCAAAGCCAGCCTCGATGAAGATCTTGTCCAGACCCTCGGCCTCGGCCTGGGCCTTCACCTGTTCGGAGCCCGGCACCACCAGCGCCTGCACCCCGGCCGCGACCTTGCGACCGCGGGCGATGGCGGCTGCGGCGCGCAAATCCTCGATGCGGCTGTTGGTGCACGAACCGATAAACACCTTGTCGATGGCGACGTCGGAGAGCTTCTGACCCGGTTGCAGGTCCATGTAGGCGAGCGCCTTGCGGGCAGACTGCTGCTCCATCAGATCGCTGAAGGATTCCGGTGCCGGAATCGGCTCATTGACGGCAATCACCTGACCCGGATTGGTGCCCCAGGTGACCTGCGGGGCGATATCGGCGGCGTCGAGCACCACTTCGGCATCGAAGCGGGCACCTTCATCGCTCTTGAGGCTCTGCCAGTAGGCGATGGCCTGCTCCAGTGCCTCGCCCCTGGGGGCAAACTCCTTGCCACGGATGTAGTCGATGGTGGTCTGGTCGGGGGCGATCATTCCCGCCTTGGCGCCCAGCTCAATGGCCATGTTGCACACCGTCATCCGCCCTTCCATGGTGAGCCCTTCGATGGCTTCGCCAGCGAACTCCACCACGTAGCCGGTACCACCGGCGTGGCCGACCTTGCCGATAATGGCCAACACCACATCCTTGGCGCTAATGCCCTCGGCCAGCTTGCCGTTGACCGAAATCCGCATGGTCTTGGCGCGGCCCTGTTTCAGGGTCTGGGTCGCCATCACATGCTCCACTTCGGAGGTGCCGATGCCGAACGCCAGTGAACCGAAGGCGCCGTGGGTGGCGGTGTGGGAGTCGCCGCAGACGATGGTGGTGCCGGGCAGGGTGATGCCGAGCTCGGGGCCCATCACATGGACGATCCCCTGATATTTGTGGTTGAGATCGTAGAGGCGAACCCCGAACTCCTTGCAGTTTTCAGCGAGAGTCTCCATCTGTATGCGGGCCATCTCGCCGGAGGCCGCGATGTCCTTGGTTGTGGTGGAGACGTTGTGATCCATGGTGGCCCAGGTCAGATCCGGGCGGCGCAGCTGGCGGTTCATGGCGCGCAGGCCATCGAATGCCTGCGGGCTGGTCACTTCATGTACCAGATGGCGGTCGATGTAGATGAGGGGCGTTTCGCCTTCTACTTCCCGTACCACATGGGCGTCGAATACTTTCTGATAGAGGGTCTTGGCCATTGCTTCTCTCTTCCTTGTTATCTGTTCTTCAGCTCAGATCCGGGCGGCGATCTGGTCGCCCATGGTGGCTGTGCTCTGTACCGGATGGTGGGCGCTGGCCTGATGCAGATCGGCGGTGAAGTAACCCTCGGCCAGGGTCTGGGCCACGGCCTGCTCGATGGCCTGGGCGGCAGCTTCCTGACCCAGGCTGTAGCGCAGCATCAGGGCGGCGGAGAGGATCTGGGCGATGGGGTTGGCGATCCCTTTGCCGGCGATATCCGGGGCCGAGCCACCGGCCGGTTCGAACAGGCCGAAACCCGATTCATTGAGGCTGGCAGAGGGGAGCAGACCCATGGAGCCGGTGATCATGGCGCACTCGTCGGAGAGAATGTCGCCAAACAGGTTGGAGCAGAGGAGTACGTCGAACTGGGACGGATCCTTGATGAGCTGCATGGTGGCGTTGTCGATATACATATGATTCAGTTCGACATCGGGATAATCCTTGGCCACTTGCGTCACCACCTCGCGCCACAGAATGGAGGAGGCGAGCACGTTGGCCTTGTCGATGGAGGTGACCTTGCCACGGCGTACGCGAGCCGATTCGAACGCTATCTTGGCGATGCGCTCGATTTCGAAGCGGTGGTACACCTCGGTGTCGAACGCCTTCTCGTTCGCCCCTTCTCCCTCACGCCCTTTGGGCTGGCCGAAGTAGATGCCGCCGGTCAGCTCGCGCACGCAGGCGATGTCAAAACCGCGATCGGAGATATCGGCGCGCAGGGGCGAGAACTGTTCCAGACCAGTGTAGATGCGGGCCGGACGCAGGTTGCAGAACAGCTTGAAGTGAGCACGCAGGGGCAGCAGGGCACCACGCTCCGGCTGATCGTTGGGCGGCAGATGCTCCCATTTCGGGCCGCCCACCGAGCCGAACAGCACAGCATCGGATGCTTCGCAACCCGCGATGGTGCTCTGCGGCAGCGGAGTGCCATGGTTGTCGATGGCAATGCCGCCCACATCAAAGTGCTGATAGTCGAGGGAGAAGCCGAATTTTGCCTGTACTTTTGCCAGTACCCTGACGGCCTCGGCCATCACTTCCGGGCCAATGCCGTCACCCGGCAATACTGCGATCCGATAACTGCTCATACTGTCTCCGTCTTGATTGTGTTATTGCGTTCCATCTGTTCGGCGACCTGATCGGCGCGCCAGATGCTGTTGATCACATGCAGCAGGGCATGGGCTGAAGATTCGATGATGTCGGTGGCGAGCCCCATGCCGTGGAATTTGCGCCCCTTGTACTCGGCGACGATATCGACCTGACCGAGGGCATCCTCCCCTTCGCCCTTGCTCTTGAGGGCATATTTGTCGATGCGGATCTCGTAGCCGGTGATGCGGTTGATGCACTGGTAGACCGCATCCACCGGACCGTTGCCGGTGGCTGCTTCACTGACCACCTCGCCACCTACCTTGAGCTTGACCGAGGCGGTCGCCAGCACCGAGCTGCCACTCTGCACGCCGAGGTACTCCAGCTTGAAGTGCTCGGGCTCCTCGTGGATCTGGCTGAAGAAGGCGAGCGCCTCCAGGTCGTAGTCGAACACCTGACCTTTCTTGTCGGCCAGGGTGAGGAACTTGGCGTAGAGATCATCGAGGTCGTAGCTGCTCTCGGCGTAGCCCATGGACTCCATCCGGTGCTTGATGACGTGGCGGCCGGAGCGGGAGGTCATGTTGAGGTTGTTCTGGGTCAGGCCAATGCTCTCGGGGGTGATGATTTCATAGGTGTTTTTCGCCTTGAGCACGCCATCCTGATGGATGCCGGAGCTGTGGGAGAAGGCGTTGGCACCGACGATCGCCTTGTTGGGCTGCACCGGCATATTGCAGAGCTGGCTGACCAGCGTGCTGGTGCGATGAATTTCGTTGTGACGGATATTGGTGTGTACCCCGAGCAGATCGGCGCGGGTTTTGAGGATCATCGCCACCTCTTCCAGCGAGCAGTTGCCGGCCCGCTCGCCGATACCGTTGATGGTGCACTCGATCTGGCGAGCACCCATCTGCACTGCGCCGATGGAGTTGGCTACCGAGAGCCCCAGATCGTCGTGGCAGTGGACCGAGATGATGGCCTTGTCGATGTTTGGCACCCGGTTGAACAGGGTATGGATGATGCCGGAGAATTCTGTCGGCACCGTGTAGCCGACGGTATCCGGAATATTGATGGTGCGGGCGCCGGCCTTGATGGCGGCCTCCACCATGCGGCAGAGGTTATCGATGGGGGTGCGGCCCGCATCCTCGCAGGAGAACTCCACATCGTCGGTGTAGCGCAACGCATGCTTGATGGCGCTGGTGCCCATCTCCAGCACATCCTCGAAGCTCTTTTTCAGCTTGCTCTCCACATGGATGGAGGAGGTGGAGATGAAGGTGTGGATGCGAAAGGCGTCGGCAACCCGCAAGGCCTCACCGGCGGCATCGATATCCTTGGGCAGGGCGCGGGCGAGGGCGCAGACCCGGCTGTTCTTGATATGGCGGGCGATGGTCTGCACCGAGTGAAAATCGCCGGGAGAGGAGACCGGGAAGCCTACCTCCATGACGTCGACACCGAGCCGCTCCAGCGCCTGGGCAATCTGCAGCTTCTCCTTGACTGTCAAACTGGCCGCCAGGGCCTGCTCACCATCACGCAAGGTAGTATCGAATATGATGACCCGATCTGACATGTGACTTCCCTCTTCCTAAGTTCGGTGACGTGCATCCTGCGGCGGCATAAAAAAACCCGTGCAGGGTGCACGGGTTTTTGTAAATTCCGGCTATGCCTTAGCCCGGCTACAAGGATCCCGCGCGAGTTAACGCGATTAGGGAGATTAGTAGTAGCGGGGTGGCAATACGCATGACGTTGTTGTCCTTGCAGTCGATAACGCCTTACCAATATCGAGATTTTTATGCTGTGTCAACACGCGCAGTCAGGGGAAATCTGCTGGGATATTTAATCGGATTGTAAAGGATTGCAAATTTCCTTGTCCCATATTCGGCCCATGACGGATTATCTGGTCATTCCTGCTGTGCTCTCTATCTCTGCACAACCAGATCGACTTATCAGCATTGGCTGAATTTTCTGAGGTGTTAAATGGAAAAACGTAGACCAGGTCGTCCGGTCGGACGTTCTGACATTCGTGACAAGTTGCTTGCTGCCGCCCGTGAGCGTTTTCTCAATACTCCCTATAGCAAGGTAACTACACGCGAAATCGCGGAGCTGGCTGGCTCCAACTTGGCGATGATCCACTACTACTTCGGCAGTAAAGAGGGTCTTTACAAGGCGGTACTGGGTGATGTCGCCGAGCCGCTTGATCATGCCTGGCAAGATGAACACAGCAACCACAGCCTCAACGAGCTGCTCAACACCTACTATCAGGTGATGGCGCCCAACAGCGAGCTGACCTCCGCTATTTCCAGCGCATTGTCGACCGAGAAGAGCCCGGGACGGGATTTTGTGCTGAGCCGCCTGCTGGAACGTCAACTGCCGCAGTTCGACGCCCTGCTGGAAACCATGAAAACCAACGGCGAGCTGGGTGACAATCTGGATCCCGAGATGCTGAAGATCTCCTTCCTCAGCATGATGTGGCAGCCGTTCGTGATGAAAGATCTTTACGAACAGGTATTTGGCCTGAAAGTGGACGAACAGTTCATGGCTCGTCTGGCGGATCACAACTGCCGCCTGATGGAGACCGGTTTGCGCGGCAATCACTGATAACCGCACAACCCATCGATTAAAAAGGGCCGTTTGGCCCTTTTTTCATAAATCTGTTATCCCCCGTTCAACACCCTGTCATCCCGCCTCCCTACTCTGCAACGAGATCTCGGGGAAGGAGGGGTTATGAACAAGATCCAGCAATGGGACCTGCAGGTATGCCGGGTCTGTCTGCTGCACACCTATAACCGGCAGCAAGCCAGGGTGAGCCGCCTTGTCTCCCGTACCGGTGACGGCCCGCTTTACGCTGTGCTGGCCGCCTTGCTCTGGTGGCAGGGGGAGAGTGAACGCGAGCTGGTAAAGCTGGCGCTGCTCGCCTTTGCCATCGAATTGCCGCTCTATCTGCTGCTGAAAAACAGCCTGAAACGGCAACGGCCAGTCGGTTTGCCGGTCTTTATCACCCCCTCCGATCGTTACAGCCTTCCCTCCGGCCATACCGCCGCTGCCTTCTTGATGGCCACCATACTGGCGACCGGTTTTCCGCTCTGGGCGCCGCTGCTGTTTGGCTGGGCGGCGCTGGTGGGAGCATCCCGGCTGCTGCTCGGGGTTCACTACCTGAGCGATCTGGTGGCTGGCGCCTTGCTGGGGGGCGGCTGCGCCTTGATAGCCCTCTGCTGGAGTCAGGGATGAAGATACTGTTTGGCGTGCAAGGCACCGGCAACGGCCATATCAGCCGCAGCCGCACCTTGGCCCGGGCGCTGCGAGCGGCCGGGGTCGAGGTGGATTATCTCTTCAGCGGGCGACCCGCTGACCGTTACTTCGATATGGAAGAGTTCGGGGAGTACCGCACCTTTGCCGGGCTCACCTTTGTCAGTCATGAGGGGCGGGTCTCGCCGTGGCGTACCCTGCAGGCGGCATCGCCGCTCACCTTCTGGCGGGATCTGCAAAGGCTCGACTGCCACGGGTACGATTTGGTGGTGAGCGATTTTGAGCCGCTGACCGCCCATGCCGCCCGCCGCTGCGGCATCCCGAGCCTTACCGTCAGCCATCAGGCCAGCTTCAACTGGCCGATCCCCCGCTGGGGTGAAGATGGCTTGAGTCGCCAGTTGATGCGCCACTTTGCGCCGGTCAATCAGCCGCTCGGGCTGCACTGGTTTCACTTCGGCCAGCCAATTTTGCCACCGGTGATCGATCCTGTTCGGGTGATGCCGGATAACGGCGAGATCCTGGTTTATCTGCCATTCGAGCAGACCGAGGCGATCGCCGCCCTGTTGTCGCGCTTTGGCCAGCAGCGCTTCGTCTGCTTTCACCCAGCCATTCGTAACCCGAGCCAGTGGCGCAACCTGCGCTTCGAGCCCCCCTCGCGCCCCGCTTTTTTGACGGTGCTGGCGGGGTGTCGCGGCGTCATCTCCAACGCCGGCTTCGAACTCGCCTCCGAGGCGCTCAGCCTCGGCAAGAAGTTGCTGGTCAAGCCCCTTGGCGGCCAGTTCGAGCAGCTGACCAATGGCAAGACGCTCGAGATGATGGGGCTGGCGACCCTGATGGATTACCTCGATGCCAATCTGGTGCGCAGCTGGCTCGACAGCGCATCGCCGGGGATGGTCTGCTACCCCGATGTGGCGAGGGAGTTGGCCTGCTGGCTGGCTGCAGGGGCCGAGGAGAGCGTCTCCTCTCTGTCACGTCGGCTCTGGGGGAGGACGCTTTTTCCCGAAGAGGTGAGCGATCGCCTGAGCGAGCTGGAGGGTGGTGAAGGTTTGTCTGGCTGCTGGTTATCGCAAGTGAGCGCGGTTGACTAGACTGAAAGGCGATCCCACCAAGGAGAGGATGGAGCAAATGCGCTTTACCAATGAAAACGGCGAAGTCATGAACCTGGCTGACAATCTCACCCTGCACGAGCTGCTCGATATGGGTGTCAGCATCTCGGTCAGTGAAGAGACCGATCCGGATCAGCAGATCTGGTTGGCCGAGCCGGAAGATGACCACTAGGTCGCACTACTGCCACAAAGCCCGCCCCTGTCGGCGGGCTTTTTTATTGCCGTTTTTTCACCTGCCAGCACAATTCTCTGCCTATCAGCGTGACAGCTTCCCCTTTCTGTTACCGCCGCTCTTATGGCCGGGCACTGTCTGAAATGTCTGACTGGAACCCGCCGACAAAGCCGTGGACAAGCGTTCATTGGCGGGTTAAGTTGGTTTTTCACCCGATTTTCGGGTCAATGATGGAAAAATCCTTTTTTTCTGCTGCCGACGGGGCTGAATTGGGCCGATCTGCCTTCAGATAACAACAAGAAACGGATCGGGCCGTGCCGGGAAGCACGGCATCGTCGGCGGGATTCGCTAAACGGAGCAAAGCCTGGAGGGCTTTATCATGGAGATGTTATCAGGCGCCCAGATGGTGGTTAGAGCGCTGGAGGATCAGGGAGTGGAGCACGTCTTTGGCTACCCTGGTGGCTCGGTGCTCGACATCTATGACGCTCTCTTCGAAAACGGCAAGATGGAGCATGTCTTGGTGCGGCACGAGCAGGCCGCGGTGCACATGGCTGACGGTTACGCCCGTTCCACCGGCAAGGTGGGAACCGTGCTGGTAACTTCCGGCCCGGGGGCAACCAACTGCATTACCGGTATTGCCACCGCCTATATGGATTCCATTCCGCTGGTGATCCTCTCCGGTCAGGTGCCGACCAGCATGATCGGTGAGGATGCGTTTCAGGAGACCGACATGATCGGTATCTCCCGCCCGGTGGTGAAGCACAGCTTCCTGTGCAAGAAAGCCAGCGACATTCCGGCCGCCATCAAGAAGGCCTATTACATTGCCGCCAGCGGCCGCCCGGGGCCGGTGGTGGTGGATCTGCCCAAAGATGTGCAGAATCCGAAAGAGAAATTCCCCTACGAATACCCCGAGACGGTCTCCCTGCGCTCCTACAACCCGACCAAGTCGGGCCACAAGGGCCAGATCAAGCGGGCCGCCAAGTTACTGGTGGATGCCCAGCGCCCGGTCATGTATGTGGGTGGCGGTGCCATCAACGCCAACGCGGATCATCTGGTGATCAAGCTGGCGGAGCTGCTGAACCTGCCGGTGACCACTACCCTGATGGGGTTGGGCGCCTTCCCGGGCACCCATCCGCAATCCATCGGCATGCTGGGGATGCACGGTACCTTCGAAGCCAACAAGACCATGCACAACTCGGATCTCATCTTCGCCGTGGGAGCCCGCTTTGATGACCGCGTCACCAACAACGTGGCCAAGTTCTGCCCCAATGCCACCGTGGTCCATATCGACATCGACCCCACCTCCATCTCCAAGACAGTGCAGGCCCATGTGCCCATCGTCGGCTCGGTGGAAACCGTGCTGGAGCAGATGCTGGAAGTGATCCGCGAGTGTGGCTTCGATAACGACAAGGAGGCGCTGGCGGACTGGTGGAGCCAGATCAACCAGTGGCGCTCCCGTCACTGTCTGGCCTACGAAAAGTCGGCTACCCAGATCAAGCCGCAGCAGGTGATCGAGACCCTCTACAAGGTGACTCAGGGTGAGGCGTTCGTTGCCTCCGACGTGGGCCAGCACCAGATGTTTGCCGCGCTCTACTACCCGTTTGCCAAACCGCGCCAGTGGATAAACTCGGGGGGCCTCGGCACCATGGGCTTCGGCATTCCGGCCGCCATGGGGGCCCAGTTTGCCAACCCGGATGCGGTGGTCTGCTGCGTCACCGGCGATGGCTCGGTGCAGATGAACATTCAGGAGCTCTCTACCTGCATGCAGTACGGGGTGCCCATCAAGATCATCTCCATCAACAACCGTGCGCTGGGCATGGTCAAGCAGTGGCAGAAGATGTTCTACGGCGGCCGTCACAGCCACTCCTACATGGAGTCCCTGCCGGACTTCGTCAAACTGGCGGAAGCCTACGGCCACGTCGGTATCGCGGTGAGTGATCCGGCTGAGCTGGAGAGCGCCATGGAGAAAGCCTTCGCCATGAAGGATCGGCTGGTGTTCATGGATATCTCGGTCGACCCGGATGAGCACGTCTATCCGATGCAGATCAAGTTTGGCGCCATGGATGAGATGTGGCTGAGCAAGACGGAGAGAACCTGATGAGACACATCATTTCAGTACTGCTGGAGAACGAATCCGGCGCCCTGAGCCGCGTGGTGGGTCTCTTCTCCCAGCGCGGCTACAACATCGAGACCCTGACGGTGGCGCCGACCGAGGATCCCACCCTGTCACGCATGACCATAGTCACCATGGGTGACGAGCGGGTGCTGGAGCAGATCCAGAAGCAGCTGCACAAGCTGGTGGATGTGCTCAAGGTGTGCGACCTGAGTGAAGGGGAGCATATCGAGCGGGAGATCGCGCTGGTCAAGGCGCGTGCCGCCGGTGGGGCCCGTGATGAGCTGAAACGGTTGGCGGATATCTTCCGTGGCCAGATCGTCGACGTCACCCCCGAGCAGTACACGGTACAGTTGGTCGGCACCAGCGAGAAGCTGGATGCCTTTATCAAGACTGCTGCCCAGACCAACGAGATCATCGAAGTGGTGCGCTCCGGTGTCTGCGGCATCTCGCGGGCGGACAAGGCGCTGCGGCCCTGATGGCTGGCGGGACAGCTGATGATGCGTCAGCTGCCACAGAGTGAAAGAAAAGAGGGCTCTGCGGAGCCCTTTTTGTTTGGTTTTTCTTTACGAGGGGAGGGGTGATGTTCGGTATTCATGATCTTGCACTGTTTATGGTCTCGGGGTTGCTGCTCAATATCATGCCGGGACCCGACTCCCTGCTGGTCATGCTTCGCAGTGGCTCGCAAGGGTGGCGTGCCGGTTCGGTCGCGACGTTGGGCATCGGCACCGGTGTCATGGTGCATGTGCTGGCTGCGGCCCTCGGTCTGTCGGCCCTGCTCGGCGCCTCGGCCGAACTGTTTGCCCTCATCAAGCTGGCTGGCGCCATCTACCTCATCTATCTGGGGTTCTCCCTGTTGCGCCAGCAGGCTACGGGTGCAATGGAGAGAGGGGCGACTCTGCCAGCCCTCTCCTATGGCCAGATTTACCGGCAGGGGGTGCTGACCAATGTGCTCAACCCCAAGGTGGCGCTCTTTTTCCTCGCCTTTGTGCCCCAGTTCATCGCTCCGGATGCCCCCGACAAGGCCCTCGCCTTTATTCTGCTCGGCTGCATCTTCAATCTGGGCGGTATCATCTGGTGTCACCTGCTGGTCTTTACCACCGTCTATGCCAGCCACAAGGTACGCTTGTCACAGCGTCTCGGCCGCTGGCTCAACCGGGGCATTGGCACCCTGTTTGTCGGACTCGGGATCAAGCTCGCCAGCGACTAGCGCGCGGCTTTCTGACCTGAGGCAGATTATCGTGCGCCGCGCTGTGGTATGGTCGGCAGTCAGCTGCGGGGCCAGCCCCGCTCTCTCTTTTTCAGGCCAGCCCCATTGGCCGCAGCAGCGAGATCCCTTGCCCAGATGAACATCGCCCGGCTCAAGAACTTTACCGAGATTGTGAAGAACAACTTCAACATCTCGGCGACGGCGGAGAAGCTCTATACCTCCCAGCCAACCCTCAGCAAGCAGATGAAGATGCTGGAAGATGAGCTGGGGCTCGCCCTCTTTACCCGCAAGGGGAAGAATCTGGTCGGCTTGACCAGCGCAGGCGAGCAGGTGATGGAGCTGGCCAAGGGGGTAGTGGCGCAGGTGGAGCAGATCAACCAGCTGTCGCTCGGGGAGCAACTGGCTACCAGCGGGGTGCTGCGTATCGCCACCACCCACACTCAGGCGCGCTACAAGCTGCCAGCGGTGATTACCGAGTTCAGCCGTCGTTATCCCGATGTGGCGATCCAGCTCCATCAGGGGGCGCCTGCCCAACTGGCCCAGATGGTGCAAAGTGGCGATGTAGATATGGCGATCGCCACCGAGTCCATGTATCTGTTCGACGAGCTGGCCGCCGTCCCCTGTTATCGTTGGGGGCGCAGCGTGGTGGTACCCCACGGTCATCCGCTGATCGACTGCCAGCCGCTCTCGATGGCGGATCTGGCCCGCTATCCCCTCATCACCTATGTGTTCGGCTTTACCGGTCGATCCAAGATGGACAAGGCCTTCAGCCGCCACGGTCTGTCGCCGAAAACCGTGCTGACCGCCACCGACACCGACGTGATCAAGCACTACGTCCGGCTCGGGATGGGGGTCGGGGTGATTGCCAGCGTGGCCTTCGACGAGAGGGATCGGGAGGATCTGGTGAGTCTCAATATCGACCACCTGATCGCCTCGAGCGCGACCCACATCTGCTTGCGCAAACATGCCCACCTGCGTGACTACATGTACGACTTTATCCACCTCTACGCCCCCCATATCAGCCGGGAGACGGTGCAGCTGCACCTTATCAACCAGCCGCCGACTACCAATATGGCGGAGTTGCCGTGGCTCTAGCCGCGGGTTGTTTGTCGTACACAGAGCAAGAATGCAGAGACAAAAAAAGAGAGGCCTTGGCCTCTCTTCTGGTTTTATCGGTATGCGGGATTAAGCGCTGCGGGTCGCCAGATTGATAAAGATCTGGACTCCGACCAGCAGGCAGTCGTCATCGAGGTAATAGGGGTTGGCATGCAGGTAGTTGCAGATCCCCTTGGCCTGACAGCCGCTGCCGAGGAAGAACATGGCCCCCTTGCGGCCACGGCAGGCGTTGACCATGTAGCTGAAATCCTCGCTGCCGGTCATCGGCTGACCCTGAGCGTTGATCCCCTCCGAGGGCAATACGTCGGCGGCCGCTTGCAGCAGACGGGCGCAGGCATCGGCGTGGTTCTCGACCGCCGGATACCCGGCATAGACCATCTTGGTTTTGAAGCCGCGCAGTTCGCTCTGGGCCACGATCTCCTTGAAGCTGTTCTTCAGGATCTGGTCGGTCTCGGCATCCATGGCACGGATGGTACCGCGCGCCTGCACATGGTCGGCGATGGCGTTGGGGATGGTGCCGCCGTTGATCATGCCGCAGCCAAACACCGCCGGGCTGAACGGACTGGTGCGCTTGGCGACGATGTAGTCCATGTCCTCGATGATCCGCACCGCTTCGCGGATGGCATCCAGCCCCTTGTGGGGAGTGGATCCGTGGGCGGATATACCGTGCACATCCAGCGTCCAGGCGGAGCCCCAGGAGGACATCACACCGTGGTTGAACTTGATGGTGCCGGTCTCCATGGCGCCGTCGTTATGGAGGGCATAGACCTCGTCCACCCCCTTCATGCAGCCCAGTTCAACCATCTTCTCGGCGCCCGGCACCCGCATGTCCTCTTCCGCCATCTGGAAGATAAAGCGGACGTTGTACTGCAGGCGGGAGCGCTGTTCGGAAAGGAATTTGGCTGCGGTCAGGGCGATCGCCATATGGGAGTCGTGACCGCAGTTATGGGCCATTCCCTCGTGGGTTGACTTGAACGCAACATCGCTCATGTCGTGCATCTCGAGGCCATCCATGTCGGCACGGAAGGCGATGGTCGGCAGCACAGGGTCAACCACCAGATCGCCGTGGAAACCGGTGAAGCCCGAATAGTCGGTGAGGCGATAGCCAAAGCCTGCCATCAGCTCGCGGCAGTAGGCCGAGGTCTTGAACTCGACGCCGGAGGCCTCCGGAATGGTGTGCAGATGGTGGCGCACTTCGTGGCTGAAGTCGCGCAGGGCCAGCAGGGCCGGTTCAATGTGGATGTTGTTCATCAGATGATCCCTTGAATGGAGAAGCCGAGCTGGGCCACCAGCGAGGCGCCGAAGAAGCAGCAGGTGGAGACGATCATGAAGATCAGGATCACTTTCCAGGACATCTTCTTCAGCTCTTCCAGCTGACCACCCACCGAGAGACCGGCAAAGGCCAGCAGCGGTACGCAGCAGGAGAGGAAGGAGATCTTGGCTACGGCGTCGATAAAGAGGCCGCGCACCGGGGTCTCCGGCAGGCAGATGAGAATGCCGATGATGGTGGCATAGGCAAACGCCGGCAGGGAGGAGGGCAGATAGCGCTTGGCAATCAGCGAAGCGAACACTACCAGCGACATGGCGATGAAGCTGTCACCCATCAGCCAGAGCGGGGTGCCGGTGGTCAGGGTTTGGGTAAACATGGCCAGCAGGATCGCCAGAAAGACGAACCGCATATCCATTACGATGCTTTTCATGCTTTCTCTCCTTTGGCAGTCAGGGCATAGATTTTTTCAGCAAGCGGCAGACCCAGATAGGTGAGGGAGAGGGCGCCGAGGGCAGACGAGAGCAGGTTCGAGGCTGCAGCGATACTCAGCACCTGCTGAGCCAGCGCTTCGTCGAGACCGTTGATCAGGGCGCCGGAGGCGGCACTCAGCATGGAGCCAGAACCCACGCCGGAGCCGGCAGCCAGCGCCAGCGGGTGCAGACCGGTGAGCGGAGCGATACTGCCCAGCACGCTGAACCAGAGGGTGCCGATGACGGAGCCGCACAGGTAGATGGCCAGCACGCCGATGTACTCCTGGGAGCCGGTGCCGAACTTGCCCTGAATCACTGCGACGGACGGCTCACGACTGATGGAGGAGCAGGCCCCGATGGCGCGGCGGCCAAAGCCGAACTTCACCGCCAGCGGAATGGCGATCAGGATAGGCAGCAGGTTGCCAATCTCCTGCAGGAACAGCGGCACGCCGACGCTCAGGATCATCTTCAGGTTGGGGATGATCATCCCCGCATACTGGGTACCCAGGATCAGCAGGCTGAAGCCTACCATCTTGCCGCAGAAGCCCTCTTCTTTTTCGGTGAAGAGCTGCTTCCAGCCGGGGATGCGATCCTTGACCGGTTTGGCGGAGACAATCATGCCGATGATGACGGCAAAGAGCATTGGCAGGATCGGGATGATGGCGATGCCGATCCTGATCTCCTGTTTACCTATCAGGTACTGGGCCACAAAGATCAGCATGGCGGTTGCCAATATGCTGACCGTGACCGTCTTGAGGGGGCTGGTTTGCTGCATAGTTTTTTCTCTTGTTATTCCCATGTGTGGCCATCGTCAGGATTGTCCAGACCGATGATGGGGGCATGATAGGGAGGGGCGCGGGGGAGGAATGTGACCTTCATCAAGCTGGCTATATGGCATTTTTTCATGGGGTATGCCCTTTAACCCTATGGATACCAAGGGTTAAATGCCGTTAACAGAACGTCAGCATTGGCAGGACAAGATAGGCAAACAGAAGGGAGATGGTGACACCGCCCCGCAGGGCGGTGACGCGTATCAGACGGGCGTTTTGAGGCGGGCACTGCGCAGCAGCAGGGGCAGTTGGTAGAGCACCAGGGCGCCGAGCACCAGTCCGGCTCCGGCCAGTTTGGCGCCGCCGAGGGGTTCGCTATAGAAGAGGGTGCTCAGGATCAGGGTCCAGACCGGTTCCAGCAGCATCATCAGGGCTGCGTGAGCGGTAGTCATCTTGCTCAACGCATGAGTGAGTAGCCAGTAGCGCAGGGTGGTGGCGATCAAGACGCTCGCCGCAAACCAGCCCCAGATGCCGTGGCTGACTCCAGCCTCGGGCCACTGTTCGGTCAGCAGGGAGAGCAGGGTGCCGAGCAGGCCGGTCATCGCCAGCTGGATGCAGGTGAGCCAGGTGGGGGCAATGGATTGGGCGAAGTGGCGATGGACGGCAAGCTGGATGCCGAGAGTGGTGGCAGCCGCCAGAAACCAGAACAGCGAGAGCGACACGCCCCAGTGGGTGCTGCTGGAGAGCAGCAGCAAACCGGTGATAGCGATGGGCAGGGTGAGCCAGTAGTGGCGGCCGGGTTTGGCCCGAAAGGCGGCCCATGCGGCCAGTGGGGCCATCAGGGTGGCGACGCTCATGATAAAGGCGCCGCTGCCCAGTGCATCGCTCTGGCTGATGGCGGTGACCCACAGCAGCAGGCTGGCACCTAGCAATGTGCCGCAGCCAGCGGCGCGCACCAGTTGGGCGCGGGTCGGCGGCGGTTCACGCAGCCAGGCGAGCGGCAGCAACAGCAGCGCCGCCAGCAGAAAGCGGCTGCCGATAAAGGCGGCAGGGGGCAGTTCGCGGATCGCCTCTTTCGAGAAGAGCCAGCCGGCGGCGGCCAGCAGGGTGACCAGTACCATCAGCAGCAGGGGCGTGCGGTTCATAGCGCTTGTAGTGGGGAAGTGGGAAGGGGAGCATAAAGAAAGGCGCCGGGTATTGCTACCCGGCGCCTTTCATCTTTGCCCTGTTCCGCTTGCGCGGCATCAGGCCAGCAATCAGTTCATGCCGTAACGCTTGAGCTTCTTGCGCAGGGTACCACGGTTGATGCCCATCATCACGGCGGCGCGAGTCTGGTTGCCGCGGGTGTACTGCATGATCACGTCCAGCATCGGCGCTTCGACTTCGGAAAGAACCATATCGTACAGATCAATCACTTCCTGACCGTTCAACTGGGCCAGGTAGTTACGCAGGGCCTGTTGCACAGAGTCACGCAGGGGGCGCTGGGTCGGCTCGGCAGCGTGATTGTGAGTAGTTGTTACCAATGCATCAGAAGTCAGGGTTTGTTCGAACATATTCGGTCGGCTCTTTAGTTATGCGTTAACCTAATCCATCGAAATACGCTTCGAGTGCCTCAAGTTGTGCGTCTGCACAATCCAGGGCATTGAAGTGCTTACGGAATTCTCGGCCCGTCTCTTCTTCATCCAGATACCAGCCCACGTGTTTACGGGCTATGCGCGCTCCCAGATATGCACCATAAAACTGGTGCAGGTTGGTTACATGCTCGTTCATCAGGGTGCGAACCTCTTCCCTTTCGGGAGGCGGCAGCTTGGTGCCCGTCTCAAGAAAATGACGGATTTCCCGGAAAATCCAGGGTCGTCCTTGCGCAGCGCGGCCGATCATCACGGCGTCGACGCCGGTATAGTCGAGGACATACCGGGCCTTTTCCGGGCTGTTGATGTCGCCATTGGCGACAACAGGAATCGATACGGCCTGCTTAATCGCCCTGATAGTGTCGTACTCCGCTTCGCCCTTGTAGAGGCAGGCACGGGTACGACCATGCACGGCGAGGGCCGCGATACCGCAATCTTCGGCGATTCGGGCGATCTCCACGCCATTGCGGTTATCCGGATCCCATCCTGTGCGGATCTTCAAGGTGACAGGCACCTCCACTGCATCCACCACGGCCCGGCAAATTGCTTTGACCTGATCGGGGTATCGCAGCAGGGCTGAACCTGCCAGCTTCTTATTCACTTTTTTTGCCGGACATCCCATGTTGATGTCGACGATCTGTGCGCCCTGCTCCACGTTGTAGCGGGCAGCAAACGCCATCATCTCGGGGTCGGCTCCGGCAATCTGGACCGATCGCAAACCGCCTTCTGCAGAGTGATCCATCCTCATCCGGGTTTTCTGGGTATCCCAGACATCCGGGTTGGCCAGCAGCATCTCGGAAACGGCCATGCCGGCCCCCAGTCGCAAACAAAGTTCACGGAATGGTCGGTCAGTTACACCGGCCATGGGAGCCACGATCAAGGGAGTTTCAAGCGTGTGGGGACCTATCTGCATTCCACGGTTACCATCGGCTTAGGGCGGCGTATATTACGCATTTTTTAGGCAGGAGAAAAGGTTAGTATTTGAGCGTTAGCCATTTTTTTCTGAAAAAAACGTCGCGCCAAGGCTTGCAAATTCTGGAGTTATTGAAAAACGGCCAGATTGACCGTCAGGGAGTGCTGTACCATTCGGGCCAGCCCCTTGCATAATTGTCTGTCCACTTGTCGGCCTCGTTTGCGTTATGATGGCGGGCTTATGCGAGCAAAAGCTCCAAACATTTTTGCAACAATGCGGATTGGGGATCTATGACGTCAAGGTTCATTACATCACTCTGGCCGTGTCTGCTGGGTGCCATGCTGGGGTCGGCGCAGGCACAGACCATCAGTTTCAGCGAGGCCTGGACCCGGGTCATCCAGCAGGATGAGGGGCTGGCCGCCGAACAGGCAGGGGTCGATCGCGCCAAGCAGCTGCGCGAGGCTGCCAAATCCATGTATCTGCCCAAGGTAGATGTGGGCGCCAGCTATACCCACCTCGATCAGCCGATGGAACTCGACATGATGGATCTCAACCCCATCGCCAACCATCCGGAGATGATCAAGGCGCTGCAGGGCATATTGAGCCAATCGAAAGTACCTCTTCCTCAGCTCTCGCCCGACGACTTCGTTACCCCGCTGACCAAGCAGAATGTCGTGACCAGCTCGGTCAAGATGCTCTGGCCACTCTTTACCGGCGGTCGCATCGATGCGGCGCAGGATATCCGCCAGGCGCAGGTGAGCGAGGCGCAACAGCTGCTGGTGCTCAAGGAGCAGTCCACTTTCGAGAGCCTCTCCCAGGCCTATTTCGGTGTGGTGCTGGCAGGTCAGGTAGTGCAGACCAAGCAGGATATTGAGGAGGGGCTGGCCCGTCATCTGGATCACGCCAGGAAGCTCGAAGCGCAGGGGCAGATTGCCAAGGTGGAGCGTCTCTCCGCCCAGTCGGCCTATGACCGTGCCCGCATCGATACCCAGAAGGCGCGTCGCAGTCTCGAGATCGCCGAACTGGCCCTTGGCCGCATGCTGAAATTGCCAGATGCCCAGCCGGGCAGCGGCCTGTTCGTCAACAGTGAGCTGCCGCGTCTCGATGGGCTGGTGCAACAGACCCTGGAAGTTCACCCCGGCCTTAAATTGCTTAGCGCCAAGAAAGAGCAGGCCAAGGGGATGATCCGGGTCGAGCAGGGCAAATATGCCCCCGAGGTGTTCCTGTTCGGTAACTACAACCTCTATGAAGATGATTCGATAGCTTCCAAGACCGCGCCAGACTGGCTGGTGGGGGTGGGCGTCAGCATGCCGCTGGTGAGCCGCGATGGCCGCTCCGAGACGGTGCAGGCTGCCAAGAGTGCCGAGCTGCAGGTCAATCTGCTGCAGGCCAAGACCCGCGAGGATCTGAAGCTGCTGGTGGAAAAGACCTGGCGTGAAGCGGCGCAGGGGCTGGAGGAGTATCAATCCCTCTCTTCCACTCAGGCGCTGGCCGAGGAGAACGTGCTGCTGCGGGACAAGGCCTTCGGGCAGGGGCTCTCTACGTCACTCGATGTGGTGGATGCCCAGAACCAGCTGGCGGGGGTCAAGACCCAGCGCGCGGCGGCGGCTTATCAATATGTGGTGTCGCTGGCTCGCCTGCTGGCCCTCTCCGGCCAGATGAACAGTTTCAATCAATATCAGCACGGTCAGGTGATCGAGGTGAACTCATGATCGCACTCCAGTCCGTGCCTTTTTCTATCTCTGTTTCGACCGCCAAGGGTCGCCCGTTTGTCGAGGTGAAGTGATGAGCCATCCCCCCATCAAAAAGAAGATGAGCCAGGGTAAACCGCTGTTGTTGCCGCTGGTGCTGGTGATCCTGGTGGTCTGGCTGGGCTGGCGCTTCTGGCTCGCCTATCAGCCGGAGCC
This sequence comes from Aeromonas sp. SE22, assembly GCF_038739755.1. Taxonomy (NCBI): domain Bacteria; kingdom Pseudomonadati; phylum Pseudomonadota; class Gammaproteobacteria; order Aeromonadales; family Aeromonadaceae; genus Aeromonas; species Aeromonas sp. SE22. Next base: position 29,383 of record NZ_JBCGFD010000013.1, read on the forward strand.
GGTGCATCTGCAAGGGCAAATTGAAGCACAGCAGTATTCGGTCTCCTCCAAGGTGCCGGGGCGCATCGACGAAGTGTTGGTGAAAAAGGGTGATCAGCTGACCAGGGAGCAGCTGGTCTTTACTCTGGCGAGCCCCGAGATTGAAGCCAAGCTGAGCCAGGCCAAGGCGGGGGAGGCCGCTGCGGGTGCGCTGGCGCAAGAGGCGGAGAAAGGAGCCCGAGCCCAGCAGATCGCTGCGGCCAAGGATCAGTGGCAAAAAGCCAAGGCCGCCGCAGCCCTGCGTGGCAAGACCTATGAGCGGGTGGCCAGCCTGCACCGCGACGGCGTGATGCCGCTGCAAAAACGCGATGAGGCCTGGACTGCCTGGCAAGCCGCCCGCTACAGCGAAGGGATGGCGTGGCAGCAGTACCAGATGGCGCTGGAAGGGGCGCGGGAAGAGACCAAGATCGCCGCCCGCGAGAAGGCCAAGATGGCGGCGGGTTCTGTTGCCGAGGTGGAGGCCTATCTGGCCGATACCCGCATCACCAGCCCCCACAATGGTGAAGTGAGTCAGGTGCTGCTGCGTAGCGGCGAGCTGGCGCCGCAGGGCTTCCCGGTGGTGACCCTGCTCGACATGAGCGATGCCTGGGCCCAGTTCCACGTGCGCGAGGATCTGCTCCCCCGCTTCCCGGTTGGTACCGAGTTCGATGCCCGCATCCCCGGCCTTGGCGATCAGATGGTGCGCTTCAAGGTGACCCATGTGGCCGTGATGGGAGATTTCGCCACCTGGCGTGCCACCGATACCCGTCAGGGCTTCGACATGAAGAGCTTCCAGGTAGAGGCTCGCCCCCTGCAACCGGTTGAGGGGCTGCGGGTTGGCATGAGTGTGCTGGTTGAACTCTGATGGGACGTGAATTTCGGCTGCTGTGGCAGGACCCGTTCAGTCGTGCCCTGATGAGCTGGGTGCCGCTGCTGCTGATGGGGATCCTCTGCTGGATCTTCTCGGCAGGGCTGGCCCGCGACCTCAAGGTGGGGTTGGTGGATCTCGACCACAGCATGCTCTCGCGCCAGCTCGCCTTCTCGCTGGATGGCTCGGCCGGGCTCAAGGTCGCGCAACAGTTTGACTCCATCGATGCCGGGGCGCACGCCCTGCGCGGTGGCGACATCTATGCGCTGGTGGTGATCCCCAACCATCTGGAGCGGGATGCCCGTCAGGGCACCCAGCCGCAGGTGACGGTGTTCAACAACGGCCAGTTCATCCTCATCGCCAAGCTGGTCAACTCTGCGCTGGCGCAGGTGGTAGGCACTCTTAACGGTCAGGTGGGCGTGCTGGAGGCGATGGCTGACGGCAAGGCGCTGCCCGGCGCACTCGGGCAGTCGGTGCCCATCAGCAGTCAGGTGACGGCGCTCTATAACCTCAACTCCAGCTACGCCCAGTTTCTGCTAAGCGCCATTCTGCCCGCGGTATGGCAGATCCTGGTGGTGCTGTTCGGCCTCAATGCGCTGGCCCGTACCGATCGGCTGGGGCTGGACTGGACCACTCGCGGTGTCTGGTTTGGTCTCTGGCGCACCCTGCTGCCCCACGTGCTCATTGGCTGGGGCTGGGGGATTGTCTGGACGCTGCTGCTGTTCAAGGGCTTCTCCTACCCCATGCACGGTAGCTGGCTGGTATTGCTGGTGGGGCTGGGGCTCGCCTCGGCCGCCTGCGTCACCATGGGGGCTTTTTTCTACGGCATCATCCGGGATCCGGCCCGCGCTCTGTCGCTGGCGGGGGCTTACACTGCGCCCGGTTTCGCCTTTATGGGTGTCACCTTTCCGGTGAGTGCCATGGGGGATTTCGCCCGCTTCTGGCGCAGCCTGTTGCCGGTCTCTCACTATGTGGAGCTGCAGATTGGTCAGAGCAACTACGGTCTGCCCCTCGCATCGGCGCTGCCGCAACTGGGGGCGCTGCTGCTGTTTCTGCTTCCCCTGTTGCTGGTGGTGCGCCGTTACAAGCAGCAGGCCGAGCTGGCCCGTCAATCAGCCGCAGTGGCAGTAGCCGAAAAGGAGCCTGAGTGATGCTGGGATTTGTCGATCTGTTGCGCCTCGAGTTGCGCACCCTGCTGGCGGATCGCGCCATCATGCTCACCCTGTTTGGCGGGGTGTTCTTCTACTCCTTCCTCTACCCCCAACCCTATCTGCATCAACTACCGCGGGAAGAGGCGGTGGTGGTGGTCAATGAAGATGGCAGTCAGCTATCGCGCCAGCTGGAATTTATGGCCGATGCCACGCCGCAGGTGAAGCTGGTAGCGCGGGCCAATTCGCTGGATGAAGCACGGCAGCTGATGATGACCGGGAAGGCGAGCGGGATCCTGCATATCCCCAACCACTTCTATCGGGATCTGATGCTGGGCAAGAGCGTCACCCTGAGTTATGCCGGTGATGCCTCCTACTTTCTGGTCTACGGTACCATTGCCGAGGGGCTGGCGCAGGCCGGCGGCACTCTCGCCGCGCAGGTGAAGGTGGCGCGGCTGCTGAGCCACGGCGAGGCGCTGCCACAAGCGGCGATGGGCTGGAATGCGGTGGCCCTCAACGTGGTGCCGGTGTTCAACCCAACCATGGGCTACGTCAACTACGTGGTGCCGGCGGTGTTCGTGCTGATCCTCCATCAGGTGTTGCTGATGGGGGCGGGGATCTTGGGGGCGACCCAGAACCAGCGCGGCTGTCGCGGCGAGCATGGTTACTGGCAAAGCGCGCCGGTGTTGCCGCTGCTGCTGGCCAGAACTCTGGTGCTGGCGGGGTTGTTCCTGCTGCCGGTGAGCTACTTCCTCGGCTTCTGCTTCGATCACTACAACATCGCTCGCCATGCTGACCCTGTGCAGCTTTGGCTGTTCGCCCTGCCATTCCTGCTGGCGACCTGCTGGTTTGGCGTGGTGCTCGGCGCGATATTTACCCGGCGGGATCTGCCCACTCAGGTGGTGCTCATCTCCTCCCTGCCGCTGGTCTTTCTGGCGGGCTTTATCTGGCCGCTGGAGCTGATCCCGGCCCCCCTCAACTGGCTGGCTCAGTGGGTGCCCACTATCCCGGCGATCGAGGGTTTTCTGCGCCTTAACCAGATGGGGGCTGACTTCACGCAGGTTGCCCGTTACTGGTGGCAGCTATGGGGACTGGCGTTGCTCTACGGCGTGCTGGCTTGCCTGCTGCTGCGTTGGCGGCAGCGGTCGTTGCCGGTTGCTGGCACATCAGTCGCTCAGAGTGAAACGAGCGCCGGTTAGCGGGATGGTGCACGCGCCCGTACGGTAAAGCGAGAAACGGTCAGCCCTTGGGCTGACCGTTTTGCTATGTGGTGAGTAGTATGAGCAGTTTTACTGCGGCTTTAGCCGCGCTGTAGTTCGTGATCGCTGATGGCGTAGATCTGCCCCACAGCAGTCTCATCCGCCAGCAGGCACAGCCCTTGGGTGGCCACATCGGCGCGGCGCACCAGTCCGTGCACTTCCTTGTCCTGACTCAGCTCGGCGCGGCCGGTGGCATCTCCATCCTGCAGGCCCGCAGGGCGCAGAATGGTCCACGCGAGGGAGCTGGTTTGCAGCCAGCTCTCCGCCAGACTCTTGAGACGCACCTCGTGGCCGAAGGCGGCGCGGGCACGCTCCGGTAGATATTGCCAGCTGTCGCCACAGCCGAGAGAGGTGACCAGCAGTAGCCGTTTCAGGCCTGTCTGCTCCATGGCATCGATCACATGACGGTTGCCCTGATAGTCCACTGGAGCTGCCTGACGGAAGCTGCCGAGGGTTGAGACGACTTGGGCATCTTGCCCCGCCAGGGCACACGCCTGCTGCACCGCAGCCAGATCCAGCGCATCCCCTTCGATCACCTCAACTCCCAGCGCCTCCAGTTCCGTAGCCATCTCGGGGTTGCGCACCAGCGCAACGACCCGATGACCCTCAGCGAGAGCGTGGTGAGTAAAGGCGCGGCCCAGCCCGCGGCTGGCTCCGAAAATCAGTGTGGTTGGCATAGCTGAGCTCCCTTGGCAAAAAGGGATAGCCTAGTGGCTTGTTCGCCTGCTGTAAATGAGAGTTGTTTCTATTTGTGAGCCAGCAGAGAGGCGCGGGTGCGAGCCGCTTGCGACTCTCACCCGCTGAGAGGGGATCAGCCGTTGTAGTTGCCGATGCTGGGGCGACGGCTGGGGCCGCTCAGGTGGATATCCACCGGATTGAACGCCTTGATCGCCTCATAGCTGAAATCACCGATCGCCTGATGCAGGGTCTGGGGCGTGTGGTTGGTAATGATGATGACGCTTTTTGACAGGTTGCGACGGCGGCGCAGCAGGTGGCCGAGGAAGCTGGACTGGCTCTCCGCCATCTTGGCGCGGTTGGCCGATACCTCGTCGATGATCAGCAGATCCACCTCTTCCAGTGCGCGGCGGTACTGGTTGCGCTCGTCCTGATCGGGGATCACGTTGAAGAAGAGGCGATCGACGATGGAGGCCCACTGCTGGAAGATCACCGATTTCTGGTGACGCTCGATCAGCTCGTGCGCCACTGCTCCCGCCAGGGTCGACTTGCCGGTGCCGTAGTCGCCGTAGATGAGCATGCAGCCGCCACCGCTCTTCTCCCAGTGCTCGAAACCGCTGATAAAGTAACGGGCGGTCTCGATGGGATATTGAAGCGCCGGATCTGTGGCATCCATCTTGTCGAATACCCAGTCGGGGTTGAGGTCGGCCTGGGCGATCAGCTTCTGGATCCGCTCCTGACGGGCCGCCTTCTGCAGCTCGCGCACCTCGGCGTTGGCCTTGGCGTCGTACTCCTTGCGCAGGGTCTCGTAGTCATACTGGCCGCCGCCGGTCTCTTGCTGCAGGCGACGAATGCGCTCCAGCAGGCCACCTACATGGCGGCTCAATTCCGGGTCGTGAACACGGTGGTCCTGCTTGGCCTTGGCGATCTTCTGGCGCTTGGCTTCGATCTCTTCCAGCTCCTGGCGCAGGGGATCTTGCGGGTCAGTCATGGAATGCTCCTTCTGCTTGATCAGGGATGGGACAGGGGTCTGATTCTGCCTGCAGCAGGCAGATGGTATCAATCATTATCCGGTGTCTGGGCAGGCATCTGCTGACTCTCTGCCAGCCGCTTTGCCTCTTCAATCATCTGTTGGGCCCGTTTGCTCGGGCCCGACTCTGCCGGGGCCGGCGTCACCTGCTGATAGCCCTGCACCTCCATCGGCTTGCGACGGGTATAGCGGCGGGTCTTGAGGGCGCGAATAAACTTGAGCATCCATTGATGCTGGGAGTCGAATACCTCGGGGCGCCCCAGCCAGTAGGCGATAAATTCTCCCAGATCCTCTTCGCTATAGCTGGCATCGATCACCCCGCACAGACGGGCGAGGGCGGGCAGCTCTTCGTCCGGGCGCCATTGCAGATGCATCTGGAAGGGTCGCTCTGGCAGCGGGCTGCGCAATTTCTGGGTCAGCAGTGGCAACTGAAAAGGGCACTGATGGTAGTGCTCACTCTCTGGCTGAGCCTCGACCTGCAGCAGGCCCGCCTCCATCAGTTCATCGAACAGCTCGGTGAGCTGGCGGGCATTGACCTGAAACGAGAAGCCACAGGGATCGCCCGGGTCGACCACCGCCAGTGCGCGACCCAGCTCGGGATAGTTGAGCCGGGCCAGCTGATTTTCCAGCACCAGTCGGCGCAGCTGCAGGGTATAGAGACTGCGGGCCGGATGGGACAATCTGGGGTGGGCGAGGGCACTGTATTCGGCTGGAGTCATGGTCTTCTTTATGCGCTTGTGTGGCGGCCATTATCCCCTATGGCAGGGGCTTGCACAATTCGCATGGAGGTAGCGACATTGTGGGGGAAGGCTGTGCTGCTATGTGGTTGTTAATAGAGCAATCTGTCGCTCAGAACCTGACCAAGGTCTATTTTTGACGCATCGTTTCCGCGGATACCTCACTTTTGAACTAGTCTTAATACCTAAATAACCAATTGACTAATAAGAGCTTTATCAAGATGTTAAGAGCCGGGCTACGGATCCTGGTGGTGGAGGACGAAGCCGTTTTTCGCCACTCGCTAGTGAGTTACCTCGCACGGGACGGGGCAACGGTTTTTCAGGCCGAAGACGGGATTGAGGGTCTGTCGGCCGCAGCTCTCTACCATCCCGATGTGGTGCTCTGTGATCTCAACATGCCCAATATGGATGGTCACGAAGTGATCGCCTGCCTCTCTGCTCGCTACCCCGATATCCCGGTTATCGTCATCTCGGCCCAGAGCACCATGGAGGCAGTGGCTGGTGCCCTGCGCGCCGGTGCACGTGATTACCTGCTCAAGCCGCTGGAAGATTATGCGCTGGTCGAGCGCAGCATAGAGCAGTGTCTCAAGAACCAAGGGACACGCAGTCAGCAGCTTGAGCTGATGGATCATATGGAGTACTTCAGTGCCCACGATCGGGCCGCCAGCCGTTTGCTGGCCGGACTGAAACCGCCGGGATTACAGGAGTGGGGCCCCTGGCAGATTACGTTCAAGGGGCTGGGCCAGCTCTTTATTCCCGACACCTTCAAGGTGGGGGACAAGTTACTGGTATTGGTGATGGAGCTGCCCATCATGGGGACGGATGCCGCCTTCTGCGGGGCGCTGGTGCGCTCGCTGATGAATGTTCCTTATCGTCAGTTCCAGCGCAAAGAGAGTCAGCTGTTAAGTCAGCCACACCGGTTGCTCGACTACCTCAATCATCAGTTGATGGAGTCGGGGCTGCGCAGCTCTTTTGCCATGGCGGCACTGCTGTTTGATCAGGAGGATGGGCTGGTGTTTGCCAATGCAGGGCTCACCTCTCCCCACTGGCTGATGCGCTCGGGTGGCTTGCCCCTTGGCTTGATGCGCAGCAGCCACTATGCCCTGCATAAACGCAGCTGGCACGAGCCCTTTGACCTGCAGTTTTGCAGTGATAGCGGCAGCGCCCTTCATGTTCAGGTGCGTTACCACTGACGGCCATGGTGCCACAGTTGAATATCGGTCAGATAAAAAGAGAGGGCGCCCATCGGCGCCCTCTCTTATATCTGCTTGTCCAACTCGCTTATGCGGTAGCGGACTGCAGTTTTTCATCCTGATGGTCAGTGGATTTGGCCGGGCCTTCGGCACCGTGCATCCAGTAGACCAGACGGTTGGCCATGGTCAGCAGGATCGCTGCGCTGATCACGGCAGCCAGAGCGATACCGCCGAAGATAGCGATGGGGCCGGCTTCACCCACGAAGGAGCCGATAAAGCCCGCAGCGTAGTTGGCCAGAGCCACGAAGCCGAACCAGGCTCCCATCATCAGGGAGGCCAGGCGCAGCGGAGCCAGCTTGGTCACCATGGAGAGACCGATCGGGGAGAGGCAGAGTTCGCCCAGGGTGTGGAACAGGTACGCGCCAACCAGCCAGAACATGGAGGTCTTGACGGTGTTGTCACCACCCTGCTGCAGCACTGCACCGACCATGAACAGGAAACCAACGGCCAGGAACAGCAGACCCATGGCGAATTTCACCGGAGAGTTCGGCTCTTTCTTGCCGAGCTTGATCCAGATGGCCGCAACGACCGGCGCCAGAGTGATGATGAAGAAGGGGTTCAGGGACTGGAACCAGGCAGTCGGCACTTCAAAAGAGCCGATCATGCGGTCGGTGTACTCCTGGGTATAGAGGTTCATCAGACCGCCGGCCTGTTCGAAACCAGCCCAGAAGATGATGGTGAACAGACCCAGCACCAGAATGACCTTGATGCGATCCACTTCCTGCTTGGTCAGCGGCGCTTTCTGCTCGGTAGTGCGCAGAGCGGCGGCACGCTGGGCGGCAGTCACACGGCCGATGTCGCCGAGGAAACGCTGGGCCAGAGTCGCCTGGATCACCAGAGAGAGCAGCATACCGATACCGGCACCGACGAAGGCAGCTTGCCAGCCGTAGGCGGTCGCGGCAGCACCACAGATCACGCCTGCCAGCAGGGAGCCCAGGTTGATACCCATGTAGAAGATGGTGAAGGCACCGTCACGACGGTGGTCACCCTCTGCATAGAGGTCGCCTACCATGGTGGAGATGTTCGGCTTGAACAGGCCGTTACCCACGATCAGCAGAGCCAGACCGGTATAGAAGACGCTGTTGACCATATCCGGGAACATGGCGTGGGGCAGGGCCAGAGTGAATTGGCCCGCGGCCATCAGCACGGCACCGATCAGGATGGCACGGCGTTGACCCAGGAAGGTGTCAGCCAGCCAGCCGCCGATCAGCGGAGTGATGTAAACCAGACCGGTATAGATACCGTAGAGTTTGAGGGCGTCTGCCTGACTCCAGCCCAGACCGCCATTGGCAGTCAGGTCGGTCAGATAGAGCACCAGTACGGCACGCATGCCGTAATAGGAGAATCTCTCCCAGAGTTCGGTACTAAAGAGCAAAAAAAGCCCTTTAGGGTGACCTAAAAAGGTCCCTTTTGACGGGTTATTCATTGGAACTTCCACCTGTGTCTTATATTTTTTTGAGTTTTTTATGCAAGGGCGAGAAACACGCCTCAATCCTTATAGAGCATGTGTGAATAAATTACAACATTATGATTTGCTGAGGATTTATTTATTCTTGATTGATTTTTTGTTGCACAAATGAAAAAGGAGCATCATTTGATGCTCCTTGAATACCACTATGAAAAACGGAATTTTCAGCTATTACAACTGCTTGACGAACTGCTTCAGCCAGCCGATGAATTCGCCGTTCAGTTCGCGGTGACGTACGGCATACTCCACATTCGCTTTCATATAACCGATCTTGCTGCCGCAGTCGTGGCTCTTGCCCTTCATGAAATAGGCGTTGACCTGCTCTTGCTCCATCAGCATGGCGATGGCATCGGTCAGCTGGATCTCGTCACCGGCGCCGGCAGGGGTTTTTTCCAGCAGCGGCCAGATATTGGAAGAGAGCACATAACGGCCCACTACCGCCAGATTGGAGGGGGCTTCGTCACGGGGCGGCTTCTCGACGATCGCCTGCATCGGCAGGGACATCCCTTCGGTCAGTGCTTCACCCTTGATGTCGGCGATGCCGTACTTGTCCACTTCACTCTCGGGAACCGCTTCCACCATGATCTGGCTGATCTGGTCTTCTTCAAACATGTGCACCATTTCGGCCAGGTTGTCATTTTTCAAGTCGCTGGCAACGTCGTCGATCAGCACATCCGGCAGCAGCACGGCAAACGGGTTGTCACCGATCAGCGGGCGGGCGCAGAGCACTGCGTGGCCCAGACCTTTGGCCTCACCCTGACGGACGTGCATGATGGTGACGTCTTTCGGGCAGATCTGTTGCACCTCTTCCAGCAGCTGACGCTTGACCCGCTTCTCGAGGGTCGCTTCCAGTTCGAAACTCTTGTCGAAGTGGTTTTCGATGGAGTTCTTACTGGAGTGGGTGACCAGCACGATCTCTTTGATACCGGCGGCGATCGCTTCGCGCACAACGTACTGGATCAGGGGTTTGTCGACCACCGGCAGCATCTCTTTCGGAATGGCCTTGGTGGCGGGAAGCATGCGGGTACCCAGACCGGCTACCGGGAGCACGGCCTTGCGAACAACGAGAGGTGTCTTTTTCATGGAGAGATATCCAGAGATACAAAGTGGGCCCATGATACCCGAAGAAAAATGGGGCAGCCACAGGCTGCCCCATTTGCATATGCAGTGCTCGGACGTTATTTGACGATGATCATGTCACGGTTGGCTTCCAGCGTGGCCGGGCCGATGCCGTTTACATCAACCAGTTGATCAACTGAGGTAAATTTCCCCTGTTTTTCGCGATAGTCGACGATGGCTTGTGCCTTCTTGTCACCAATTCCCTTGAGGTTGGTGAGCTCGGCAAGGGTTGCCGTATTGATATCCACTTTGCCGCTCTCCTGCTTGGCGGCAACCGTGGTGGCCTGCTTCGGTGCGACCTTGTCTGCCGCCAGTGAGGGCTGGGTGAACAACGGGAGGGCGGACAGCAACATGATGATGGGCAAGCTGTTTTTACTCATTTCACACTTCCTTGTGGTGGGGGTTTCGTATGGATGATTAACCAGATTTGGAAGGTGTGACGGCTGTCATTTTTTACAGGTATTGCTAGTGGGTTGCTTTGCTATAAGAGATTGCCGTTTGCGACTAACGATAAGATATATAAAGACTTTTAGCGGCACATACAAAATGGAAGGTGTTGTGCGACAGGGAGCGTAGCGCTCATAGCGCTCTCACACTTTTATCTGTCTGAGCCTGAATCTTCGGCTGGTTATGCTGCCTTCAGAAAAATTCCCAACAAAAAAGGCTGCTCACCTTGGGTGAGCAGCCTTTGTGATCGGTTTTTTTCAGACGGATGCTGATTAAGCTTGTTCGTCAGCCTGGGCAGCCTGGATACCGGTCAGGGCGATGGTGTAGACGATGTCGTCAACCAGGGCACCGCGGGAGAGGTCGTTGACCGGCTTGCGCATGCCTTGCAGCATCGGGCCGATGGAGACCAGGTCAGCGGAACGCTGCACCGCTTTGTAAGTGGTGTTACCGGTGTTCAGGTCAGGGAAGACGAACACGGTGGCTTTACCGGCAACCGGTGAGTTCGGCGCCTTGGACTTGGCCACGTTCTCCATGATGGCCGCATCGTACTGCAGCGGGCCGTCGATGATGAGGTCGGGGCGCTTGGCCTTGGCCAGCTCGGTCGCTTCACGCACTTTCTCTACATCGGCACCGGCGCCAGAGGTACCGGTAGAGTAGGAGATCATGGCTACGCGCGGCTCGATGCCGAAAGCGGCGGCGGAGTCGGCGGACTGGATAGCGATCTCGGCCAGCTGCTCGGCAGTCGGATCCGGGTTGATCGCGCAGTCACCGTAGACCAGCACCTGGTCAGGCAGCAGCATGAAGAAGATGGAGGAGATCAGGGAAGAGCCCGGAGCGGTCTTGATGATCTGCATCGGCGGACGGATGGTGTTGGCAGTGGTGTGCACCGCGCCGGATACCAGGCCGTCAACTTCATTGCGCTCCAGCATCATGGTGCCCAGTACCACGTTGTCTTCCAGCTGCTCGCGGGCAACCACTTCGGTCATGCCCTTGTTCTTGCGCAGCTCGACCAGACGCGGCACATAGCGCTCGCGCACAACGGCCGGATCGATGATTTCGACGCGATCGGTCAGTACTACACCCTGCTGTTCGGCAACGCGACGGATCTCTTCCGGGTTACCCAGTAGCACCGGACGGGCAATGCCACGCTCGGCACAGATGGCGGCAGCCTTGATGGTGCGCGGTTCGTCGCCTTCCGGCAGCACGACACGTTTGTTGGCCTGACGGGCCAGCTCGGTCAGCTGATAACGGAATGCCGGCGGGCTCAGACGACGGGAACGGGTAGAGCTGATGGTCAGCGACTCGATCCAGTGTTTGTCGATGTGGCCAGCGACGTAGTCTTGTACCAGCTCGATACGCTCGCGGTCATCTTCCGGAATATCGACGTTGAAGTTCTGCAGGCTGACGGCGGTCTGCCAGGTGTTGGTGCCGGTCATCATGATCGGTAGGCCGGTGGCCATGGCCTGTTGGCACAGCGCCATTACCTGCGGCTCCGGATGATAGTTGCCGGTCAGCAGCAGGGCGCCCAGCTTGACGCCGTTCATGGCGGAGAGGCAGGCGGAGACGATGACGTCAGAGCGGTCGCCGGAGGTAACCAGCAGGCTGCCCGGACGGAAGTGCTCGACCATGTTGTGGATGGAGCGGGCGCAGAAGGTCACGGTCTGCAGGCGACGGCTGTCCAGCTCACCCTTGTGCAGGATCTTGGCGGCCAGATGCTTGGCGAGATCCTTGGCGCGCGGGGCGATCAGCTGGGTGTTCCAGGGGATGCAACCCAGGATGCGCAGCGGGCTCTTGCCAAACACTTGCAGCACTTCCAGGTTGTGGGCGGCGTCGGAAGCGTGGTGATGGGCTTCGAACATCTCGGTCAGGTCAGGGCGGGTTACGCCATGCTCGTCAACCGGCGCGCCAACCTTGTTGATCACGCAGCCAACGATACGGGGGTTGTTGACACCACCGAAGTTGGAGCAGGCCAGTTCGATGCGCTCTTTCAGCTTCTGGCTGGAGTCATGGCCCGGGTGGGTCACGAATACCATGTCGGCATCCAGCGCCTTGGCAACGTCATAGTTCAGCTTGTTGGCAAAGGGCTGCTTGTCGGTCGGCACCATACCTTCGACAACCAGCACTTCGGCACCGCTGGATTTCACGTGTTCTTCGAAGCGGGCGACGATCTCTTCCAGCAGGATGTCGGTGTTGCTGGAGCTGATCATGTTCTCGGCGTAGGAGAGGGTGAAGGGCTCGGGCGGATTGATGTTGGCAGCTGCGCGGATAACGGCGGTTGAGCGCTCGGCACCGGTTTCACCCGGACGCGGCTGGGCAACCGGTTTGAAGAAGCTGACATTGACACCGTGACGTTCCATGGCGCGAACAACGCCAAGGCTTACGGAAGTTACGCCGACACCAGTGCCGACCGGGATAAGCATAATAGTGCGTGCCACTTTATACCCCTTGTTCATTTTTTGGGATCAGGAAAAGGCCGCCCTGGTGGGCGGCCTCGAGTTACTGCGTCAATTAAGCGCCGACCAGTTCCAGCGCGTCGTGGGCGATAACCCACTCTTCGTTGGTCGGGATTACCAGAGCCTTGGTAGAACCAGCCTTGGTGATCTCGCCACCCTTGCCGAAACGAGCCTTCAGGTTGGCGTCGTGATCGACGTCAAAGCCCAGCAGGCCCAGCTTGTTCAGGGTGATTTCACGGATCGGGGCGGAGTTTTCACCGATACCACCGGTGAAAACAACGGCGTCCAGACGACCGTCCATGGCGGCAGCATAGGCGCCGATGTACTTGGCCAGGCGATAGCAGTAAACGTCCATGGCACGCTTGGCTTCTTCTTTGCTGTCGTAGTTGTCTTCAACAAAACGGCAGTCGGAGGTCACTTCGGTCAGACCCTGCAGGCCGGACTCTTTGGTCAGCATGGTGTTGATATCGGCCACGCTCATGCCCAGCTTGTCGTGCAGGAAGAAGATGATGGCCGGGTCCAGATCACCGGAACGGGTACCCATCACCAGACCTTCCAGCGGAGTCAGGCCCATTGAAGTATCAACAGATTTGCCGTTCTTGATGGCGCAGACGGAGCCGCCGTTGCCCAGGTGGCAGTTGATGATGTTCAGCTCTTCAACCGGCTTGTTCAGCTGCTTGGCAGCTTCCAGACTGATGTAGTAGTGGCTGGTGCCGTGAGCGCCGTAGCGACGGATGCCGTTCTCTTTGTAGAGCTTGTACGGCAGAGCGTACAGGAAGGCTTCTTCCGGCATGGACTGGTGGAACGCGGTATCGAATACGGCCACGTTCTTGTCAGCCAGCGCCGGGAATACGCGGCGGGCTTCACGGATACCGATCAGGTGAGCCGGGTTGTGCAGCGGCGCGTACGGAACGGCGGCTTCGATGCCGGCGATCACGTCGTCACAGATAACGACGGAAGAGGTGAAGCGCTCACCGCCGTGAACAACACGGTGACCGATGGCGATCAGGTTCTTGGACAGTTCCGGATTGAGCGGCAGGATCTTGTTGACGATGAAGTCCAGCGCTTCCTGGTGAGCGGCACCAGCGCCCAGATCGGCACTGCCTTTCTCGCCATTCAGTTTCCACTTGATGCGGGCGTCGTCGAGGTTGAAGCACTCGGCCAGGCCGGACAGCAGGTCATCACCGGTGGTTGCGTCAATGACAGCAAACTTCAGGGAAGAGCTGCCACAGTTAAGAACAAGAACCAGCTTACTCATGAATAAATCCTATCGCAGATTGGGTTGTGTAGGCGGATGCGTTGGACGCCGGACGTCCAAAAACTTTCAACTTATCCTTATGAGGGTTGGCAATCTGTTGCTTGCCCCTTGTATAGTGATACAAGACCCGAAATCCAGACGTCCCTGACAGGTCAATAGCAAGATGCTTTTGACGCAAAAATGGGCGTACAAAGGATAACCCGATTGTTGAAAAATAACAAAGTCATCCTCAACCTTTGTTACTTTGCATCAAATTTTGTCGAGGTTTTGCCGTTAGTACGTTCAAAAAGCGCTCGGAGGTAGTATGAGCATGAACATTTTTGGAACTAAGTTACAGCAAGGCCGCCATTATATGACGCTTTGGCCGCGCCGTCCCGAGCTCAATTCGATGTTTCCTGAAAATCGGGTGATCAAGGCGACCGAATTCGCTCTCAAGGTGATTCCGGCGTTGGCGGTGCTGAGCGTAATGCTGCAGTTCCAGTTTGGGGAGCTGCACTACTGGCCTTCCGTCATCACTTCCGTGCTGTTTCTGCTCAGTTTGCCGCTGCAGGGTTACTACTGGCTCGGTCAGCGGGCCGACACCCGTTTGCCCCCGTCGCTGGCGAGCTGGTATCGGGAGATCAACGGCAAGATGAACGAGCAGGGCGGTCGCCGTCAGCTGGTCTCCCAGCCTCGCTATGAAGAGCTGGCCGATACCCTCAAGGCTGCGTTTCAGCAGCTGGACAAATCGTTTCTCTACGAATAACCGGATTCAAACGTAAAAAAGGCGCCAGTGGCGCCTTTTTTGTTGTCTGGTGGCCAGCCATCAGGCTGCCAGCACTTTGCGGATCTCCTGGATGGAGAGCTTGTATTGGCGCGGACATTGGCGCCACACCTGTAGCATCCGCTGGTATTTGTCGCGCATGGCGATGTCGCTGGAGAGCTCGTCGCACGGGCACTTGAGCTCGGGGAAGCGCTTGTCCACTTCCAGCAAGAAGCAGACATAGTCAGCCAGCTCCCGCTCCTGACTGCGGCTGTAGCCGTTGAACTCCAGCCGGCTGGCGTTGATCTCGCCCTGATCGGCTGCATCCAGATTACCCCATGAGATGGCCAGCGCGTGGTGCAGCTCGAGGGTATCGATCACCTCCTGGCAGGTCGCCAGATCCAGATGGCCGAAGCTCTTCTCCAGCTCGAGGATTTGCAGGCAATAGCCGCGCTCGATGATGGTGCTGGCACGCTGGTAGAAGTCCGCTTTCTCCGGATTGAGTTTTGCCAGAATTTCGTACTGGTTGCTCAGGATCAAACGCTCTGTGTTGCTCATGTTCATGGGATATCTCGCTGGAAGATGATTCTGGGGTCACGTTAACCCATATATAAAATGAATTTTTTGATCTGGGCGGGGGAGTTGGTGAGAAAAATCTTCAGGCAAGGGATGGCTTGTCAGAGCAAAAAGGCCTGCGTGGCAGGCCTTTCAATAATGCAGGGGAGGGTTACCCCTTGAGGAAATCCAGCACCACCTGATGGTGATCGCTGGTCTTGAACTTGTCGAAGTGGTGGGCAATCTTGCCCTCTTCATCGATCAGGAAGCTCTGGCGGTGAATACCGTCATACTCCTTGCCCATGAACTTCTTCGGACCCCAGACGCCAAAGGCATCGGCGACGGCGTGATCCTCATCGGCCAGCAGGGTGAAGTTGAGCTGATCGCGCTCTTCGAACTTTTTCAGGCGCTTGGCCGGATCCGGGCTGATACCGAGCACCACCACATTGAGGGCGGCCAGCTCGGCGTTGACATCGCGCAAGCTGCAGGCCTGGGTGGTGCAGCCGGGGGTCATCGCCTTGGGATAGAAGTAAACCAGCACTTTTTTGCCGCGCAGGGAGGAGAGTTGCAGCGGATTGCCGTTCTGGTCGGGCAAAGTGAAGTCGGGGGCGGGGCTGCCAGCTTGTAATGGTTGCATGGGGTCTCCTTGAGTGAGTGCTCAGGCGTGTTTGCGATTGACGATAAACTCGAACGATTCTGCGCCCAGTTCACGACAGAATCCGGCGAAGGCGGTCTGCGACCGTTCAACCTCTCCCTCTTTGGCCAGATTGAGCTGGAAACTCATCTTGAGCAGGTTGAATGGCTGCTGTTCCAGGGTCATGGATTGCATCGCCTGAATGTTCCAGCCATGTTCGCTGAAGAACTGGGTGCACTGACTTACGATGCCCGGCTCGTCACGGATCAGGATCCCGACGCTGGCGCTCACGTCATACTGGAGCGACTGGTGGCGCTCGGTGCGCTTCATCATGGTGATGAGATCCCACTCCTGGCTGCGCAGGGGGAGGCTGATCTCGAGTTGCATCATGCTGTTCCAGTCGCCCGAGAGCAGCATGATAAAGGTGAATTCATTGCCGAAGATGCCAAGACGGCTGTCCACAATGTTGCAACCACAGCTACTGACGTGACGGGTCACTTCATTGACGATGCCAGGCCTGTCCGTGCCGATGGCCGTTACGACCAGATAGTGAGTCATAAATCTTCTCTCGTCCGTTATGTATCTTGAAAGCCGTACAGGATTGCCGATTTTCGGGCTGTTGATGACCCGCAGCGAGGTGCTCCCCCGACTCTCATTTATTGCTTTTTGTGGCCGATGGTATCACGGCTTGTCCCCTCTCTCCCTTGTTTTTCAAAGGGGGCAGCTTTACCATTACGGCCCTGAAAATCGGGAGAAATATCCATGTTGCGCGGTAGTATTGTTGCCCTCGTTACCCCTATGCTGGCTTCAGGTGAAGTCGATTGGGCCAGTCTGGCCAAGCTGGTCGAGTATCATGTCAGCGCCGGAACCAGCGCCATTGTCGCGGTTGGTACCACAGGGGAGTCGGTGACCCTGAGCGAGCAAGAGCACATTGCCGTCGTTGAAAAGACCGTTGAATATGCTGCCGGTCGCATTCCTGTCATTGCAGGCAGTGGCTCCAACAATACTGCCCACGCCATCGAACTGAGCAAACGCCTGGCCAAAACCGGCGTGGTTGCTGGTCTCTCGGTGACCCCTTACTACAACAAACCCACTCAGGAAGGTCTCTATCGCCACTATTGTGCGATCGCCGAGGCTAGTGGTCTGCCCCAAATTCTTTATAATGTGCCCGGTCGCACCTGCTGCGATCTGAAACCGGAGACCGTGGCCCGTCTGGCCAAGGTGCCCGGTATTATCGGCCTGAAAGAGGCAACCGGCGATTTGAGTCGCACCCCGCTGCTGCGCGAGTTGTGCGGGCCGGATTTTGCGCTCTACAGTGGCGACGATGCCACTGGCTGTGATTTTATGCTGCAAGGCGGTGATGGTGTCATTTCGGTCACTACCAATATTGCAGCGGCCCAGATGGCCGACATGTGTCGTGCTGCGCTGGCCGGTGATGCCGGTCTGGCCCACGACATCAACAATCTCTTGATGCCGTTGCACAAGACTCTGTTCTGCGAACCGAGCCCCACCCCGGTGAAATGGGCCTGTGCCCAGCTGGGATTGATTGCAACAGCAACCTTGCGTCTGCCGCTGGTTGAACTCTCTCCCGAGGGTGAACAGCAGATGGCGCGAGCACTGACCACTGCGGAGTTGATGGCGAGTGTTTAAATCAAATGGAAAGGGAAATAGTGCCCGTCTGGTGCTGACTGTTGCGACCGCTGCCGTGCTGGCCGCATGCAGCACGCCCCAGGATCGCAAAATGGCCAACCGCGACTTCGGTTATGAAGATGCCCGCCTCGAGGGCCGTGCATTCCTGATCCCGTCAGGATTGAGCGCCCCCGCCTTCAACAGCCAGTTCGATATTCCGCCGTTGCCCGAGAGCAGCCGTGACGGTGCCCTCGGCGCCAAGATCGACGTGCGTCCTCCCGCCCAGCTGCTGACTGTGGTGCCGGGTAGCCAGGTCGTCCAGAATGCCAGTGAACCGACCATCGCCTACTATGCCCTGAGCACCAGCCAGAGCGTGGAGCGCGATACCTGGTCGTTCCTGATGAACTTCCTGGCCAAGTACAAGGTCACCACCGAGAAGCTGGACCAGCAGGCCGGCGTGCTGCAGACCGGCTGGTTTGACAACACGGTCGCCCTCGATGGCTGGGGTGAAGATGACGACGATTTCAAAATCCGTCAGCGTTACCAGTTCACCGTGCGCAACGATGCTGCGCGCCACGCCGTCAACATGTCGGTACGGGTATTGGATCACGAAGAGAGCTTCGATGGCGAGACCACTACCCAGCTGAGCCCGGCTGAAGCGCAGCGTTATGCTGTGCGGGTGCTCAACCAGTTCTCTCTCTATTACGACAGCCAGCTCAAGTCCCGCGAACAGCACAAGTCCAACGAGGGCATGGGGCTGGAACTGGGTCTGGACAACAACGAGCTGAGCGCCTGGATTGCCGATGGCTCCTTCGAGCAGGTATGGCGCCGTCTCAACCAGGTGCTGCCGGGCTACGGCTTCGTCATCAAGGATACCCAGCAGTCGCTGGGCTGGATTGACGTCGAGTATGAAGCCCCGTCAGCCGAGTTCTGGAAGGCGAAAGGGAGCGAGCCGTTCAAACTGGAAGAGGAGAAGTACCGCTTCCAGCTGGGTGAAATGGCAGGAGGCAAGACCTCCATCACCCTGTTCGACAAGGACAAGAAGCCGGTGTCGTCCGGGGTTATCTCCCAGATGTACATCAGCATGTCCGAGGCGTTTGCCAAAGGACTGGCTGCACAGTCAGCAAAATCAGAATAAATACAGGGGCCTTGTGCCCCTGTTTTTTTATCTCTGCACGGCTGGCGAGCCACGCAATGTGGATACCGGCGTGCAGGGCATGGATTGATTACCCCCAACGAGAGCGGAGCTTGCGGCTTCTCTCTTATTACCCCCCACAAACAGGAAGTGTTATTAGCCATGAGTCTTGCAGACCAAGTATTGGCGGTGAATGACGATTTGCCGATCCGTACCGATAAGCCTGTCCATTCCGGTAAAGTGCGTAGCGTCTACTGGCTGACCGCCGCAGACAGCGCCCGCCTCATTCGCGAGAAGGGTTATGACGTGCCAGCGGATGCGCCGCTCGCCATCATGGTGATCAGCGACAGGATCTCTGCCTTCGACTGCATCTGGCAAGGTGTGAACGGGCTGAACGGCGTACCGGGCAAAGGGGCGGCGCTCAACGCCATCTCCAGCCACTGGTTCAAGCTGTTCAAGGAGAAGGGGCTGGCCGACAGCCACATTCTCGACATCCCGCACCCCTTCGTCTGGATCGTGCAAAAAGCCCGTCCGGTGATGATCGAGGCGATCGCCCGCCAGTACATCACAGGTTCCATGTGGCGTGCCTACAAGGATGGCGAGCGCGAGTTCTGCGGCATCACCCTGCCGGAAGGGCTCAAGAAGGATCAGAAGCTGCCGGAGATCCTCATCACCCCTTCCACCAAGGGCGTGCTGAAAGGACTGGATGGTGTGCCGGAAGCCGATGACGTCAACGTCTCCCGTGCCGATATCGAACGCCACTACAAGGGCTTCAACTTCAGCAAGCCGGCCGATATCGACCGCTACGAAGTGCTGCTCAAAGAGGGCTTCAACGTCATCAGCGACGCGCTGGCCGAGCTGGATCAGGTGTTCGTCGATACCAAGTTCGAGTTTGGCTACGTCCACGATGCCGCCGGCAACGAAAAGCTCATCTACATGGATGAAGTGGGTACCCCCGACAGCTCCCGCATCTGGGATGGCGCCGCCCTGCGCGACGGCCAGATCGTCGAGAAGTCGAAAGAGGGTTTCCGTCAGTGGCTGCTCAACCACTTCCCGGATCCGGACATCCTGCTCAACAAGAACCGCATGCCGGAACGCTTTGCCCTGGCCCGCGACAACAAGCTGCCGACCGAAGTGATGATGGATATCTCCAGCACCTATGTCGGGATCGCCGAGAAGATCATCGGTCACAAGCTGGAACTGTCGGCCAACCCGAAGCAGGAGATCATCGATATCCTGCGCACGCAGTACGGCCTGATCGACTAAGGGTTGCGCTCTTTTTTGCCATCAAGAAACAAACGTTTGCCGATGGTGAAGAAGAGGCGCAGAGAAACAGACGGGCCCCATTGCGGGGCCCGTTTTATTTTCTATCCGGCGCACGGCGATCAGCCGTTGACCTTGAACACCTGACCGGTCTGGATGCCCAGCACCGACTTCTTGTAGGCCTGCGCCACTTTGGCGGCGGGCACCGGCACGAAACCGGGGAAGAAGTCGGCGTATTTGTCCATCGACTCCGCCAGCACGGTCGGGCTTACCACGTTGATGCGAAGGCCGCGGGGCAGCTCGCAGGCGGCCGCTTTGACGAAGTGCTCGACGGCGCCATTGATGGTGGTCGCACTCGCCCCCCAGTTGATGGGCTCTTCGCTCAGGATACCGCTGATCAGGGTGATGGAACCTTTGTCGCTCAGATGGGGGATAGCGGCGCGGGTCAGGTTGATCTGGCCCATCAGCTTGCTCTCAAGCCCCACCTGCCACTGCTCGTCGGTCATCTCGGTCAGGGCGTTGAAGGCCACGTTGCCGCTGGCCACTACCAGTGCATCAAATTGGCCCAGCCCGGCGAACAGCGCCTTGATGGAGGCGGGATCGCGCATGTCGACCGTGGCATCCCCCTGGCTGTGGCCAACCCGGATCACCTGATGATCTTTGGCGAGCAATTCGCTGACGGCAGAACCTATGGTGCCGGACGCACCCACAATCACAATCTTCATATCTGTCACTCCTGGTTGGGATGTGTTGATTCTAGTGCAACAAAAAAAGAGAAAAAGCGCGTAAAATAAACCCATTGTTTCCATATTGGAGCTAATGATGGATATCGCCCATCTGGCCAGCTTTTACGAGGTGGTTTTGCGGGGCAGTTTCTCTGCCGCCGCCGATGCACTGGGGGTCAGCAAGGGGATGCTGAGTCGCCACGTCAGCGCGCTGGAGTCCTCCCTCAACGCCCAGTTGCTGCAACGCACCACCCGCCGGCTCAGTCTGACCGAGGCGGGGTCGACCCTCTATCTGCAGGCGGGCGAGATCTTCGCGCTGGCACGGCAGGCGGAGCAGGATATTCAGGCGCTGACCGAAGAGGATAGCGGACGACTGCGCTTCACCTGCCCGATCAGCACCGGCGATCGCATGGTGAGTGAGCTGATCGCTCGCTTTGCCGCGCTCTGTCCCGGGGTGGCGGTCGAGCTCAACTTCACCAATCAGGTGGTCGACATGAGCCAGGGGGAGAATGACATCGCCCTGCGCGCCATCAATGAGGTGCCGGACAATCTGGTCGCACTCCCCCTTGGCCGGCTTAAGGATGTGGTGGTGGCCAGCCCTGCTCTGGTAGCGAGAGAGGGAAAACCGGCAACCCCCTATGAGTTGGGGGGACTATCCTGCCTGCCCATGGGGAGCAATCCGGCCTGGGAGCAGTGGCACTTCAGCCGCAAGGGCGAAGAGGCCCATATTCTGGTGCAGGGCAGGGTGCGGGCCAATCAATACAGTACCGTCATTGAGCTGGCCCGGGCAGGCATGGGCTATGCCAAATGCCCGCTGGTGGCGGTGGATGCCCTGCTGGCGACGGGAGAGCTGGTGACCGTGCTCGACGACTGGCAGAGCGGCCTGCACCAGCTTCATGTGCTGCATGCCCAGCAGCGGCGGGTGCCACGCAAGATCCGCTTGTTCAAACAGGTGCTGGCCCAGTGGTTTGCCGATCATCCCCGTTATCTGCTGTAAGAGGGCACATCCCACCGGTCGCCCAGAATGGGGCCCGACTGCGTTATTTTTCTGTCATCTTCGGCTGCTACCCTGCGCCCATTGTCGGCATCAGGAAGCGAGAAGCGATGAACAAGCATTGGAGATGGGCGGGATTGGCGTTGCTGTGCGGCACCGCCAGCGTGCAGGCGGCGGTCGGGGTGAGCGTGCCGGAGAATTTCCGCATCCTCGCGGTGAGCAGCGGCACCTTGCAGGATGAGCAGCACGCCACCCTGAGCGATGGGGAGCAGCAACTGCTGGTGCGTTTCGAGGGGGTCATCCCCAGCCGTAGCAGCAGCGAGAATGATCGGCAGGTTCGCTCCGAGCCGCAGGTTGTGCGCTATCAGGCGAGCAACCAGCGGTTGCAACTGGTGGCGAGCGTACCGGCCGATGAGCAGGGGATGGAGGCCTATGCCAAATCGCCCGCAGTGGCGTTGCAGGAGAGTGGCCGGGCACTTGCCATCCAGCAGGATGCACTGGTGACCAGCGGTATGCTGCTTGGGGTGGATTGGAACGGGAAACTGGCTGAATACAACCGCAGTGGTGGCAAGGCGGCACTGAAGGTGGGAGTAGTTGCGGCTCCGTCAATCAATGCTGTATCTGGCGGCTCTCAACCTGTTGTGGCTGCCAGCGAGCTGGAAGGGCAGTTGCAGCAGCTGTTCCTCAAGGCAGACCCGGCCCTGCGCAAGCGCTTTATCAGTTGGGCCGTGCCGCAGCTTTAAGTTTGCCGCCCGTTGCAGTAACGTGGGCATCCCTGTCGGATGCCCTCTTCATCGTACTCAACGAGGTGTTCATGTTTGAATTGCATTCCCGCCTGCAGGCCGATACCTGCTGGCTTGGCGATCTGCCGCTTTGCCGCGTCCTGCTGGCCAAAGACAGTCAATACCCCTGGCTGATTCTGGTACCGCGAGTAGATAACCTGCACGAGATCCACCATCTGGCACCGGAGCAGCAGCAACAGCTGATGCAGGAGTCCTGCGCCGTCGCGGCCCTGATGGAGCAGGCCCTCAGTCCGGACAAGATCAACATCGGTGCGCTCGGCAATCTGGTGCCGCAGCTGCACATGCATCATGTCGCCCGTTTCGCCACCGATGCCGCCTGGCCTGGCCCCATCTGGGGAGCTCATCCGGTCGTTCCTTACGAGCCACAAGTTTTGGCGCAGCAGGCCGATACATGGCGTGCCCGGCTCGCCAAGCTGAGCGGTTTCACCCCTGTGGCTGCTGATAACGGAGTCAACTGAGAGGCGTGTCGCTATTTCAGTCTTCTGGCCGCGCCATCTGTTAGAGTTATGGTATAGATAAGCCCATTCTCGATGTTCAGGAAGGACACATGATAGTTACAAGATCCGATGATGACGTCGTGTTGACGACTGAGGATGTACTGCTCAGTCTGTGCAACTCGGTAACCGACGTATTGAGTGCCGCGACCATGAGTCAGGTACGTTTTTCCGGTATGGTGCAGCGGATCAGCAAGACCTGCCTCAAGCCCGATATCGGCTGCTTCGTGCTGTTCGATGGCGGCTTCTCCGGTCTGGTAGTGATCAACTTCTCCGCCGCTGCCGCCATGGAGCTCTATGAGAGCTATATGCTGAGCATGGGGCTCTCCAAGGAGGATCTCGCCATCTCCCACACCTCGGACGAGGTGAGCAACGTGATGGGCGAGCTGATGAACCAGATCGTCGGCAGCTTCACCGTCAAGGTGGGCCGCGATCTGCAGACTCACATCACCCAGAACCAGCCGAAGATGCTGGCCCTCAACAAGCAGGTGATGCTGAGCGTCGATACCAATCTCGACAGCCCGGAGTCCCGCCGCGTCACCTTCTTCACCGCTCGCAACAACATCTTCTATCTGGAGCTGGCGATGGACAAGACCGAGTTCATCCGTATTCACAATGAAGGGATGGAGCACGAGGAGCTGGATCCCGATGCGTTGATCGCCCAGGCCAAGCAAGACGCAGCCAAACCGGCGCCTGCAGCAGCGCCAGCCGCGAGCAACGACCACGATGATCTGCTCGACTCGCTCGGTATCTGAAGCAGGTCTACGGCAGCAATGATAAGGCCACCCATGGGGTGGCCTTTTTTATCGCGGCTTTGCTGAGGTTAGAAGTTGTAGAGCAGACCGGTGCTGACGCGGCTCGCTTCGGTATCGTAGAAGCCGATATCGGAGCTGGCATTGGCATAGGAGAGGGTAAAGGTCGCGCTGAGCGGTTTCACCCCGAACAGGCTGTGCCAGAAGAAGGTGCCGTTGATGGCGAATTCGTCCGCATCGGCGCGCTGGCCGAAGATGGGGTTGGCTTCGTCATACTTGCGCTTGCCGGCATAGACGTTGCTGACGATGGACCACTGGGGGCCACGCTTGGCATAGGTCAGTTGCAGGCCGGTGTTTTCGAAGCTCTCGGCACTGCCATCGAGGTTGGCTTGTTTGTAGATCAGCGCAGGTTCCAGAGCCTGACCGTCGGCGAAGGTCCACTTGTAGGAGAGCTGCATGTCATACATCTTGCCATTGCGATCCAGCATGGATGCGTAGTGAGTGCCATGAACCCGGTCATACTGCTGGCCGCTCTGCTCATCATCCATGTCGATGCTGCGGGCGGTGATGCTGCCGTTGAAGTTGCTGCCCCAGATCTTGTCCCAGGCGAAACGCGCCCCTTTGGATTTCAGGTCGGTGGAGCTGCGATCCACGCCGGTGGCAAAAGGATCGCTCCACAGCTCGACCGGCATGGCGTTGAATACCAGCGAGGTAGCGACGATTCCCTTGTCGCCCATCTCCTGACGCAGACCGAACTGCTGGGTAAAGTCGAAGCGGATGGCATCCTGAATGAGGTTACCGAGGAAGATCTGGGTGCGGGTATCGGCAAAGGTGTAGCGGATATCGGCGTTGATGAGCGGTGTCAGCTTGTTCTCGCTATCCGGTGAGCCCAGATCGTTGATGCGACTGTGGTTGTCGTCACCTGCATAGAAGTTGGACTTGTAGCTGGTGGCGCTGACGCCGCCCAGCAGGAAGCCGGACCAACCGGACTGGCGCGGAATTTCGCCCAGATCGGCGTATGCAGCGTGGCTCGCAAGCAGGCCGAGGCCCAGCAAGGTGAGATTGCGCATCAAAAGACTCCTGATATATCAAACTGTTGAGGTGTAAAGCCCGGGATGTTCGTGCTGCTGATGTCACCTTGGTATTGCCCGGGTGAGTGCAATGGTCACATATGATACAGGAATATCCAATTATTGGCTTATCACACAAGAGTTAAGCGCGTTGTGCTGGTATTCTGTCCGGCGAATATCGGGGAGAAAACAACAAGATGAAGCAGATTAAATCCTGGGCGCAATACTACGTCGATCTGATGACCAAGCTGGGGCTGGTGCGTTTCAGCATGTTTCTGGCCACCGGCATCATAGTGCTGGCGGTCGCCATCCAGATGGGGGTCACCCTGTTTTTGCGGGGCAGTATCGATGTCATCGATTTCGTGCGCTCGGTGTTTTTTGGCCTGCTGGTCACCCCCTGGGCGGTCTATTTTCTCTCCATCGTGGTGGATCAGCTGGAGGATTCTCGCCAACGGCTGAGTCGGATGGTGCGCAAGCTGCAGGATATGCGCGAGCGGGATCTCGAGCTCAACAATCAGCTGCAGGAGAACATCAGCCGCCTCAACAGCCAGATCGCCGAGACCAACCGGGCCGAGAGTCTGCGTCTGCAGGCCATCGAGGATCTGGAGAACGAGGTGTTCCAGCGGGAAAAGGCCCAGCTTCATCTGGGAGAGCGCACCGCTCTGCTGCGCTCCTTTATCGACTGCTCCCCCGATCTGGTTTACTACCGCAATGAGGATGAGCAGTTCTCCGGCTGCAACCGCGCCATGGAGGAGCTGACCGGCAAGGCAGAGAGCGAGCTGATTGGCCTTACCCCGTTCGATGTCTACAAGCAGGAGATCGCCAACAAGGTGGTGGAGACCGACCGCCAGGTCTTTGCCAGCAACGAGCCGCTCACCTATGAGCAGTGGCTGGAGTACCCCGATGGTCGCAAGGCCTACTTCGAGCTGCGCAAGGTGCCCTTCTTCGACCGCTTCGGCAAGCGACTCGGTCTGCTCGGTTTTGGCCGTGACATCACCGAACGCAAGCAGTATCAGGACAAGCTGGAGAAGGCGAGCCGCGACAAGACCACCTTCATCTCCACCATCAGCCACGAGCTGCGTACCCCGCTCAACGGCATTGTGGGGTTGAGCCGGATGCTGATGGATACCCCGCTCGACCCGAGCCAGCGCCAGCAGCTCAAGACCATTCACTTAAGTGCGGTCACCCTCGGCAACATTTTCAACGACATCATCGATCTCGACAAACTCGATCGGCGCCGGCTTGAAATTGCGCCAACCCGGATCGACCTGCCTGCCTTCCTCGATGAGCTGGAGACGCTGTCGCGCATTCAGGCGGAGCAGAAGGGGCTCTATCTGCACTTTGATCGCGATGGCGACATGCCGCAGTTCGTGATGGCGGATGGCACCCGACTGCGTCAGGTGTTGTGGAATCTGGTGGGCAATGCGGTCAAGTTTACCGATGAGGGCGGCGTCACCGTGCGCTGCCTCTCCCATCCTGCCGACGAGCCGGGCAAGCTGGCGCTCCACTTCGAGGTGGAAGACACCGGCGTCGGCATTCCCCGCGCCCAGCAGGAGAAGATCTTCGCCATGTACTATCAGGTGCAGGGCAAAAAACACGCTACCGGTACCGGTATCGGCCTCGCGGTCTCCCGTCAGCTGGTACAGGCCATGGGCGGCCAGCTCTACGTGGATAGCGAGCCGGGTGAAGGCTCCTGCTTCACCGCCGAGCTGGAGGTCGCCTGTGTCGAACAGGCGTTGCCTGAACCGGAGGAGGAGATGCCTTCCCTCGACATCCTGCTGGTGGAGGATGTCGAGCTCAATGTGACGGTTGCCTGCGCCCTGCTGAACAAGCTCGGCCATCAGGTCAAGGTGGCGCGCGATGGTTCCCAGGCGCTGGCGATGGCCAACCCGGATGATTTCGACCTCATCCTGCTCGATATCCAGCTGCCTGACATGACCGGGTTCGATGTGGCGGCAACCCTGCTCGAGCGCTACGGCGAAAGTTTGCCGCCCATGGTTGCCTTGACGGCCAATGTAACCGGCGATCGCCAGTACTATCTGGATCGCGGTATGCGCGATGTGATTAACAAGCCGCTCGGCTCGAAGGCGGTGCGTGAGGTGATTGGTCACCTGTTTGCCGATCTGGCCGACGACGAGGCGGACGAGCAGGCTGATGCGGTGGCTCAGGATGCGTTGCTGGATCTCCCTTTCCTCACCGACTATGCCGATACCGTGGGCAAGCCGGTACTGCTCTCCAGCGTCGAGCTGTTCGAGAAGATGATGCCCGACTACATGGCGGTGCTCGACTCCAATATGATCGCGCGGGATCAGGCTGGCGTGGTGGAGGAGGCGCACAAGATCAAGGGGGCGGCAGGCTCCATCGGCCTGCGTCGCCTGCAGCAGACGGCGCAACTGATCCAGAGCCCGGATCATCCCGCCTGGTGGGAGAATGTGGAAGACTGGATTGAGACGCTGCGTCGGGAATATCCGGGCGATATCGCCCGTCTGCGCCGCTGGTTGTTGTCTTGAATCTAATGGGAGCCGCGGACAAGGAGCCACAGGATGTATAGCCGTTTGATCACCCCCGAGCGCATTCACCCATGGGGAAATGAGGATCTGTTGGAGGCGACCGAGCTGGATCGTGCCCGCATAGTGCAGGCGGCGCCGGTGCGCCGGTTGCAGCAGAAGACCCAGGTTTTTCCGCTCGATGTGAAAGCCTCGGTGCGCAGCCGTCTCACCCATTCGCTGGAGGTGCAGGAGACCGGCCGCCAGATCAGTCGCCGCATTCTGGCGGAATTGCCAGCCGGTGTGGTGTGCGAGGGGGCCTTTATCAATCTGGTGGAGATGTCCTGCCTCTTGCACGACGTGGGCAACCCGCCATTCGGCCACTTCGGCGAGCAGGTGATGAGCCAGTGGCTCGGTGAAATGCTCGATCCCCTCTATCAGCTGGCACTGGCACTGCCCCCCTCGGTCCAGTGGGCGGAGCTGCGTCAGGATCTGCTGCTGTTTGACGGCAATGCCCAGAGCTTGCGGTTGGTACACAGCCTGCACGAACTCAACCTGACCCTCGGCCAGCTGGGGGCGCTGTGCAAATACCCGCAGCAGCCGCAACCCGGTGTGAGTTACGGCCAGCATCATGGCTGGAGCAGCAAGCGCGGCATCTTCTTCAGTGAACAGCCCCTCTATCGCGCCCTCGGCCAGAGTCTGGGGCTGGCCCCAGGCTGCCGCCATCCGCTGGCCTACATCATGGAGGCGGCAGATGACATCTCCTACTGCATCGCTGATCTGGAGGATGCGGTAGACAGGCGCATTCTCACCCTGAATGAGCTGCTGGCGGCCCTCTGCAGCGCTGATGGCAGCGATTACATGACGACCCTGCTTGGTGATGCACAGCGCTCCAGCTGGGGGTTCTTCCCCCATTTTCGTCACCGGTTGACCAGAGATCTGGTGGCGCTGGCGGCCAGCACCTATATCAGCGAGCATGAGGCGATCCTGCAGGGGAGTTATCCGCAGGCCCTGCTCCACGGTCAGGCTCCCGCGGCGCGGGTGCTCGATATCCTCAAGCAGGTTGCGCGGGCGCAGGTCTTCATGCGCCCCGAGGTAGAGGCGCTCGAACTGGAAGGCTATGCCGCCCTGCGCGGTGTGCTCGCCACCTACTCCTGCCTGCTGGCAATGCCATCCGAGCAATTTTCCCGTCTGCTGGCGGGCGAGGGGGGGAGTGAACTCTTCTTTGCTCGCCGCCTCTATCACCGGCTCTCGGCGCGCCATATCAAGGCCTATCGGTTGGCAGTGGCCGTGCGGGACGAGCGTTTTGTCTGCGAGCAGGAGCAGGAGTGGTACTACCGGGTACGCCTGCTGCTCGACTACGTCAGCGGCATGACGGATACCTATGTGCTGGAAGAGTACCGGCTGCTCTCGGGGATCTGATGACTCGGACTCCCTTGCGGGCAGCATAAAATGCCGTAAAAACGTTTAAAAAGGAGCCGCAAGAGGCTTGTGTTAAATTCGGAGTTTTTTTAGACTGCTGCAACCTGTTCAACTTTTATCCGGTAAGGAGACGAAAATGCACCATCAGATGCTAAATCTTGCATTCTCTCGCGGCACTGCGTGCGGCGTGAAATCTCGTGCTCTTTTACCGCGTGGCGTAAACAGGTAACCCCTGTCTTTTTATCACCCGCGGTTTGTCCCGCAGGGTGATATCCACTTTCTCCGGGAGAACCGCATGTTCAACTGGAGAATGTCATGTCTATCGAACTGGTTTTACTGCGTAGCGTCGAGTCTTTGGTACAAAAGCGGATCGCCAAGGTCGAGCGTCGTCTCGCCGTGATCAATCTCTCGCCTGCCCTGCTGAAAGATATCGGTCTGGAAGGGTATGAGGGACAGATCTCCCATATCCGTGAGCGCGAGTATCAAACAGGCTTCCGGCTTGGGAATCGAATAACCTGATGTGGTGGGGGCGTTGTGCCCCCCCAATCTTTTAACGTTGCGAAAAAATGACGTGACAGACCAAAATCTGTCACGTTTTTTGCTTTAAAAAGGATTGTTTATTCACATTCAGCCAATATCCCTCTATCCTCTTGGCCCCGTTTATAGCGGAACTGTTTGTTTTCTCACCGGCTAGAGCCATTATCTAGAGGGTCGAGGATGAATCGTATTGGCCTCACTCATCAGGACAAATAGCTCATGTCTCGCGCTTGTCATCTCCTACTGATTTTTTGCTCACTGTTTCTGCTGAGTTGGCACGTTGCTGCGGAGTCATCGCCCGAAGAGGAACAAAGAGCGGTTGATGAGCAGGGCTTCTCTCAGGAGCTGGTGGTGGGCGTCCCCCGTGGTGGTTATCCCCCCTTTATCTACGAGGTGCCATCGAAACAGTACGCGGGGCCGCTCAAGGAGCTGGCCCTGCGCATTGCTGTAGAGATGGGATTATCGCTGCGTTGCGTTTCCTTTAACTCTTATATCGAAGCTCAGGAAGCGCTGATGAAGGGACAGATTGATGTGCTGGTCGGGGTGGAGCTTGATGCCTTGCCGGTGGAGGGGGTGAACCATATCGGTCACCTCGGCTCTTATGGCCGCGCTATCCTGATGCAACATCCCAACCAGCGGTTAACGATCGAGCAGGCAAAAAAAATGCGCTGGGTTTGTATCCGCGGGTTTGGCAGTTGCCGTGAGCTGGCATCGCTGGGAATGCCTAACGTGACCCAGGTCGAGAGCCGTGATGAGGCAACCTATATGGTCAAGCTGGGTCTGGCTGATGGTTATCTGGCGCTGGGTCCTATTCTGGTGCGGGAGCTGCAGCGCCTCCCGGACACCATGGGTATTGCGACACCTCGCTGGTTGAGCAGCAGCGCCCTGACGATTGCGACCAGTGCAAATAATAGTGAGCTGACAGAGCGGATCTGGCAGGCATATCAGAGGATCCCGGTGACCGATTCCCGCCTGCGCCTGGCGGAGGGGGATAGCCGCTTCAAGGTCGATCTGCTGCTGGAGCCTGCCGAGATGGCATGGTTAAAACAGAAAAAAGTGATCCGGTTTGCCGTAGCGCCCTCTTTTTCCGGTATCAGCGAGATCGATGAAGAGGGGAAATTGCACGGGTATGCCGCTGACCTGATGAAGCTTATCAGCCTGCGTTCCGGTGTCCGGTTTGAACTGGTTCCGACCCGCACCTGGCAAGAGTCCATCGAACTACTGCAAGCGCACAAGATTGATTTGATCCCCCTGATGACTCCCCTGAAGGATCGGCGGGAGTTCGCCTCCTTTACTTCCTCTTACCTCAAGTTTGACAGCTACATCGTTGCCAGGATCGGTGCTCGCAGCTTGAAATCTCTGGCTGATTTAAAGGGGCGTCAGATCGGGGGGGTGACAGGTTCCTACGAGGCATCGTTGATTCGCAACTTTGGCGGGAAGATTGTTGAGGTTGGCCGCGATGCAGATCTTCTGAAGTTGCTCGACTCGGGCAAGGTCGATTATGTACTGCTGACCATGACCAACCTTGGCCAGCAGGCGATGAAAGGATTCAACGAGAAGTATCAGGTTGTGCTGGGGAGCCCCGAATTTTCGGTGCCGATCAGTATGGCGGTCGATATTGCACAGCCCGAGCTGACCAGGATTATGGACAAGTTGCTGCAGACCATTACCGATGAAGAGTGGCAGCTGTTCGATCGCCGCTGGCTCAACATCTCGGTCAATATGGCGGTGGACAATAGCCCTCTATACAAATGGCTGGCCTTTGCCGTAGCGGCGCTTGGTACCTCAGGTCTGCTGGTGTTGCTGTGGGCGCGCAGCCTGCGCCGCCAGATTGCCCAGCGCAAGGTTGCGGAAAGCAAGTTGAATGAGCAGCTCTCTTTTGTGCAGACACTGCTCAACTCCTTGCCGACCATGGTGGCGCTGCGTGACAACGAGCAGCGTATTACCCTTTGCAATCAAGCCTACCGCGAGACCTTTTTCATCGAGCATGATGGGCAGCTGCGAGACGATCTCGCACACATGCCCGAGCCGGTTCGTCGCCAGATGGTGCAGGAGGAGCGTGCCGTCTGGCAGAGCGGTCGCCAGCTGGAGGGGGCGGGCAACAGTGTGCGTGCCGATGGTTCACCATTTCATGTGATGTACGCCAAACTCCCCTATCGCGACCCGGCAGGCAAGATGCTTGGGGTATTGACCGTGCTCACCGATGTCAGCCAGATCAAGGATGCGGAAGCGCGGGCACGCAAGGCGGAAATCCGCCTGACCCAGATTACCGACAGTATGCCGGGCATTGTCTACCAGTATCTGTGGCAGGGACCGGGCAAGGGACGTTTTCTCTATGCTTCCCAGGGGGCTCGCGAGATCCTGGGGGTCAGCCATCAGGATCTTTTTGCTGCCGAGTCGGGAGGAGAGATCTTCGGGTTTACCGAGGAGGCGCTGCAGGACTTTGTCAGCAAGGTGGCCAATCATGCCGAGACCCTGGCCCCGCTTGATCTGGAGGTCAAGGTCGAGCGGCCGGAGGGGGATCGCTATCTGCAGGTACGCGGCAGCTTCGTGCGTCAGGAACAACAGGAGCTGATCCTCAACGGGGTGATCCAGGACATTACGGCGCTCAAGCTGCAGGAGCACCAGTTGCGCGAGGCACAAGCCTACGCCGAGCAGGCCATGCAGGCGCGTAGCCGCTTTCTCGCCACCATGAGTCACGAGTTGAGGACCCCCATCTCCGGTATGCACGGCATGCTGGAGCTGTTGCAGATGAGCGAGCTGGATGACGATCAGCGTTACATGGTGCGCAATGTCGTCACTTCAACCAACAACTTGCTCTATCTGGTGAATGACATCCTCGACTTTTCCAAGATAGAGGCTGGCCAGTTGCGATTGCACTATCAGGTCTGTCGCGTGCAATCCGTTATTTGTGACGCGATCCGTGGCCATGCGACGCTCGCGCATAGCAAAGGGTTGCAGGTGGTGCTGGAGTGGGGGCAATCCGTGCCCGATCAGGCCGAGTTGGATGGCGTCAGGGTAGGGCAGGTTATCTCCAATCTGCTCAACAATGCCGTCAAGTTCACCGAGCAGGGGAGCATCACTCTTGCTGTTAACTACCTAGACGGGTTGTTGAGCATTATGGTCGCCGATACCGGTATCGGGATTGCCGAAGAGAAGCAGGCGCTGCTCTTCACTCCTTTTGAACAGGTGGAGTCAGACATCAATCGCCGCTTCGGTGGTACAGGGCTGGGGCTGGCCATCTGCGATCAGCTGGTGCGGAAAATGGGGGGCAACCTGCATCTGGTCAGCAAGCCGGGTGAGGGGTCGAGTTTTACCTTCACCGTACCGCTGCAAAAACCACAATGGGACCTGCCAGCTTTGGCAGGGAGCGAGTGGTGGTATTTCAGCAACGATCCGGTGCTGGAGATGGCCATGAGACGTCTTGGCGCCAAGCTCAAACCCATTGAAGCGTCGAATTTCAGCGATGATTTGCAGGGATTGCTGCTGGCAGACGAACTTTGGCTGGAGCAGACGCTGGGGCCCGAGTGGCAAAGCTGGCTTCAACAAAGGGCTCTCAAAGGGATCATTGTGTCTCCCCGCGAGGCGCTCCGCGGGCGTCTCGGTGATGCTCACTGGTGGCGACTGGGACTTTCCCCTCTCTATCCGGATCTGCTGCTGGAGAGTTGCAACGAATTGCTCAATGAGCAGGTTACCCCCATGCTCACTGCACTCGGGGAGAAGCTGGGAGGTAGGGTGCTGGTGGCCGACGATCATCCGGTCAACCGGGCTCTGCTGGCCAGACAGCTCGCCATTCTCGGGATAGAGGCGCAGGTGGTTGAAGATGGCGAGAAGGCTTTGCGGGCATGGCAGGGGCAGGATTTCTCTCTACTGCTGACCGATTGTCATATGCCGGTGATGGATGGCTATAGTCTGGCCAGAGCGCTGCGAGCCCAGGGAGTGACTGCGCCCATAATCGGGGTAACGGCTGATACTTCGGAAGAGGCGAGTGCGCGGATGGTTGAGGCTGGCATGAGCGACATGCTGTTCAAGCCATATCCCCTCGAGACCCTGCGTCAACTATTGGCACATTGGCTGACTGATGTGGCTACAGTCTCAACAGAAAAACCCGCAGAACAGCAGCAAATCGCCGAGCAGGCGGAACGCTGGCAAGGGCTCTTTGGTGATGAGGAGGCTGCTCGGGCGATGGCAAAAGAATATCTCGATTCCAACCGTCAGGATGGCAAGGATATGATGGTGGCACTGACTTGCCACGATACTCAGGCGCTGGTAGAAACTGCCCACCGTATCAAGGGGGCCGCACGCATGGTGGGGCTGCAAGAGCTGGCAGTACAGGCCGCCAGACTCGAATCGGCCGCACGATTGAAGCAGACGGAGGAGCTGGAAGAGTTGGTTTGCGGGGTACAGGTATTGATGAACGCAATCTCCCACGAAATTGGATTATGGCTCGATGAATAACGTACAAAACGTACACGATGAATTGGTCATCATGGTTGTCGAGGACCATGCGTTTCAACGCAAGGCCCTGATGCACCAGATCCGTGACCTGGGTTATCAACAGTTGCTGGAAGCTCGTGATGGGCAGGAGGCACTTGAGCTGTGCCAGCGTCACTCGGTTGATATCCTTTTTTGTGACCTGCGCATGCCCGGTATGGATGGAATGGCTCTGTTGCGCCGCCTCTCCCTGGGAGGATTCAGCGGAGGCATCATTCTCTCCAGTGCATTGGAGGATGACGTCGTGGAAGCTGTGCTGCGGATGAGTGCCGCCTATGGTTTGCAGGTGCTGGGACGAATCGAAAAACCATCGACCAAGCAACAGTTAAAGGTGTTGATCGAGTCGTGGTCTCCCCGTCAGGAGCAGGCCCAAAAAGAGGATGGGCATCGGCTTGGGCTGGATGAACTGCGACGCGCGCTGGATGATGACCAAATCGTCCCCTGGTATCAACCGAAAGTTAGCTTTGCCACCGGCGAATGGGTCGGGATGGAGGCTCTGGCACGCTGGCAGCATCCGGAATATGGCCTGGTCTCGCCGGGTCGCTTCATTCCGCTGGCGGAAAACAACGGGCTCATCGATCAACTCACCGAAATCATCATCAACAAGTCGCTGCGCGATGGCCATCTCTGGGAGGAGACCGGTCTATCACTCAACTTGTCGATGAACCTTTCAACCACCTCGCTGATTGAGGGGGATCTCTGCAACTCCCTGATCGCGCAATGTCAGCGCTGGAGCATCAATCCAGAACTGATCACTCTGGAAGTGACCGAGAGCTCCTTCGTGCAGGATGTGGGCAAGTCGCTGGAAGTGCTGACCCGACTGCGGATGCATGGATTCGGTCTCTCTATCGATGATTTCGGCACCGGCTACTCATCGATGCAGCAGTTGGCCCTGTTGCCTTTTACCGAGTTGAAGCTGGATCGATCCTTTGTCGATCGCTGCTATGCAGATCCATCCCGTCTGGCCATTATCGAGTCCAGTATCGAGCTTGCCCGCAAGCTGGGGCTTAAATCGGTGGCGGAAGGGGTCGAGGATGAGTTGACCTGGCAACAGTTGGCAAAACTTGGATGTGACGTGTGTCAGGGCTTTTTCTCTGCCAGACCGATGCCGCGCAGTGAATTGCAGGAGTGGCACCGCTCCTGGCAGGAGAGATTGCCTACACTTATATCGATCTGATTCTTTTGGCCTGCGGGCCTCATCTGAACAAGGATGTTCATGAAAATCTCACACAAGCTTCTGATCAGCTTTGGATTTATCAATCTTCTGATCGCCCTCTCCTCTGCGCTGGTCTACTACCGGCTAAACCAGATCAATCAATCCCAGCAGATGCTGTTGGCACAGGCGCTGCCGGCTCTGCAGCGGGATGAGGCTAGCCAGAAAGCGCTGGTCGCCACCGTCTCGGCATTGCGTGGTTATCTCATTCTTGGCAAGGACCCCGCCCAAGCAGCCAGATTGAAGCAGGAGTGGGAGGGGGCTTGGCAGGTTATTACCAGCCAGCAGTTTGATGTGGGGTTGGTACAGTCACTCAAGAGTTTCAAGAGCAGCCAGGAAAAGGTATGGGCGATTGCCCATACAGAGGAGAATCTGCCAGCACATACCCTGATGCTGCAGGAGGCCGGGCCGCTTGCCGAAGCTGCGCTCGATCAGCTGCAATCTTTCGCCAATGAAGAGGTGGCGACTCCTCAGGATCAGCTATCGGGAGATCGCCGCATGTTGCTCAAGCAGGTGGGAGATGCCTACAACAGCTTGTCAAATGCGCTCTCCGCCCTGCGAGATTTTCTTATTTCCGGCGACCCGGAATATCGCAACAAGTATGAGGACTATTACAAGTTCCATCAGCAACGGGTGGCGGAACTCAAGCAGCAGTCCAGTCTCTTTTCCGAAACCGAGCGCAGCCTCTGGCAGTTGTTTGAGGAGATGGGAACCCCCTTTTCG
The DNA here is from genome assembly GCF_038739755.1 of Aeromonas sp. SE22. Lineage (NCBI taxonomy): Bacteria > Pseudomonadati > Pseudomonadota > Gammaproteobacteria > Aeromonadales > Aeromonadaceae > Aeromonas > Aeromonas sp. SE22. Next base: position 64,787 of record NZ_JBCGFD010000013.1, read on the forward strand.
GAGCTGGTGGGCCAGGTCATCAGCAAGCGGCAAGCACCGGATTGGGATCAGGCCAACTATCTGATGGCAAAAGAGATTGAGCCGATGCAGGAGATCCTCTACGAGCGGCTGGCCAAACAGGTAGGGGAAACCCGCAGCAAAGTAACTGCAATCTCAGGAGAGATGACCCAGGCTGGCCACTCCATCACTCGTACTCTGTTGTTGGCAACGGGGAGTTCCATCGTGCTTGGCATGTTGGTGGCGTGGCTCTTCAGTCGTCGTTTGACTCGTGACATCGCCAGTCTGGTTGTGCGGGCAGGCGAGGTCGCCGACGGCAAGCTGGCTGCCAACCCCTTGCCCGTCCTGAGTCAGGATGAACTGGGCGGTTTGACCGGCTCCATCAACCGGATGTCGGCCCAGCTACGCAATCTGGTGAGCGAGCTGCAGGGGGCGGTGGGACAGGTAGACGTTGCCTGTCAGGATGTAGGCAGCACAACTCAGGCGATAGTGACCGATTTGACCGCGCAGGATATTCGGGTAAAAGCGGTCGCCAGCGCGATCGAGCAGATGTCGGTCAGTACGAAAGAGGTTGCGGGCAATATTGCCAATGCAGCCGACAGTGCCCATCAGGTGCAGCAGCAAACCCGGCAGGGACAGAATGCATTGGCACGGATGACAGATGCCATGCAGCAGATCGCCGCCATGATTGGGCAAGCCAATCACGCGATGGGATTGCTTGAGAAGCAGAGCGAGCAGGTCGGCCAGATCACCGAAGTGATTGCCACCATAGCCGAACAGACCAACTTGCTGGCCCTTAATGCGGCAATAGAAGCGGCGCGGGCCGGTGATCAGGGGCGCGGTTTTGCCGTGGTCGCCGATGAGGTACGTCAGCTGGCAACCCGCACCCACCAGTCAACCGCCGAGATCAGCCAGACCATTAGCGCCATTTCCCAGCAAACCCGCCAGACCGTCACCACGGTGAGCGGTGGCACCCAGCTGGTCGAGCAGGGGCGTGATGCAGTCGGGTTGGTAACCGAGACGTTGAATGCGATGAACCAGCTGGTGCAGGCGCTATCTGGCCAGCTGGAGGCCATCGCAACGGCGACCGAGCAACAATCCAAGGTCGCCGCCGAAGTGGCTGGAACGGTAGAGGATATTGCCGCTCTGAGCCGTCAATCCTGTCAGCAGAGCCAGCAAGGTGAGGGCATAGTCGCCCGTCTGGCGGGGGATACCGGCAAGTTGACGGCAGTGATCGCCCGTTTCGAGCTGGAGTGATGGGGGGAGTCAGGACATCCTGCCCACCTCTTAGTCGATTCGTCTGAAGGCGTGGTTTTCGAAGCTGCTGGTGGTCTCTTTATTGAGCAGACTGACCAGCAGAATGGCCCGTTTCTCCCCATCCGGCTCCATATAGATGGCTTCAAACCCTGCTAATGGCCCCTCTTCAATCAATACCTTATCACCCGCATTTGGCAGTTTGGCGTAACTGGCTCGCGCCTCGTCGCTGTCATCGCGGCTCATCAGCTGATAGACCAGCTTGTTGCTGATGGGGGTCCATTCACTGCCGAAGTGGATGATCCGGCTGATACCACGGGTCGATTTCAGGGTGACCGGAGTGACCTCTTCCAGATCGACGTAGATGAAGAGGTAGTTGGGAAACATGGGTTCCTTTACCGGGACTCGCTTGCCCCGACGCAGTTTCTCGATTTCCACCATGGGGTAGTAGGACTCAATGCCCTGGGCATCGAGGTGGGCGCGGGCGCGGGCCTCTTCCTTTGGCTTGCAGTAGGCCAGATACCATTTTTTCATGTGATGTTATATTCGTGTTGCCGTGCTCGCCGATATGATAGCGGCGGCAATAAAAAAGGCCACGCATTGCGTGGCCTTTTTTGTCGAGTGAGCAATTACCAACCTTTTACCAGGCCGCCTTTGAACAGTTCCAGCCCTTTCTTGTAGACATCATCGGTCTGGAAAGCCTGTACGAACTGTTTGACCTTCTCGTCATCCTTGTTGTTGTCGCGGGCGACGATCAGGTTGACGTAGGGGGACTCTTTGTCTTCAACAAACAAGCCATTTTCGGTCGGGGTCAGACCAATCTGGCCGGCGAAGGTGTTGTTGATGATGGCCAAATCCACGTCTTCCAGCGAGCGGGGCAGCTGGGCAGCTTCCAGTTCAACGATCTTGAAGTTGCGCGGGTTGCTGGCGATATCGAGTACGGTCGCCTCCAGACCAGCACCATCTTTCAGGGTGATCAGGCCCTGCTTGGCCAGCAGGATCAGCGAGCGGCCCAGGTTGGTTGGATCATTCGGTACCGCGATCTGGGCGCCATCTTTCAGCTCGCTCAGAGACTTCAGCTTCTTGGAGTAACCGGCGATCGGGTAGACGAAGGTGTTGCCGACCGGCACCAGTTTGAAGCCGCGATCACGTACCTGTGCATCCAGATAGGGTTTGTGCTGGAAGGCGTTGATGTCAATGCTGCCATCGTTCAGCGCCACGTTCGGGGTGACATAGTCGGAGAAGTTGACGATCTCGACGTTCAGACCATATTTCTCTTTTGCCACCTTGGCGGCTACTTCGACCAGCTCGGTCTCAGGGCCGGCAATGGCGCCTACTTTCAGGGTCTTGTTCTCTTCCTTTTGACCGCAACCGGCCAGTACCAGACCAGCCAGCAGGGCTGCCGCAACGGATTTGATGCCAAATTTCATAAAACCTCCTGTCAGAAATCGACGATTAACGATGATCACATTTGTTGACCAGGCGCTCACCCGCGCTCTGGATAAGTTGAACCAGCACGACCAGTATCACGACGGTGACCAGCATGACGGTCGGATCGAAGCGCTGATAGCCGTAACGGATGCCCACATCACCGAGACCACCACCACCGATGGCACCAGCCATGGCGGAGTAGTTCACCAGCGTGACGAGGGTAATGGTGACGCTGTTGAGGATGCCGGGCAGGGCCTCGGGCAGCAGCACCTTGGTGATGATTTGCAATGGCTTGGCGCCCATCGCCTTGGCCGCTTCCAGCAGGCCGTCGGGTACTTCCATCAGGGCACCTTCCACCAGACGGGCGATGAAGGGGATGCAACCGACGGTCAGCGGCACGATGGCGGCGATGGTGCCGATACTGGTGCCGACAATCAGCCGGGTCAGCGGAATAATCGCGACCAGCAGGATGATAAAGGGCACCGAGCGACCCACGTTGACCACCATGCCCAGAGTGCGGTTGAGCAGCGGGTTGGCCAGGATCTGGCCGGCTTTGGTCACATGCAGGGCCACGCCGAGCGGCAGGCCGAGCAGGCAGCCAAACAGGGCGGAGGCAAACACCATGATAAGGGTGTCGCCCAGGGCCGTGATGAGCAGATTAATCATGGCTTCGGACATAACCCATTACCTCCAGCTGAATGTGGTTGTCGATGAGGAACTGCTGGGTCGCCTCGCACTGGGCTTCATCCCCGAACAGCTCGGCCAGCAGGAAACCGAATTTGACGCCACCTGCGTACTCGATGTCGGCGCTCAGAATGCTGATATCGATATTGAAACGGCGGCTCGCCTCGGAGATGAGCGGCGTATCGACTGTGCTGCCGGTAAAGCCAAGCTTCAGCAGCGGGTAGCTGCCGGGCACTCGCTCATTGCTCATCCGATCCTGATACTCCTGCGGTACCTCCAGATGGATGGTGGAGCGGATGAAATCGCGGGCTAGCTGGGTCTTGGCATTGCTGAAGAACCACGCCACTTCGCCCTGTTCGATCAGGCTGCCGTCGCTGATGATGGCCACTTCGTCACAGATCCCCTTCACTACATCCATTTCGTGGGTGATGAGCAGGATGGTGAGCCCCAGCTTGACGTTGATCTCCTTGAGCAGGGTCAGGATCGAGCGGGTGGTCTGCGGGTCGAGGGCCGAGGTAGCCTCGTCACAGAGCAGTACCTTGGGAGCCGGTGCCAGTGCGCGGGCAATGGCGACGCGCTGCTTCTGACCGCCGGAAAGCTCGGACGGATAGGCGTGGGCACGGGCTTCCAGCCCGACCAGCGCCAGCAGCTCTTCGACCCGGCTCTTGATCTGATCCTTGTTCCAGCCTGCCAGCTCCAGCGGAAAGGCGATGTTGGCAAACACGGTACGGGAGGCGAGCAGGTTGAAGTGCTGGAAGATCATCCCGATCTGGCGGCGGGCCTGGGTCAGATCCCGTTCGCTCAGGGCGACCAGATCCTGGCCGTCGACAATCACCTGGCCCTCTGTCGGGCGCTCCAGCAGGTTGACACAGCGGATGAGGGTACTCTTGCCGGCACCGGAGGCACCGATCACCCCGAAGATTTTGCCTTGGGGTACATGCAGACTCACGTCACGCAGGGCGTGCACGGCGTCACTGCCTGTACCGTAGACTTTGTTGAGACCGATCAACTTAATCATGGATTCTTCCGTGCTAACAGCCTTACAGCACAGGGCGCTACAGGCGAGAAAATTGGGCAGAGGTTTCACTAGGTTGCACTGCCATCATGGGGGATGATGCTAAGATGTCCGGATGGCTGTGTCAACGCATGTTTTTACGTCTAGACGTCTAAAAAAGTGATAAGGATTTTCGGTCGGTAGATAAGGAATAGCAGGGTTTGGCGTTGTTCCATATTGAATTTTGCTTTGAGGCTAAAGGACCGAATTAAAGTTGGCTAATGGCGTGTGATGCTCTGTTCTATTAGGTATCCCTGTCGCGACTATCTGGCTGTGGAGCCTACCTCTCACAAGCCCCAGAATTGCATAAAGTTGAACCCCCTGTCTGCCCACTTATATATACCTCGGCCATTTTTGATGCAGCGCAAGAAGATGCCGGATCGTGATTGGGGCTTGGCTGGCCGTTTTTTATACTGAGGTTGTGGATTTCCCATGGAGGGCAGAGCGATGAGATTCCAACAGATCAAAGAGTTGCTGCACTACCTCGAGCAGGTGCATCACCAGCTCGGTCTCTGTTACCGGCGTCTGGGCAATCAGGTGGATAGCGAACGCTGCCGGATGTTGCTGGCCTATCTGCAAGGGCGGGAGGATGCAGCGAGCGTCCATCTGCATGAGTACGCCAGCCAGCTGGGCGGCCCGGTGCGGGAGACCTGGCTGGATCAGAGCTTTAGCGAGGACATGTTGCCAGCAATTATGCGCTGCGAGTTGCCCGCTTCAGCCAGAACCGAAGATATCGTTGCCCTGGTTTGCCGCTGGGAGGAGCAGTTGATTGGTGAACTGGGTCATCTGGCCCGGGAGTGCCCGACTCGGAGCACGGCTGAATTGCTGGATAATTTGGCTCGACTGGAGCAGACCCGCCTGACCCGCTTGGTACACGGTGCCCACCAGCTCGATGACTTGTAGCAAAGACAGAGGATCGATCACCAGATAGAGAGAGGGCCCGACATTGCTGTCGGGCCCTCTTCGTATCGGGAGCTCATGGCACCGATGTGCAATCAGCCCTGATGTCGTTCGGCGGCGTAGAGTGCCGCGCCGATAATTCCGGCCTGGTTGAGACTGGCTGCGGGAATGAGCGGCGCCCGGGTTTCGATGCGATCGACGAACTTATCCAGTTTGGCTGCGCTGCCGCCGCCCAGAATGAAGAGGTCGGGGGAGAAGAGAAACTCGAGGCGAGCCAGATATTTGTTGAAGCGTTTGCCCCAGCGCCCCCAGGAGAGATCCTCGCGTTTGCGCACTGCGTCCGAGCAGTAGTGCTCGGCGATCATCCCTTCCAGCATCAGATGGCCCAGCTCGGTGTTGGGCAGCAGGTGACCGTTGACGAAGACTGCGGTGCCGATGCCAGTGCCGACCGTGATGAGGATGATCACCCCCTTGCGATCCTTGCCGGCACCAAAACGCATCTCGGCCAGACCGGCGGCGTCGGCATCGTTCAGCACATAGCAGGGCTTGCCGGTGACATCGGCAAACAGGTGCTCGGCATCGGTCTCAATCCAGCTCTTGTCGATGTTGGCCGCGCTCTTGGCAATGCCGTTGTGGATGGTGGCCGGGAAGCCGCAGCCCACCGGCCCTTTCCAGTCGAAGTGTTCCACCAGCGCCTTGAGGGTATGGGCAATGGCGGCCGGGGTGGCCGGCTGTGGTGTGGCAATGCGATGGCGCTCGCCAATCAGCTCACCGGTTTCGGTATCGACCAGACAGCCCTTGATCCCCGAGCCTCCAATATCCACTCCCAACATTTGCATCTGTGATGTCCTTTTTGTGTGCCGACCATTGTTGCTCAACCATGGCGTGCTGATCTTTGTGGGTCGGCAGAGCATGAAAAAACTGCTGCAATCCGGCAAGGGGCAGATCACTCAGGCGTGATCCGGCAGACCTTTTTCGATGCAACGGATCAGCAGGCGGGTTTTCTTGTTCGTTTCATCCTGGCGTCTGGCCAGCGTTGCCAGCGCCCATTCAATATGTTCTGCCGCCATGGGCTCTGCTTCCGGCAGTGCTTGCTGCAGGGCAGCCATCACTTCCGGGTTGGCCGGGCCGTTGCCAAGGGCTACCGCCAGATTGCGGCGCCAGCGTTGATAGCCGATGCGGCGGATCGGGCTCCCCTCGGTATGTTTGAGGAACTCGGCCTCGCTCCAGCGCCACAGCGCCAGCAGGGGCGGGCGATGCAGGCTGGGGCGGGGGCTGAAATCGGGCTCCGGGCTAGCATCTGCGTAGCGATTCCACGGGCAGATGAGCTGGCAGTCGTCGCAGCCATAGATACGGTTGCCCATCAAGGGCCTGAACTCTTCTGGAATAGGGCCGTCGTTCTCGATGGTGAGATAGGAGATGCAGCGGCGACCATCCACCACATAGGGAGCGACAATGGCGCCGGTCGGGCAGATGTTGATGCAGGCGACACACTTGCCGCACTGCTCTTTTTCCACCGGCGCATCGATGGGGAGTGGCAGGCTTACCAGCAGCTCCCCCAAAAAGAAGAAGGACCCGGCTGACTCATTGAGTAGCAGTGAGTGTTTGCCAACCCAGCCGAGGCCCGCTTTGGCGGCCAACGGCCGCTCCAGCACGGGAGCGGAGTCGACAAAGGGGCGCCACTCACCAAGGGGGTCAGACGTGCCTTGAAACAGCTCGGCGCATCGCGCTTCGATTCGGTCACCCAGCTGTTTGAGGCGATTGCGCAGCACCTTGTGGTAGTCGCGGCCGAGGGCATAGCGGCTGATATAGCCGAGAGTCGGGTCGCGCAGGGTGGCGGCAAAGCCCGCCTCGAAGGGGAGGTAGTTCATTCGCACCGAGATGACCCGCAAGGTGCCCGGCAGCAGCTCATGGGGGCGAGCGCGCATCATGCCGTGACGCGCCATGTAATCCATGGTGCCGTGATAACCGGCGTCCAGCCAGGCCTGCAATTTCGGCTCTTCGGCCCGCAGATCCGTGTCGGTGATGCCAACCTGGTCAAATCCTAGCTCGCTCGCCCAGAGCTTGATATCTTGAGCCAGCTGGTTGAAATCAGGTGTTGTCATGCTGCATGGCATCCCGGCACTTGAGCACTTGGAGCGAAAGAGAGCAGATCGGGAGCCATCATGGTAGAGGTCATCGGGGACGCTTGGTGCAAAAAAGTGGGAAGCAGTCTATCACAGGGGCTGTGGTCGACTGAACAGATCCGCTTGCGGGAGCGGCGCTGGGCCGAGCGTGAGGGGCAACCCCTCTATGCGTTGATGGAGCGGGCAGGGCTGGCACTGTGTACCTATGCCAGCAGCCACTGGCCCGCGAGCAACTGCTGGTGGATTTTTGTCGGCCCCGGCAACAATGGCGGCGATGGCTATGTGCTGGCCCGCCTTGCCCGTGAACGTGGCCTTGAGCCGGTGGTGATCGCCGCTCGCTCTCCCGACCAGCTGAAAGGGGATGCCAGGATTGCCGCCGATAGCTGGCTGGCGGCCGGTGGTGAGGTCTGGCTGGCAGAGCAGTTCGATCAGGCACTATTTCCTCCTCCCGATCTGGTGGTCGATGCCCTGCTTGGCACTGGTGTCAGTACGCCCCTTGCACCGTTACTGACAAAGATCGTCGCAACAATCAATGAGTTGGCTGCACCTGTGCTGGCGGTCGATCTTCCTTCTGGCCTCAATGGCGATACCGGCAGGATCATGGGGGCTGCCGTGCGGGCGAGCCGAACTCTTACCTTTATCGGTATCAAGCAGGGGCTGCTCACCGCTGACGGGGTCGATGTAACCGGTCAGCTCGATTGTGAGCCGCTTGGTGTCATGCCTGATGAGGAGATTCACCCCGCAGCATGGCGGCTCGATTATCCGGTGCTGCAATCCTTGCTGACCCCGCGTCAGCGCTCCTCGCACAAGGGTTCCCATGGCAAGGTGTTGCTGGTGGGCGGGGAGTGCGGCATGCAGGGTGCCATTGTGCTGGCTGGCCGGGCCTGTCTGCGGGCAGGCGCCGGTCTGGTGCGAATCAGCCAGCACCCGGCGTTGTCGCCGGTCAGCCTCTATCAGCCTGAATTGATGAGCCTGCAGGGAGAAGATGATGACGGTTGGGCTTCGGTTCGGGTCATTGGCCCCGGACTGGGTCAGGGAGAGTGGGGCAGACAGCAGTTTGCCCGCTACCTTACCGAACAATTGCCGCTGGTTTTGGACGCCGACGGGTTGAATTGGCTGGCGCAATCTCCCCGCCATCAGGATAATTGGGTGCTCACTCCGCACCCTGGCGAAGCGGCGCGGCTGCTGGGGTGTTCTATTGCCGACATTGAAGCAGACCGGTTTGCTGCCGTGCGGGCGCTGCAACAGCGTTACGGCGGAGTGGTGCTGCTCAAGGGGGCGGGGACTCTTATCCATGATGGCGAGCGGCTTGCCGTGTGCAATGAAGGCAATCCCGGCATGGCAAGTGGCGGCATGGGCGATCTGTTATCTGGTATAATCGCCGCCCTTTTGGCTCAGGGTTGGTCTGCCACCCTGGCAACCTGGCTGGGGGCCGTGATCCACGGCGAGGCAGCCGATCTGGCTGCTGCTGACGGAGAGCGTGGCATGCTGGCATCAGATCTGCTGCCCTTTATCCGCAAGCTGGTTAATCCCGACACCATAACAAGTTAAAAAAGAAGAACATGGCAAAACAGTTGATGATGACACTGCCGGACGAGGCAGCAACAGTGGCTCTGGGAGGCCGTCTGGCAAAGGCTTGCCAGCAGGCGACGACCGTGTTTTTGCACGGGACGCTCGGGGCTGGCAAAACAACCCTGACCCGTGGCTGGGTGCAGGGGCTTGGCCATCAGGGCAAGGTGAAAAGTCCGACTTATACCCTGGTTGAACCCTACGAACTGGAGGGGTGGCAGGTTTACCACTTCGATCTCTATCGTCTGGCCGATCCGGAAGAGCTGGAATTCATGGGAATTCGCGACTATTTTGCCGCCAATACCCTCTGTCTGGTGGAGTGGTCGGAGAAGGGGGAAGGCTGGTTGCCGGCGCCTGATCTCGAGATCACCCTCACTTATGTAGGCGAGCAGCGAGAAGTTCTGATTGAAGCTCGTTCTGCTACTGGCGAAGCTATTCTGGAACGGTTGTCATCCACGTGCGTTTGATCCTTGTTATTGCTCTCTCCCTGATGGCGTTACCCTCCTGGGCTAATCAGCTCAAGAGCGTGCGGATTTGGCCATCACCTGATAACACCCGGGTGGTGCTCGACATGAGCAGCGCCCCCGATTTCAACTATTTCACCCTGACTGGCCCCGATCGGCTGGTGATCGACATGAAAGGGGCGAGCAACGCTACCAATCTGGCGCGGGTCGAGAACAGCAGCGAACTGGTGCGTAAAATTCGTGAAAGTTCGCCGCTGGAGAAGGGGGGGCTGCGTCTGGTGCTCGACCTCAGCTCCGCCATCAAGCCGGTAGTCTTTCCGCTGGCGCCTGCCGGCCCCTATGGTCACCGTTTGGTGATCGACCTTCCTTATGAAGAGAAGCGCTCGGCCGCTGCAGTGCAGTCCACGCCGGTTGGCGGCAAGGGCAAGGGGGTGGTGATTGCCATCGACCCGGGCCACGGCGGTGAAGACCCGGGCTCCATCGGCCCGCGCCGCACCTATGAGAAGCGGGTGACCCTGGCGGTCTCCCAGAAACTGGCTGCACTGATCGACCGCGAGCCGGGCATGCGCGCCGTGCTGACCCGCCGCAGCGACTACTTCGTTGATCTCAACAAGCGTTCCGAGATCGCGCGCAAGGCCAAGGCCGACCTGCTGGTGTCGGTGCACGCGGATAGCTTCCACAACTCCACCCCGCGTGGCGCCTCGGTCTGGGTACTCTCGACCAACCGCGCCAACCGCGAGATGGGCAGCTGGCTGGAGAAGCAGGAGAAGCAGGGTGAGTTGCTGGGCGGGGTCGGCAAGGTGTTGGCCGAATCCGATCCAAATCCCTATCTGGCGCAGACCTTCCTCGACCTCTCGATGGACAAGTCCCGTGCCGAGGGTTATGACGTCAGCCGCCAGATCCTGCGCTCGCTGGGCAAGGTGGCACGGCTGCACAAGAGAGCGCCGGAGCACGCCAGTCTGGCGGTACTGAAAGCCCCTGACATTCCCTCTGTGCTGGTTGAGACCGGCTTTATCTCCAACCATGCGGAAGAGCAGCTGCTGGCTACCGCCAGCTATCAGGATCAGCTGGCTCGCGCCATTTTCGAGGGTATCCGCAACTACTACCGTGCTCACCCGACCAAGGGGGCAATGCTCACCGGCAAGGGGGTCGCCAGCGCCCCGGCCGCGACCCATAAACAGGTTGCCACCAGCAAACCTGCGCCAGCCAGGCAGGTTGCGAGCAATCCGGCTCCTGTTAAGTCCCCGCCGGTTGTGACCAACCGGATGCCGGCGACGGTGCGCGACAGTGGAAGCGCTTCTGGCAGCTCCTCCGGTGCCGGGGTGATCAAGCCTTATTCCGAGGCGGCCAAAGAGACCGGCGCCCCGGTCACCAGCGTGCAGGAAAACGAGAAGTCGCAGATGATCCGCCACGTGGTCACGCGCGGTCAGAGCCTCTCGCGCCTGGCCGAGAAGTACGGCGTGAGTCAGTCGAGACTGGCGGAGATCAACAAACTCAAGTCACGGGAAATCCAGATAGGGCAGGTGCTCTATATTCCCAAGCAATAACTGAGCGGGAGCTAGCGATGCCGATCCGTATTTTGCCACCTATTCTGGCCAACCAGATTGCCGCCGGAGAGGTGGTGGAGCGGCCCTCCTCCGTGGTCAAGGAGTTGGTGGAAAACAGTCTGGATGCGGGCGCCGACCGGGTCGAAATCGATATCGACAAGGGGGGCGCCAAGCTGATCCGCATCCGTGACAACGGCTGCGGCGTTGCCAAAGATGAGCTGGTGCTGGCGTTGTCGCGCCACGCTACCTCCAAGGTGGCGACCCTCGATGATCTGGAGGGGATCAACAGCCTGGGCTTTCGTGGCGAGGCGCTCGCCTCCATCAGCTCGGTCTCCCGCCTCACTTTCACCTCCCGCACCGCCGAGCAGGCCGGAGCTTGGCAGGCGCAGGCCGAAGGGCGCGAGATGAGCGTCACCGTCAAGCCGGCGGCCCATCCGGTGGGCACCACGGTGGAGGTGGTGGATCTCTTCTTCAATACCCCGGCGCGGCGCAAGTTCATGCGCAGTGAAAAGACCGAGTTTGCCCATATCGATGAGCTGGTGCGTCGCATCGCGCTCTCCCGCTTCGATGTCACCCTGATCCTGCGCCACAACGGCAAGGTGGTGCGCCAGTACAAGGCCGCCAATACGGTACCTGAGCAGGAGCGGCGTCTTGCTGCCGTCTGCGGTACCCCCTTCATGCACCATGCGCTGGCGGTGGAGAGCGAGCACAGCGACGTGCGTCTGTGGGGCTGGCTGGCGACCCCCGAGGGCGCCAGACCGCAGAACGATCTGCAATACACCTATGTCAATGGCCGGATGATGCGCGACAAGCTCATCAACCACGCCATTCGTCAGGCCTATGACGAGCTGCTGCCCGCCGACCGCTTTGCAGCCTATGTGCTCTATATCGAGCTGGATCCCCGTCAGGTGGACGTCAACGTTCACCCTGCCAAGCACGAGGTGCGCTTCCATCAGGCGCGGCTGATCCACGACTTTATCTTTCAGGCACTCTTTACTGCCTTGCGCCGCGAAGGCCGCGCCGTCAACGAGCAAGAGCAGCCGCTGGCCGAGACGCTGGTCGAGCTGCCGGTCAGCCCGCAGATTGAATATCCCGGTCAGGCACCGCGTACCGAGTGGTATGGCGCCGAACACAGCTATCGGGCGCCTGCACAGGTGCGGGAAGGGGGCTGCGGGGGGGCAGGCCGGGCCAGCAACTATCAACCGCCCGAGCCGCCGAGCCGGGAGGCGATGCGTGGCATGGGGGCCTTGCTTAGCACGCTGCCCGTTGCCACAACCGCTTCAATCTCCGAGCCGGGTGTTGCCACTCACACTCAGACTGTTTCAAAACAGGGCGGGTGCCGGGCACTGACTCTGGTGGCGCAGGCTTATCTGCTGTTCGAGCGGGATGGTCAGCTGGCGCTGCTTTCACTCGTACGCGCCGAGCGTTTGCTGCTGCGCTACTGGCTGCTGGAGACCTGGGGCCAGGGGCTGGCAGCCCAGCCGTTGCTGCTGCCAGTTTCCTTCAAGCTGCCGAAGAACCTGAGTTCGCTGGTAGAAGAGCAGGAGCGGCTGCTGAAACGGATGGGGCTGGAGTTGAAAAGCGGGGGGCGCGACACCATGATCCTGACGCGGGTACCTGCTTTGCTGCGTCAGACTGATCTGGTGCGTCTGTTACCCGAATTGCTGCAAATTATCGAGGGCGGATCTGACAGTGATGCTGGCCAGCAGGCTGAAGTATTATGCCAATGGCTGGTGGAGCAGGGGATAAGCCGCGAAAAAATATACGATTTTTCAACTGCCAGTCGTCTGCTGACGGAACTTGTGGCCGATTTCAGTGACCAACTGGCAGATATTCGCATGGCCCGCCCGCTCTCGCTGGCGGCTGTGCTTGAGGAGTTTGAACATGGCGAGTGACTTGCCGACCGCAATTTTTTTGATGGGGCCGACGGCTTCCGGCAAGACGGATCTCGCCATTGAACTGTGTCAGGTGTTGCCCTGCGACATCATCAGCGTCGATTCGGCGCTTATCTATCGCGGCATGGATATCGGCACGGCCAAGCCGACTGCCGATGAACTGGCTCGGGCCCCGCATCGGCTGATCGATATTCTCGATCCCGCCATGAGCTATTCGGCAGCCGATTTTTGCAAGGATGCCCTGCGGGAGATGAAAGAGATCGCCGATCGCGGCCGCATTCCGCTGCTGGTGGGCGGTACCATGCTCTATTTCAAGGCGCTGCTGGAAGGGCTCTCCCCGCTCCCTTCTGCCGACCCCGTCATTCGGGCCGGAATAGAAGAGGAGGCTGCCCGTCTTGGCTGGCAGGCGCTGCACGATGAGCTGGTGCGTATTGATCCGGTCGCCGGGGCTCGTATTCATCCCAATGACCCGCAGCGGCTCAGCCGGGCGCTCGAGGTTTACCGCATCAGCGGCAAGACCCTCACCGAGCTGACCCTGGTGCAAGGGGAGGGGTTGCCCTATCGGGTGCAGCAGTTTGCCATCGCCCCGAGCGATCGCGCCGTGCTGCATCAGCGGATCGAACAGCGTTTCGACAAGATGCTGCAGGGGGATTTTGAGCAGGAGGTGCGGGCTTTGATGGCTCGTGGCGATCTGACCCCGGATCTCCCCTCCATTCGCTGTGTAGGTTATCGCCAAATGTGGGACTACCTGAACGGCGAGATAGAGTATGATGAGATGCGTTATCGTGGCATTGTTGCCACTCGCCAGTTGGCAAAACGGCAGATGACCTGGTTGCGCGGTTGGGCCGATGTGACCTGGCTGGAATCCGGTGAGTCTGACAACCTCGCCCGCGTGCTTGCTCGCGCTGGTGCGGCTTGACACTCCCTGTATAATCAGGTTGTTATATTGAATATCCGGTGTTTAAAAACAACAAACTATAAGGAAAAGAAAAATGGCTAAGGGGCAATCTCTCCAAGACCCGTTTTTGAATGCGCTGCGCCGTGAGCGGATTCCTGTTTCTATCTATTTGGTGAACGGCATCAAACTGCAAGGTCAAATCGAATCCTTCGACCAGTTTGTCATTCTGCTGAAGAACACCGTGAGCCAGATGGTCTACAAGCACGCCATCTCTACCGTGGTTCCGGCCCGTGCCGTCAACCATCATCAGCAGGCTGCCGGTGGCGCCGGTGATGAACAGGGTGATGCCGAGGCGTGATATCCCGGGGCGAGTCGACTCGCCAACTCAGATTCATCATGAAACCTGTTAAGGAGCAAGCGCTTGTTTGACCGTTATGAAGCTGGCGAACAGGCCGTTCTGGTGCACGTCAACTTCAGTGATGAGGGTGAGCGGGAGGATCTGGAAGAGCTCAAAATGCTGGTGAGCTCGGCTGGCGTCAATGCACTGGGAGTCATCACGACCAGCCGCAGTGCGCCCAGCGCCAAGTATTTTGTCGGCAGTGGCAAGGCTGAAGAGATTGCGTACCAGGTCCAGATGCTGGATGCCGACGTCGTCATCTTCAACCATGCCCTGACCCCTGCCCAGGAGCGTAACCTGGAGCGTCTGTTCCAGTGCCGGGTAGTGGACAGAACCGGTCTGATCCTCGATATCTTCGCTCAGCGCGCCCGTACCCATGAAGGTAAACTGCAGGTCGAACTGGCCCAGTTACGCCATCTTTCTACCCGTCTGGTTCGAGGCTGGACCCACCTTGAACGTCAAAAAGGCGGGATCGGCTTGCGTGGCCCGGGTGAAACCCAGCTTGAAACCGACCGACGCCTGTTGCGCGAGCGCATCAAGGCGATTTTGCGCAGGCTCGACAAGGTGGCCAAACAGCGGGAGCAGGGGCGACGTGCCCGCAACCGCAATGAAGTACCGACAGTTTCTCTGGTTGGTTACACAAACGCCGGAAAGTCCACTTTGTTCAACCAACTTACAGCTGCCAGCGTGTATGCTGCCGACCAGTTGTTCGCAACCCTTGATCCAACGCTGCGTAAACTGGTGATCCGGGATGTGGGCGATGTGATTTTGGCCGACACGGTTGGATTTATTCGACACTTGCCCCATGATCTGGTTGCTGCGTTCAAAGCGACCCTGCAGGAGACCCGCGAAGCGGACCTGCTGCTCCATGTGGTGGATTGTGCCGATGAGCAGATGCAGGAGAATATCGACTCCGTGCAACAGGTGCTGGCCGAAATCGAGGCGGATGACCGTCCCCAGCTGATGATCTGCAACAAGATCGACAAGCTGGCTGATCGCCCGGCGGGTCTGGAGCGGGATGATGAGGGGCGTCCGCTGCGGGTCTGGCTGTCTGCCCAGACTGGCGAGGGGTGTGAGTATCTGTTTGCGGCGCTGACCGAATTGCTGGCCGGCTCCATGGTGCACCACACCCTGCAACTGCCGCCTTCTGCTGCGAGATTGCGCAGTGCGCTCTATCAGTTGAAAGGGATCGAGCAGGAAGGCTTTAGCGAGGAGGGGGATTTTGTGCTGGAAGTCCGCCTGCAACTGGCTGACTGGAACCGCCTCGTGAAACAGGAAGGTGAGAATTTACAACGCTTTATCAGGCATTGAACCGTTGATGAGGATAACCGCCTGGCGGTTTCGTCAACGAGCAGTGACCCGATAGAGATGATATCCATCTGCATGTATTAATGGAGACGCTGATGGCTTGGAATGAGCCTGGTAACAACGGCAAAGACCGTGACCCCTGGGGGAATAACGGCAAGAATCAGGGGCCCCCTGATCTGGACGAGATGCTGCGCAAGATGAGTCGTCGCTTTGGCGGCCTGTTTGGCAGTGGCAAATCTGGCGGCGATGTAGGCCGCTTTGGTATCTCCATCGCGCTGGTTGTCGCCGTGGTGGTATGGGTCGTTAGCGGCTTCTATACCATTCGTGAAGCCGAGCGTGGTGCAGTGCTGCGCTTTGGCAAGTTTTCCCATATCGTCGAGCCGGGCCTGCGCTGGAAGCCGACTTTCATCGATCAGGTGATCCCGGTGGACGTTGAGTCCGTGCGCTCCCTGCCTGCGTCCGGCTTTATGCTGACTCAGGACGAGAACGTGGTACGGGTTGAGATGGACGTGCAGTATCGTGTCGTCAATCCGGAGCAGTACCTGTTCAGCGTGACCAATGCCGACGAGAGTCTGAGTCAGGCCACTGATAGCGCCCTGCGTTACGTGGTTGGCCACACCAAGATGGATGATGTGCTGACCACCGGTCGTGAAAAAGTGCGTCAGGAGACCTGGCAGGTGATCGATGGCATCATCGAGCCTTACCAGATGGGTCTGCAGATTGTCGACGTCAACTTCCTGCCGGCGCGTCCGCCGGAAGAGGTGAAGGATGCGTTCGATGACGCCATCTCAGCTCAGGAAGATGAGCAGCGTTTCATCCGCGAAGCGGAAGCCTATGCACGTGAAGTCGAGCCCAAGGCCCGTGGTCAGGTGAAGCGTCTGGAGCAGGAAGCCGAAGCGTACAAGTCCCAGATCGTGCTGAAAGCACAGGGTGAAGTGGCCCGTTTCAACGAGTTGCTGCCCCAGTATCAGGCTGCGCCCGAGCTGACTCGCGACCGTATCTACTTGGAAACCATGGAAGAGCTCTATCAGCAGGCCAACAAGGTCATTGTTGATATGCCGGCTGGCAACAACAGCATGATCTATCTGCCGCTCGACAAGCTGACTGGCAAGCCGGCAGCTGCTCAGCAGACTCGTCCTGCGACTGTGCCGGTAGCAGAGCCTGCGCCTGTTTCCAACGAGGGTGCCAACTCCACTCCGATGCCGCTGCGTAGCGGTGACCGCTTCAGCTCAGGGAGAAACTGATAGATGAAAAAGCTAGCTATTGGTGCAATCGCTGTGGCTGCCATGGTCTGCTTCTCCTCTGTCTTTATCGTTGATGAAGGTCAGAAGGGGATCGTGGTGCAGTTTGGCAAGGTGAAGCGGGTTGATTCCGGTGAGCCCCGTCTCTATGAGCCGGGTCTGCACTTCAAGGTGCCGCTCATCGATCAGGTTCGCAAGATGGATGCCCGTATCCAGACCATCGACAGCCAGGCCGACCGTTTCGTCACCTCCGAGAAGAAAGACCTGATCATCGACTCCTACGTGAAGTGGAAGATCGAGGACTTCTCCAAGTACTACCTGGCAACCGGTGGTGGCAACAAACTGCAGGCAGAAGATCTGCTCAAGCGCAAGATCAACAACGGTCTGCGCTCCGAGATCGGTAACCGCACCATCAAGGACATCGTCTCCGGTGAGCGCAGTACCGTGATGGAAGATGCCCTGAAGAAGATGGCGCGCTCCTCCGAGCTCGGCATCAAGGTGGTGGATGTGCGGATCAAGCAGATCAACCTGCCGGTGGAAGTCTCCAACTCCATCTATCAGCGGATGCGTGCCGAGCGTACTGCGGTGGCACGTGAGCATCGTTCACAGGGTCGCGAGAAGGCCGAGATCCTGCGCGCCGATATCGACCGCAAGGTAACCGTCATGCTGGCGGATGCCGAGAGTAACGCGCGTCAGTTGCGCGGTGAAGGTGATGCAGAAGCAGCCAAGATCTACGCCGAAAGCTACAAGAAAGACCCCGAGTTTTTCAGCTTCGTGCGCAGCATGGAGGCCTATCGCAAGAGCTTCACCGGCGGTAACGAGCTGATGGTACTCAAACCGGACAGCGAGTTCTTCCGCTATCTCAAGTCTCCTCACGGCACCAAGCAGTAATCGCCGGAGTTGTCTTGCCAAGGGCCTGCATTGTCAGGCCCTTTTATTTGTCTGCCAAACCACCGGATAAGGTGGTTTTTGACGGGAGAAGGGCACAATGATGACATCCATACTGACAGGGATTGGCCTGTTATTGCTGTTTGAAGGGCTAGGGCCATTGCTGATGCCAAAAGGGTGGCAGCAGATGTTGCGGCTGCTGAGCGATCAGCCAGCGGAGCAGCTGCGCCGTATCGGCGGTTCGCTGGTTGTTGCAGGCACAGTGATCCTCTGGATGGTGAGCCGCTGGTAGCAAACGCATAAACAACAAGAGGCCCATATGGCCTCTTGTTGTTTATGAAAACAGTGACGATATCAGGCGTTGCGCTGCACGGCCATGTGGGCCAGTGTTTCCAGAGCCTGCTTGTGCTGGGAGTCCGGCAGAATGGCGAGGGCGGCAATCGCCTTGTCAGCCTCTTCCCGGGCACGCATGCGGGAGTACTCCAGCGCGCCGGTACGATCGAGAATGGCCAGGATCTGGTCGAGGTGTTCCATGCCGTTGCGGTGCTCGATGGCATCGCGCACCAGCTGACGCTCCTCGGGCGAACCCACTTCCATGGCACGCAGCAGCGGCAGGGTCGGTTTACCTTCGGCCAGATCGTCGCCGACGTTCTTGCCCATCTCTTCGCTTTGAGAACAGTAGTCCATCACGTCATCGATGATCTGGAACGCGGTCCCCAGATACTTGCCGTAATCGGTCATCGCCTGCTCGACGGGCTCGGGCTGATGGGTCAGCACGGCCGCGAGGCGTGTCGCGGCTTCAAACAGCTTGGCGGTCTTGCAGTAGATGACCGTCATATAGCTCTGTTCGGTGGTATCCGGGTCGTTGCAGTTCATCAGCTGCAGCACTTCCCCTTCGGCGATGGTGTTGGTGGCATCGGAGAGGATCTCCATCACCCGCAGGTTGGAGAGCTCGGCCATCATCTGGAAGGAGCGGCTGTAGAGGTAGTCACCCACCAGAACGCTTGCCGCATTGCCGAACAGGGCGTTGGCCGTTTCGCGGCCACGGCGCAGGTCGGATTCATCGACCACGTCGTCATGCAGCAGGGTAGAGGTGTGGATAAATTCAATAATGGCGGCCAGTTTCAGGTGATCCTCACCTTCGTAGCCCAAGGCGCGAGCTGCCATCACAGTCAGCATGGGGCGCATCCGCTTGCCGCCAGCACTGACAATATAGAAACCCAGCTGATTGATCAGACTAACGTCGGACTGGAGTCGGGCCAGGATCAGTTCATTGACCGCCGTCATGTCGGCGGCACAGAGCGCACGGATAGTCTGTTGGTCCATAAGTCTCGTAACGTGACAGCAGCAATAACTGCGATTTTTAGTAATGCTGGGGATTCTACACGATTTCACAATGGGTTACAGTTAAGCGTTTATCCACGGCGGCAGATATGCGCACAAAATAAACTTTTTGCGAAAATGGCCTTGCCTGAGCAGATCGATTTGCGTAGAATGCCCGCCCATTGTTATAGGTTTTTGTGCATGTCTGCCTTGAGCAAAAGACATGCCTTTACGGAGTTAATCAAATGTACGCGGTATTCCAAAGCGGCGGAAAACAACACCGTGTGGCCGAAGGTCAAATCGTTCGTCTGGAAAAGCTGAACGTTGAGACTGGCGCTACCATCGACTTCAACGAAGTTCTGATGGTTGCTGCAGGCGACACTTTTAAAGTAGGTGCTCCTTTCGTTGAAGGTGGCAAGGTTGTAGCTGAAGTTGTGGCTCACGGCCGTGGCGAGAAAGTGACTATCGTCAAGTTCCGTCGTCGTAAGCACCACCGTAAGCAAGCGGGCCACCGTCAGTGGTTCACTGAAGTCAAAATCACTGGCATCAGCGCTTAATTAGAGGAGTCCGATAGATGGCACACAAAAAAGCTGGCGGTTCATCCCGCAACGGTCGCGATTCTGAAGCCAAACGCCTGGGCGTGAAGCGCTTCGGCGGCGAAACAGTTCTGGCTGGCAGCATCATCGTTCGTCAGCGCGGCACCAAGTTCCACGCTGGTGAGAACGTTGGTCTGGGCAAGGACCACACCCTGTTCGCTACCGCGAACGGCAAGGTGCAGTTCGAAGTTAAAGGTCCGCTGAACCGTAAGTACGTTAGCATCGTTGCTGAGTAATTACGGACCGCAAGGATCCGAAGCCCCGCCAACAGGCGGGGCTTTTGTTTTTCCGAAATGATGACGAAAAAACGGAACGCAGATGACCCGGGCGCAGAGATGGCTCGGTGAGGCAAGATGCGTATCGCCCGCAGGGGTCTGTACCACTATAATTGCGTATCGGTTTTTCGAATTAAGGTGACGGTTACCTATGAAGTTTGTTGATGAAGTCCAGATTCGAGTCGATGCCGGTGACGGTGGTAACGGTTGTGTAAGCTTTCGCCGTGAAAAATATATTCCCAACGGTGGTCCGGATGGTGGCGATGGTGGCGACGGTGGTGACGTGTATCTGGTTGCCGACGAGAACCTCAACACCCTGATCGACTACCGTTTTGAGCGCTTCCATGCCGCCGAACGTGGCGAGAATGGTCAGAGCGCCAACTGTACCGGTCGCCGCGGCAAGGACAAGATCCTGCGTGTGCCGGTCGGTACCCGTGCGACCGACGAAGATACCGGCGAGCTGCTGGGTGACCTGACTCACCACGAGCAGAAGCTGCTGGTCGCCAAGGGCGGCTTCCACGGTCTTGGCAACACCCGCTTCAAGAGCTCGGTCAACCGCGCGCCGCGCCAGAAGAGCAACGGTACTCCGGGTGAAGTGCGTACTCTGAAGCTGGAGCTGCTGCTGCTGGCTGATGTCGGTATGCTGGGTCTGCCGAATGCCGGCAAGTCCACCTTTATCCGCGCCGTATCAGCCGCTCGTCCGAAAGTTGCTGATTATCCCTTTACTACCCTGGTGCCGAACCTGGGCGTAGTACGTGGCGAGAACTCACGCTCCTTCGTGATCGCCGATATCCCGGGTCTGATCGAGGGTGCCGCCGAAGGTGCGGGCCTCGGAATCCGCTTCCTGAAACACCTCGAGCGCTGCCGCGTATTGATCCATCTGGTGGATATCTGCCCGGTTGATGGTTCTGATCCGGCCGAAAATGCTGTGACCATCGTGCGTGAGCTGGAGAAGTACAGCCCCGAGCTGGCTGGCAAGCCGCGCTGGCTGGTGTTTAACAAGATGGACCTGATCCTGGAAGAAGAGGCTCAGGAAGTGATGGACCGCGTGAAAGCCGCCCTCAACCACGAAGGGCCGGTTTACGCCATCACTGCCATCAGCAAGGAAGGGACCAAGAAGGTCTGCTACGACATTCTGGATCTGCTGGATACCATGCCCCGTCAACTGGAGCAGGATGCCAAAGAGGCGATCGAGAAAGTGGAGTTCAAGTGGGATGACTACCACAAGAACCAGCTGGCCAAGGCCGAAGCGGAAGCGCTGGCCGCCTCCATGGCCTTCGACGAGAGTCTCGATGATGATGACTGGGATGACGAAGATGATGATGGCGTGGAAGTGATCTACGTCCGCGATTGATTTCGCTGTTCTTTGCCAAAAACCGGAGCCTGCAGAGGCTCCGGTTTTTTTATGGCTGGCGCCTGGTCTCTGTACCTGATTAGCTTGGGGCGGGCAGAGTGTTTAGTGAATTAATATTCCGCTAGTTGCCTGTTTATCCGTTCACACCGGTTTTGTTTGGGTATTTATTCGTTAATTAATCTGAAATTGCTTTTTTAATCCATTCTATTGGGATATTCTTGCGCCCCGTTTGGCTGGGTGTGCATGAATATGCGCATTATCCGGCATAAGTTTTAGCTATGTCAGGGCAGTAGATTATGTTGGAAAAGAGTCTGGAAGCGCCTGCGGTCAATACCCGCCGCAATCTGTTGATGTTCTTGATCCCCTCGCTGATCGGGATCCTGTTGTTCATGACTCCGGTACTCTATGACGGGAATGTCACCATTCCGGTAGCCGTGCTGGCCAAGCTGGTTCAGCGGGTGTTTGCCGACTATCTGGTCGCCATGGTCAGCGCTGTGATCACCACCACCATGCTGATGACCGTCGTCGCCTGGTTGTTCAAACCGGCGATCCTGGTGCGCCGTCCTTTCCTCAACAGCCTGTTCAACGTCTCCCCCTTCTGGGCCTGTGTGCGGGTGTTGGGCGGGATCTTCGTACTGCTGACCTTCTTCCAGACTGGGCCTGAAGTGCTACATTCCGGCGCAACCGGCGGGCTGGTGCTCAACGATCTGCTGCCAGTGCTGTTTTCCGTCTTTATCTTCGCCGGCCTGCTGTTGCCACTGCTGCTCGATTTCGGGTTGTTGGAGTTCGTCGGTACCATGATGACCCGCATCATGCGCCCGGTGTTCCGGTTGCCGGGTCGCTCCGCCGTGGACTGCTTTGCCTCCTGGTTAGGGGATGGCAGCGTCGGCATTCTGCTCACCAGCAAGCAGTACGAAGGGAAGTTTTATACCCAGCGGGAAGCTGCCGTCATTGGCACCACCTTCTCTGCCGTCTCCATCACCTTCTGCCTGGTGGTGATCTCTCAGGTGAAGCTGGAGCACATGTTTGTTCCCTTCTATCTGACCGTCTGCCTGGCCGGTGTGGTTGCGGCTATCGTGGTACCACGCCTGCCACCGCTCTGCTGGAAGAGGGATGTCTATATCGATGGCACCCCCTTGTGCCGCAAGCAGGAGTCGGTACCGCATCAGCACAGCGTGCTGAGCTATGGTCTCGAGCGTGCATTGACCAAGGCGGAGAAGATGACCGATCTCGGTGCTGTGGTGCGGGAAGGGGTGAAGAACGCGTTGGACATGGTGTTTGGCGTGCTGCCAGTGGTGATGGCGATCGGTACTTGTGCCCTGATGCTGGCTGAACATACCCCCGTCTTCAACTGGCTGGGTGCACCGTTCGTTCCCTTGCTCGAACTGCTGCAGCTGCCGGAGGCCGAAGCGGCTGCCAAGACCATCATGGTCGGGTTTGCCGACATGTTTATCCCGGCTGTGCTGGCGTCCAGCATCGAGAGCGAGATGACCCGCTTCGTCATCGCGGCCATGTCGGTGACCCAGCTTATCTATATGTCTGAAGTGGGGGCGCTGCTGCTGGGCAGCAAGATCCCGGTCAAGTTGTGGGAGCTCTTTATTATCTTCCTGATGCGTACCCTGGTGACCCTGCCGGTGATTGCCGGTATGGCCCATTTGCTGTTCTGATACAGACTGCCATAGCCTTAAGGCCACTCTCTATGGAGTGGCTTTTTGCTATCTGGCGTTTGCCACGGCAGAAAGTGTTCCGTTCGAACATCTCATGGTAGAGTGCCCCTCTGTTAGCAAATTGTGATGCAACGGAGTGTATTTATGTCTGCCATCCCCTATTCCCTTCTCGATCTGGTGCCGGTTGCTGAGGGTTCCCATCCTGCCGAATCGTTCCGCCATTCGCGCGATCTGGCGCAACATGCCGAGCGTTGGGGCTACCGCCGCTACTGGCTGGCTGAGCACCACAACATGCCGGGTATTGCCAGTGCCGCGACATCTGTACTGATCGGCCATCTTGCCGGGGCAACCAGCACTCTGCGGATCGGGGCGGGTGGCATCATGCTGCCGAACCACTCGCCGCTGGTCATTGCCGAACAGTTTGGCACCCTGGCTTCTCTCTATCCTGACCGCATCGATCTTGGCCTTGGTCGCGCCCCCGGTACCGATCAGCGCACCATGCGGGCCCTCAGACGCCAACGCAGCGGTGAGGTGGATGAGTTCCCGGCCGATGTCCGCGAGCTGATGAGTTACTTTAGCGACGAGATAGGCGCGGTACAGGCAGTACCCGGGCAGGGACTGCATCTGCCAGTCTGGCTGCTGGGCTCCAGCCTCTACAGTGCCCAACTGGCTGCGGCGATGGGCTTGCCGTTCGGTTTTGCCTCCCATTTCGCGCCAGCCATGTTGCTGCAGGCGCTGGAGATCTACCGTAGCCAGTACCGTCCCTCTGCTCGCTGGCCCAAGCCCCATGCGGTGGTCTGCATCAACATGATCGCCGCCGACAGCGAGCGGGAGGCGCGCTTCCAGTTCACTACGTTGCAGCAGCAGTTCCTGCGCCTGCATCGTGGTGATGCGGGCAAGCTGCCAGCACCGGTTGCCGAGTTGGGCGAGCAATGGTCGCCGCGCGAGCTGATGGCGATGGAGCAGACCCTTGCCCGCTCTCTGGTTGGCGATCCGGAGCAGATCCGCCATGGCCTTAAAGCGTTGCTGGCGGAAACCCGGGCCGATGAGTTGATGTTCAACGGCCCCATCGTCGATCATCAGGCTCGCTTGCGCTCTTTCGAGATCGCAGCCGGGTTGATGCGGGATCTATAAGCTCGCCTCCCCGCATATAAAGGCGCTATCTTGCAGAGAGAGTCTGGTGTCGTCCTGCTGTCAGGTTCTCGCAACGGGGCGGTTGGGAAACTCGATCCCGGATATCAAGCCTTTATCTAATGCACTGAATTAAAAGGAAAGTCAGGTTGGTGTCAGGCTGCTGTCGTGTCGCGTGCCACCCTCCGGCCCCTATGCTGGCTCCGTCAAGCAACCACAAGGAGTTCGAGATGATCGTCAGGAAGTTGAGATTGCAGCGGGGCTGGTCACAGGAGCAGTTGGCCGCCTTTACCGGCCTGAGCGTTCGCACCATTCAGCGGATCGAGCAGGGTCAGCAACCCGGACTGGAATCCCTCAAGGCCCTGGCCGCCGTCTTTGAGCTCGATGTGGCGCAACTGGACGGCACACGGCAACAGGAGCATGAGATGAGAGGAAGTGACACTATGGGTCAGGATGCGGTGCAGGTATCGGCTGAAGAGCGAGCTGCCATGAAGTATGTGGAGGGGCTCAAGGGCTTCTATCACCATGTCGCCAGCTATCTGCTGGTCATTGGCGGGTTGTTTGTCATCAACTACCTGAGCAACCCGGGTTATATCTGGGCCTGGTGGCCAGCACTCGGGTGGGGATTGGGGTTGGCGTCCCATGCCATTCGGATATTTGAGCCTTTCAAACTGTTTGGCCCGGAGTGGGAGCGACGCCAGATCGAGAAACGGTTGGGGCGCAAGTTGTAACCAGAGCTGTTGTGGAAAAAGAGAGCCCGGCAAGTTGCCGGGCTCTCTTTTTGGTTCAGGTCTTTGCAATCACTGCCCTAGCTGGCGTGAGTGGGGCAGGGGGTGGCAAAGAGGGCATCATCCTCATAGCGCCACAGGGTGAGGCTGTTGCCCCAGACACAGCCGGTATCGAGCGCCTTGATATCGCTCTTGCCTGTGTTGCCCATCAGGGCCGCCCAGTGGCCGAACACCAGAATGGGGTCATCCACGTGATGCTCGCGCTGCTCGAACCAGGGGCGCAGCCCCGGGGTCGACTCTTTGGGGCCCTTCTTGCATTTGAAGTCGAGCCGGCCATCGAAGTAGCAGAAGCGCATTCGGGTGAAGGTGTTGATGATGTAGCGGTAGCGGTCGATCCCGACCAGATCATCTTTCCAGCCATCCGGCTGATCGCCATACATGTTGTGCAGTAGCCACAGGTACTGATCGCCACGCAGCAGGCTCTCTACCTCGCGGGCGCAGTTGCGGGCGGTGCGGGCATCCCACGCCGGAGAGATACCGGCATGCACCATCATGATGGGCAGGTCGGGGTGTTCGGCCAGCAGCGGGCGGTGGCGCAGCCACTCCAGCAGTTCGTCCCGATCCGGCGCATCCATCAGGCTCTGCAGCTTGTCTTTCTTCTTGAGCGGTGCAACGCCATTGGCCACCGCCAACAGGTGCAGGTCGTGGTTACCGAGCACGGTAATGGCACGGTTGCCCAGATCCTTGACGAATCGCAATGTGTTGAGCGAGTCTGGGCCGCGGGCGACCAGATCGCCGCAGAGCCAGAGCACGTCATTTTCGGGATCGAACTTGGCAAGATCCAGCAGACGGCGCAAGTCGTCGTAACAGCCCTGGATGTCACCGACAAAACAGTTCGCCATGAAACCTCAGTTGATAATGTTGGGGATGGCCAGCGTGAAGGGGGCGACGGGCGCCTCAAACTGCTGGCCAGAGCCATCTTGCAGGGTGTAACTCCCCTCCATCACTCCGAGCGGTGTCGCCAGCGGCACGCCGCTCTGGTAGCGGTAGGTCTCTCCCTCGTCAATAAGGGGCTGCTCCCCGACCACGCCGGGGCCCGAGACTTCCTGCATCTTGCCATTGGCATCGGTGATGAGCCAGCGCCGATGCAGCAGCTGCACCGGGCCGGGCCCCAGATTCTCAATCTCGATAAGATAGTGAAACTGGTAGGGGTCTTTGCTATCCGCCACATACGAGGGGTATGGGCGGACAACGATGTGCGGGAGCGCCACCGGATCAGGCCTTTGGCTGATCCGCCAGCCAGTTGGCGATCATGACAAACTGCTCGAGGGAGAGGTTCTCCGGGCGCAGATTGCCATCGATACCAAGCTCGGTCAGCTGGGCGTCGGTGATGAAGTTGGAGAAGCTGTTGCGAATGGTCTTGCGACGCTGGCCAAAGCCCTCGGTGCAGACGCGATTCAGACAACGGATGTCTTTGGCGACTATGGTCGGGTTCTTGTGCGGCACCAGACGAACCACGGCAGAGTCCACCTTCGGCGCCGGTTTGAAGGCGCCCGGGCCCACTTCCAGTACCGGGATCACCTGGCAGTAGTACTGGGTCATCACGCTCAGACGACCATAGGCTTTGCTGCCAGGGCCGGCGGCCAGACGCAGGACCACTTCCTTTTGCAGCATGAAGTGCATGTCTTCGACCCGATCTGCGAACTCGCACAGGTGGAAGATGAGCGGGGTGGAGATGTTGTAGGGCAGGTTGCCGAAGATACGCAGCGGCCCCTTGCCTTCACCCATCAGGGTGCTGAAGTCGAAGCGCATGGCATCGGCTTCGATGACGGTGAGCTTCTCCTTCAGGGTCGGGTGCTCACGCAGGCGCGCCGCCAGATCCCGGTCCAGCTCGACCACGGTCATCTTGTCCATCTGGGCGGCAACCGGCTCGGTCAGCGCGGCCAGACCCGGGCCGATCTCCACCAGGTTTTGGCCCGGCTGCGGATTGATGGCGGCCACGATCTGGTCGATCACGTAGCGATCGTGCAAGAAGTTCTGACCGAAACGCTTACGGGCCGTGTGGCCCATGTGCACCTTACTGCTCATATCTTTTTTTCTCTACCATCTTGATGGCGTGGTTAATCGCGGTGACAAGGCTACCCGAATCGGCCAGGCCCTTGCCTGCCAGATCCAGAGCGGTGCCGTGATCCACCGAAGTGCGGATGAAGGGAAGCCCCAGAGTGATATTGACCGAACTGCCAAAGCCCTTGTATTTGAGCACGGGCAGCCCCTGGTCGTGGTACATGGCGAGTACCGCATCCGCATCCTTGAGGTATTTCTCCTGGAACAGGGTGTCGGCCGGCAACGGGCCGACCAGATCGATCCCCTCCTGACGCAGAGTCGCCAGAGCGGGTTCGATCACGTCAATCTCTTCACGTCCGAGGTGGCCGCCTTCCCCTGCATGGGGATTGAGGCCGCAGACGTAAATTCGGGGTTTGGCGATGCCAAACTTGGTAGCGAGATCCGCATTGAGGATGCGGATCACCTTGCCGAGGCGATCTTCCGTGATCGCCATCGCCACATAGGCAAGGGGGATATGGGTGGTCGCCAGCGCAACCCGCAGTCCCTCGGTTGCCAGCATCATCACCACGTCGGCGGTGCCCGACTGCTGGGCGAAGAATTCGGTATGACCGCTAAACGAGACTCCGGCCTGGTTGATGATCCCCTTGTGCACCGGCCCGGTCACCACGGCGGCAAATTCGCCGCTCATGTTGCCATCGCAGGCGCGCTGCAGGGTCGCCAGCACATAGGCGCCGTTGCCTTCGTTCAGCTCGCCCGGTACCACAGAGGTACCGAGAGAGACAGAACATACCGTCAGGGTGCCGGCTCGCTGCGGTTGTGCCGGTTGACTGGCATCATAAGGCTCAAGCTCGATGGGTAGCCCCAGCAGGGCCGCCCGCTCGCGCAGCAATACCGGATCGGCAATCACCACCAACTGGTGTGGCCAATCCTGCTGGGCAATCTGCAGCACCAGATCAGGCCCAATCCCGGCCGGTTCGCCCGGGGTGACGGCAAGACGACGGCAGTTCATCAGCTACCGGCGCCTTCGATGCGGATGTAGGCCTCGTCACGCAGCTCGTCCAGCCACGCCTGGGACTCTTCCACGAAGCGACGGTTGTAAATGAGCTGGTAGGCACGTTGCTCCTGTGCCTTGTCAGTGGCGTCCTGGCTACGGCGATCTTCCACCTGCACGATGTGCCAGCCATGGCTGGTACGGAACGGGGCACTGATTTGTCCCGGCTGCAGGCGGTTGACCATATCGCGGAACTCGGGCACATAGACGTTGGGATCAGACCAGCCCAGTTCGCCGCCCTGTACCGCAGAGCCCGGATCTTCGGAGTACTTCTCTGCCATGCTGGCGAAGCTTGCCTTGCCGCTCTTGATGTCGTGCAGAATGCCGTCCAGCATCCCCTTGGCCTTCTCTTCGCTCAGGATGATGGAGGGCTTGATCAGGATATGGCGAGCCTTCACCTCGGTCAGTATTACTTGTTGCTGCCCCTTGGTATCGAACACCTTGATGATGTGCAGACCGGCACCGGAGCGCAGCGGGCCAACGATGTCGCCCTTCTTGGCGCCCTGTACCGCTTCCGCCATCAGGGTCGGCATCTCTTGCGGGCTCATCCAGCCCCAGTCACCACCTTCCAGTGCTTTGGGGCCGTTACTCTCGGCAATGGCCAGTTTGCGGAAGTCGGCACCCTGCTTGAGGGCGGCCAGAATCCGCTCGATCTTGCTCTTGGCGGCATCCAGCTGGGCAGCAGTGGGGTTATCCGGCAGGGAGATCTGGATATGGCCGACGTGGTATTCGTTCTGTTGCTGACCCTGTTTTTTCAGGATTTCGACCACCTGCTTCACCTCCTGATCGGAGATGTTGATGCGACGGCGTACCTGATTGCGGCGTACCTCGTTCATCAGGATCTCGCGGCGCACCTCTTCCCGATACTGGGCATAGCTCATCCCTTCGCGGGCGAGCTGGGCACGCA
Source organism: Aeromonas sp. SE22 (assembly GCF_038739755.1). Taxonomy (NCBI): domain Bacteria; kingdom Pseudomonadati; phylum Pseudomonadota; class Gammaproteobacteria; order Aeromonadales; family Aeromonadaceae; genus Aeromonas; species Aeromonas sp. SE22. The sequence goes on from NZ_JBCGFD010000013.1 coordinate 93,536, forward strand.
GCTGATCCATGGTCATTTTGTTGTCGGCGGCGATCCCCTGGATAGCTTGCTCCAGCTGGGTATCGCTGATCTTGAGGCCCTGGCGATCGGCCAGTTGCAGCTGCAGACTCTCCTGGATCAGGCGATCCAGTGCCTGCTTGCGCAGGGTGGCGTCATCGGGCAGGGACTGGCCGCTCTCCTGAGCGGAGAGCTTTACCTTGTTGACCAGCGCATCCTGTTGGCTGGCAAGCACCACGTCCTTGTTGACCACGGCCAGCACCTTGTCCATCAGCTCGGGGGCCGCCAGTGCGGCCTGGCTCATGGCGCCAAACATACCCGCGGTCAGCAGGGCAATCAGGGTCTTTTTCATATCCATCTCTCAAGGCTGGACCAGCATCATTGCTGGTCTTTCAGATTAAACGGGCGAACATAGGGCAACAGCTCGGTATCCAGCGTGACGCTGCGGCCACCGGTACCGACACTGCCAAGTCCCTTCATCTCGAATTGAAGACCGATCGATTTCTCGGAGGTGGGCTTCAGAGTGATGTTGTCTGGCTGGTTGTGCCACTCCAGACTCAGGTTGATGCTCCAGCAGCAGGAGTCATATTTAACGCCTATTTTGCGGTCAATATTGACGTTTTGCTGGATGTCACGGTAGTAGCCACCATACATCTGCCACTGATCGGCGATCGGCGCCATCATCACCAAACCTGCCTGGCTCAAGTCTTCGGCCACCGCACTGTTGTAGTAGCTCTTGTTGCCATCCTTGATAAAGCGGTAGTTGACCTGGCTGATGAACTTCTCGTTGCGGTATTCCACAGCGCCATTTGCCGCACTGAACTGACTTTTCTCTGTGTCGTATTGAGTGCCAGCGTGAGCAAACCACTGCTCCGTGACCCGGGCATCCCCCTCAAAGGAGAGCAGGGAGCGAGAGTTGGTGCTCTCGGGATCCGAAGGATAGAGGCGAACCTTGGGTGGCGTAATCTCGAACGCCTGGGCTATTGCCAAACGCAGCCGTTCATCACCTACGTTGTCATAGATCCGGCTGGTGAGACCGGCAGTGACCCGGTTGGCGTCGCTGATGCGGTCGAGACCGGCATAACGGCGATCACTGAACAGGCTGTAGTAATCCTGACGGGTGGTGGTGGAGTCGTAGATCCCGATATCGTCCTGATCCCGATAGGGAACATAGAGATACTGGAACTCCGGCTCCAGAGTCTGGGTGCCCTTGCCATCATACCAGTCAACCGGGCGATCGAAGTTGAGCCCCCCCTTGAGCCGGAAGGAGGGGAGGGTGCGATTGACAGTGCCATCCTTCAGGGTGAGCTGGCCAGTGCTGGAGTCGGTAAAACGCGAGCGATCCGTGTAGACCAGATCCTTGGGCACCTCCTGGTTGTAGGAGGTAAACATCAGCTTGTACTGGCTGGTGAGGTAGTAGCCAGGGGCATCGATGAGAGGCACGGTCAGGGTCGGAGCCAGGTGCAGACGGGTGGTGGTGTAACGCTCACCGGCCTGCTGGGCACTGGCGCTGCCGCTGTCATAACCAAATTTGGTCAGTTCGCTATTCCAGGCCAGATCGAACCACTTGCCCTGCTGGTAGTAGTTGTAGTCGATACGCGGCAGCATCTCGTGGGGCAGCAGCGCGTAGGGGCTCAGAATCTGATAGCGGCGCACCTCGGAAGTGAGGTTCCAGTTCTGCTGGTAGTAACCGGCAGTAAAGGATTGTTGCAACTGGCTGTCGACCTGGGTGCCCACCGGCGGACTGAAGTCGTTGAAGTAGTTGTAATCCTTGTCGCGCACCTGGGTGTAATCGACACCAAAGCGCAGGGAACCATCCATCAGGCTTGAGCCGTGACGCACGTTCATCAGATAGCGGTGGCCATCAGACAGGTAAGGGGAGCCGGTCGACGTGTTGATGAAGCTGGGGTTGCCGGCATCATACTGCTTGTCGTCCGCCAGGTTTTCAAAGTAGAGGATGCCTGCGTGGGCGGGGTCCGGCATATAGCGGAACTCCACCTGCTCCATCAGGCCACGTTTGTCCATAAAACGGGAGGTGATGGTGGCATCGTAGTTGGGGGCTATGTTCCAGTAGAAGGGCTGGGTGATATCCATGCCGTTGCTGGAACTCTGGGTATAACCGGGGTAGAGCAAGCCCGTCTTCCGCTCATCCTTGATGGGGAAGTTGATATAGGGAAAGTAGAACACCGGATAGTCGTAGAGCCAGAGGCTGGCGTTCCACGCCTCGCCGAACACCTCTTTCTGGTCGATGTCGATGCTGCCCGCTTTGAGGGTCCACACCTCCTGACCCGGGGGGCAGGTGGTGTACTGGGCCCCCTCCATGGTGATGTTCTGGTTGTTGTTGGTCATGGTGACCCGCTTGGCAAAGCCGCGCACCGGTGAGCCATGAACCTGATATTTGCCCTCTTCCAGTTCGGAGTTCTTGGTATCCAGGTTGGATTTGAGGGTCTTGTCGCTGGTGACGGTCACCTGACCGTCGTTGTAATAGATGTTGCCGATGGCGATGACATCCCGGCTCTTCTGGTCGAGCTGGGCATAGTCGGAGTCGAACTTGCGAACCCCCTGACGAACCTTGACGTCCCCTTCATAGACGGCGGTGCCGCCCTGCTTGGCTTCGAGGCGGTCAGCATCCACCTCCACAGGTAGCGCATTGGCTTCCTCGGCAGAGGCTGGTTTTTCGACCTTGGGGACATAGTCGTAACAGAGGCTGTCGAGGATCCCTGTGGCTGGCGGCGTCTCAAAAGGGGCAGCCTGAACCATCATGGATGTCAGGGCCGGTGCCAGGCTGATAGTCAGGGCGATGGGATAACGGTATCCCAGTGTCCATTTTGTCATGTGAAAGACTCGTGCAATCCGTGATAGATACGGTTGATCCAAGGCATGCATTTTACGACAGGTTTCATCGAGTTGACATTGCATGTCATTGCTTTATGTTAGCCGGCAATGATAAAGCATTATTGCGGCCAGGGCTAACAGCCAAGTGCTGCTTTCCACCTTGGTCCCCGACTTATGCACGATCGCGATTCCCTGCTATTGCAGTGGGCACGCCAGATTTCAGGCGATGCCACCCTTCAGTTGACCCTCATTTCCGGTGATGCCAGTTTCCGCCGCTACTACCGTGGTGCCGGGCTGGTATGGGTAGATGCCAATCCGAAAACCGAAAAAAATCATGAGTTTGTTCGTAATGCAGCTGCCTTGCGTGCACGTCAGCTCTTGGCGCCAGAGGTCAAGGCTGTTGACTATGAACAAGGTTTGCTGGCGGTCAGCGACCTGGGCGATACCCAGCTGCTCAGCTGCTTGAACGAGCAAAACGTGCTGGCTTGGTATGGCAAGGCGATAGACCTGTTGCCAACTCTGGGGTCGGTAGATCTGGCGCTTGAGCCCTTCGATGCCGCCTTTATGGCGCGGGAGAACAGCATTTTCCCCGAGTGGCTGCTTGGCCATCATCTGCAACTGACCCTGAGCGACGAAGAGCAGCAGTTGCTCGATGAGACTTTTGCCTGTCTCACCGCCTGTAATCTGGCTCAGCCGCAAGGGGTCATGCACCGTGACTTCCACAGTCGCAACCTGATGGTGTGCGGTGGAGACACTCCTGATAGCAGCGAACTCGCCATCATCGATTTTCAGGATATGGTCATCGGGCCGCTCACCTATGACCTGGTTTCCCTGCTGAAAGATTGCTATGTGCGCTGGCCGGACGCGGTGATCGAGCAGGGGATGCAACACGGTTTTGCCACTCTGCAGCAGGCGGGACTGCTTGGCGAGCGCGACTACGCCAGTTTCCGCCGCGATGCCGACCTGACCGGCATGCAGCGCCATCTGAAAGCGGCAGGGATTTTCACCCGCCTCTATCATCGCGACGGTAAGTCCGGCTATCTCAAGGATATTCCCCGTACCCTCGGCTACGTGGTGGATGTCTGTCGCAGCCACGGTAGCGCTTATCCGGTGCTGGGCCGTTTTGGCCAGTGGCTCGAGCAGGTGGTGTTGCCGGGGATCGCCAACGCCGGGGTGAAACCATGAAGGCGATGATCCTGGCCGCTGGCCGTGGCGAGCGGATGCGCCCGCTGACTGACCTGCTGCCCAAGCCGTTGTTGGCTGTCGGGGGCAAGCCGCTCATTGTCCACCATATCGAAAAGCTCAAAGCAGCCGGAGTCACCGAGCTGGTGATCAACCACGCCTGGCTCGGCCACAAGCTGGTCGAGACTCTGGGTGATGGCAGTGCGCTTGGCGTGACCATCCGCTGGTCAGCCGAGGAGAGTGCGCTGGAGACGGCCGGCGGTATCATTCAGGCGCTGCCACTGTTGGGGGATGAGCCATTTCTGGTGATCAACGGCGATACCTGGCTCGATCTCGACTATCGCTCTCTGGTTGAGCTGTCCCTGGGTGAGAATCTGGCCCACCTCTGGTTGGCACCCAATCCGCCCCAGCATCCGGCCGGGGACTTTGCCCTGCAAGATGGCAAGGTCGTAGACACCCCCGCCTTCACGTTCAGCGGCGTCGGTCTTTATAGGCCCGCAGCCTTTGCCGGTCTGCCTGCCGGTGCCCGCAAATTGGCTCCCCTGCTGCGGGAGTGGATGGCGCAGGGGCGGGTAGGTGGCAGCCTGCTGGCTGGCGAGTGGCGCGATATTGGCACTGTCGACCGTCTGCGCGAGCTGGACGAACAGCTTCAGAGCCGTGCTCAATAACATCAAGAGGTCTTGAACCATGCGTATTTGGGGTAAGGCGCTGGGCGCCTTCTTCGGTTTTCTGCTCGGCAACATCATCGGTGCCCTGATTGGTCTCTGGATTGGCCACCGTTTCGATCGCGGCATGGGGCTGCAGGGGGCGTTTCGCCGTACCCCGACTCAGGAGCAACAGGCTGTCTTCTTCCATGCCACCTTCTCGGTGATGGGCCATATCGCCAAATCGAGCGGTCAGGTGACTGAGCAGGAGATCCGGGTCGCCTCCAATCTGATGGATCGGATGCGTCTCTCCGGCGAGCTGCGCAGCCGCGCGCAGGATTCGTTCCGGCAGGGCAAGGAGGCCGGTTTCCCGCTGCGCGAGACCCTGGCCGAGTTTCGTCGTGCCAGCCAGGGCCAGCGCGATATCCTGCGCTTCTTTCTGGAAGTGCAGCTGCAGGCCGCCTTTGCCGATGGTCGGGTAGAGGATGGCGAACGCGCTATCCTGCACACCATTGCTGACGAGCTGGGCTTCAGCCGTATCGAGCTGGCCCGCATTCTGGCGATGGCCGAGGCGCAGATGAACTTCTTCAATCAGGCCCATGGCCAGTATCAGGGGGGCGGTGCGGGTGGCCAGCAGTATCGGCAGGCGCCTCCCTCGGCGGATCGCCTCAAGAATGCCTACCAGTTGCTGGGGGTGAGCGAGAGCGACAGCGATCAGGATATCAAGCGCGCCTACCGCAAGGAGATGAGCAAGCATCACCCGGACAAGCTGGCCGCCAAGGGCTTGCCGCCGGAGATGATGGAGATGGCCAAGGAGAAAACCCAGGAGATCCAGCAAGCCTGGGAGTGGATCCGCGAGGCCCGCGGTATTCGTTAAGCGCCAAAGTCAGGCTGGAACAGACAATAAAAAGCCCCGCAGCAGTGCGGGGCTTTTGTTTTGCCGTTGGGCTGTCTTACTTGGCCGGAATGGCTTCCAGTACGTGTACCAGCAGTTGCCAGAAACGCTCGACTGCCGGGATGTGTACCTTCTCGTCAGGGGAGTGGGCACCACGGATGGTAGGGCCGAAGGAGACCATGTCCCACTCCGGGTAGGCGCTCTTGAACAGACCGCACTCGAGACCGGCGTGGATCACCATCACGTTGGGCATGGTGCCGAACAGGGTCTGGTAGCTGTTGCGCACCAGCGCCATGACGGGGGAGTCCACGTTCGGCGCCCAACCCGGATAGGCACCGGTGAATTCGCAGCTGGCCCCCGCCAGGGTGAACAGGGAGCGGGTCATCTGCTCGATGCTCTCGCGACCGGAGTCGATCAGGGAGCGGATCAGGCACTGGACATACACTTCGCCATCCTGAGTCTTGATGACCCCCAGGTTGGTAGAGGTTTCGGTTACGCCTGGCATGGCATCGCTCATGCGCATCACGCCGTTCGGGCAGGCCATCAGGGCATCCAGCAGGCGCTGCTGCAGGGAGACGCTCAGCAGCTTGGCCGGTTTGGCGACGCTGTTGACCAGCAGAGTCAGGTTCGGCTCGGTGGCGGCCAGCTCGGTCTGGTAGATACCGGTATAGCGGTCAACCAGCGCCTTGAACTCGTTTACGCTGGCAGCGGGTACCAGCAGGGTGGCACGGGCTTCGCGCGGGATAGCGTTGCGCAGGGTGCCGCCGTGGATCTCGGCCAGACGGATACCGAGCGGCTCGGCTGCTTTGAGCAGGCGCACCAGCAGTTTGTTGGCGTTGCCACGACCGCGATGGATGTCGCAACCGGAGTGACCGCCACGCAGCCCTTTGACGGCCAGCTCGAGGGCTTCGCCTTCCGCAGCATCAACCAGCTCAAGCGGGAAACGGATATTGGCATCCACCCCACCGGCGCAGCCCATATAGACCTCGCCATCCTCTTCGGAGTCGGTGTTGAGCAGGATCTCGCCTTCCAGCCAGCCTGCTTCCAGACCGAAGGCGCCGGTCATGCCGGTCTCTTCGTCAGTGGTCAGCAGCACTTCCAGCGGGCCGTGCTTGATGGTCTTGTCCGCCAGCACTGCCAGGCAACCGGCCATACCGATACCGTTGTCGGCACCCAGAGTGGTGCCACGGGCAGTGACCCATTCGCCATCAACATAGGCATCGATGGGATCGGTCGCGAAGTCGTGTTTGGTGTCGGCGTTGGCCTGCGGCACCATGTCGATGTGGGCCTGCAACACCACGCCCTTGCGGTTTTCCATCCCCGGGGTAGCCGGTTTTTTGATGATGATGTTGCCGACGTTATCCTGTTTGACCGCCAGACCTTCCCCTTGCGCCCACTGGACGATCCAGGCACTCAGCTTGGCTTCATGCTTGGAAGGGTGGGGAATGGAGCAGATCTGTTCGAAGAAATGCCAAATCAGTTGGGGGGACAAGGAACTTAGTTGTGCCACGTCAGGACTCCTTACCAGCACGGAATGAGAGAGGCCCCGTCAGTGGGCCTGGAAAGTGGATAACGATAATACAGTCAATCGCAGAAAAATGTGAGCGGTTAGCGCAAATCGCAGGGCGGTTGTGCTGTCGGTGGCCACCGGGGCAGTGCAATTGTCAGGCTCGGGTGACACTGTTTGGCAGAAACGAAATTTATGTGACGAGCTTCACAAAAAGATTGAATTTACGGTGCCGGCTGGTAAATTAGCTCCCGTGGTTCGCCACCCGTCAGGATGACGATGAAAGCCTCCAGGGAACCGAAGCAAAGCAAGTGCGCCTCCATGGAACCGAGTGTTCGTTCAAGGATTTGAGCCCGCATAAAGGTACGTAACTTGTTAAGCAATCAGGAGATTCAAGATGCCAGGCAGCAACTCTACCTATTGGTTCGCCCCATCTCTCTATACCCAGGGTTTCAGCTACCCTAACCCCTTCGTCAGCCGTCGCTAAGACGAGCTTGTCCTGAGGGGCAAGTCACCCGATTGGGTGCAGACGACAAAGCAGCAGGTGCGCGAGGTAAATCCTCCCCCTGCTATTTTTTTATCTGTCGTTTGCCGAAGAGTGCCAATTGTCGCTGACGAGAGGGGCGCAAGATTGGTCATTCGACTCTGTGGTTGGGTCATTTGAAGATGAAGAGGCCAATTTTTCCTGAATTTGGCATACGTTTGCCAGGCATTTTCTCTGCAAAGGGTGCTATCATATCGGCCCAACAGCCTGTCCGCGGTTTTGGCACTCTTATCGACCCAAGCGCCGGATATGTCCATCTTGCTTCCACTGCTATCAGATTTGCTGCCGAGGTCATCCCTCAGGCAGAACAAGTGCAATCTGAATTCAGCCGGACAAGAGCCGCCATTTATTGGCATTCGAGAGGATACTTTCGGATGCCATTATTTTAAGTGATTGTTTTTGTACAACTATTCGAGATCGATAATATGCCGAAAAAGTTTTATGTGTCGTGGGACAACCTGCAACGTGAAGCTCGCCGTCTGGCTCGTCGTCAACTGCCTGCCAACCAGTGGAAAGGGATCATCGCGGTCAGCCGCGGCGGTCTGGTACCCGCAGCCCTGATGGCCCGTGAACTCGGCATCCGCAACGTAGAGACCCTCTGCATCTCCAGCTATGACCATGACAACCAGCGCGAGCTGGTGGTTGTGAAGGGTGCGACCACTGCCGGTGACGGCGAAGGCTGGCTGGTAGTGGAAGATCTGGTGGACACCGGCACAACCGCCAAGGCCATCCGTGATCTCTACCCGAAAGCCAAGTTCATCGCCATTTTTGCCAAGCCGATGGGTGAGCCGCTGCTGGATGATTTCGAAGTTGCCATCCCGCAGGACACCTGGATCGAGCAACCGTGGGATATGGCGCTGGAGTTTGTCACGCCAATCTGCGACGAAGAGTAATGGTTTCACAGGGCTCCTTGAAGGAGCCCTGTTTTTTTGTGTATCAATCTGTTGCGGGGTGGCTGACGGGCAGTAAAAGTGGTTAAGATGAACCATTGCCTGATTGAAAGAGACATTATCTTGGACTTGAACGACGACCTTAATCTGACCGAAAAACTGTTCACCCGGGTCAAGAAGGTATTGGAAACTTCCGAGATCTCCAACTCCAGCCCGGCCGAACTGGCCGAGGCCGAGTCAGACGAGATGTTTATTGACGGCTCCATGTCAAAGAGCTGGTATCGCCTGCTGCGCCGCCCATCCTGGGCCTGGCAGGGGGCAGATCCGGTTGAAGTGGAGCAGACTCTGGCCCGCATCGCCATGGCGACCGGCGAGCGCACCCACGACTGCTACCTCGATACCATCAAGGGCTATGTGCCCGGCAACTGGATCTACGAGTGGAGTCAGGTGGCTGGCACCTATTTCAAGCAGGGCCGCGAACTGTGCGAGCAGGGCGATAAGGAAGGGGCGCTCAAGCAACTGCTCAAGGCGGTGCGCTACTACTCCATCGCCAGCTATCCCCATCTGAAAGATGACGAACTGGCGGATCAGGCCCAACTGCTCGGCAACATGGCCTATCGTGAAGCGGGCCGGCTGTTCAAAGTGCCGCTCAAAGAGATCCTGGTGCCATTTCGCGGCAAGAATATCCAGGGCTATCTCCACCTGCCGGCCACCGACAAGCCGGTGCCACTGGTGATCATCAGCGGGGGGATCGACTCCCTGCAGCTCGATTTTCTCAACTTCTACCTCAAACGGCTCGAACCCAACGGCATCGGTATGTTGTCGCTGGATATGCCGGGTATCGGCTATGCCGAGCACTGGCCGCTGGTGCAGGATACCAGTCGTCTCCATCAGGCGGTGCTGCACTACCTCTCCGAGGTGGCCTGGGTCGATCACCAGCGCATCGCCATGGTCGGTTTTCGACTGGCAGGCAATGTGGCGGCTCGGCTGGCCTTTATCGAACCGTTCAAGCTCAAAACCGTGGTCTGTGTCGGGGCCGGGGTCAATCAGGTGTTTACCAATCAGGAGTTGTTTGCCCGATGCCCGCGCATGATGCGGGACAGTCTGGCCAACCGGTTGGGGGCTGATGCGGCCCAGTGGGATACCATGCGCACCAAGTGCCAGGTATTTTCACTGAAAACGCAAGGATTGCTCGGGACTCGCACATCGGTGCCGATATTAAGTATCGGACACAAGAGAGATTTTATCTGTCCCGAGCAGGATGTCCGGGCGTTGGCGTCGGCCAGCCGCAATGGCAAGGCCATCGTGTTTGACAAGCAACCCTTGCTGGAGGTCTATGACCAGGCGCTGGATGAGATTGTCGAGTGGTTGAAACGGCACCTGTGTGCCTGATATTGCGCTAAAAATCTGACGCCATCATCAGGTGGCGCGGCTTGTTTAACAGGGAGGTTAACATGTCTGAAAGAGTGACCTACAAGCGGCTGCTGAGGCAGTTTGCTGCCATTGGCCCCTATCTGCGCGAAGATCTCTGTGAAGAGGGGCGTTACCGCTTCGACTGTTTGTCTGTCTGCGTCAGCGCCAAACCGGCACCGGACAAGCGGGAGTTCTGGGGCTGGTGGCTGGTGCTGGAGCAGGATGATCACCAGTTCCGCTATCACTATCAGTTCGGTTTTTATAATGCCGATGGCGAATGGCTCGACAAGCCGATCCCCAAGAAGCATCAGGTGGAGGTGGAACGCACCCTCAACCGCTTCTACAAGCTCATCAGCGACAAGTTGGCCACACTTGAGTGTCACTTGTCTCCTGCCGAGCAGGTCACCAACGAGTTGACCGTAACGGCTGCCTGATCCCCTGAAGCCCTGCGAGTTGCATCTGTCACTCGCAGGGCTTCAGTTCTCTCTCCTCCCGTTTTTTCTCCTCTTCCACCGCACTATGAATTGCCTTGCAGGGCTCCATGGCCGTGGGTATAAAGATATTCCTTACTTTTTTAGCCTTTATGCTCCCATGGAAAACAGAACCATAGTCGTCAAGTTGGGCACCAGCGTGCTCACAGGGGGGTCTTCCCAGCTCAATCGTGCCCATATGGTCGAGCTGGTCAGACAGTGTGCGGCCTTGCACCGCCACGGCCATCGGGTCGTGGTCGTCACCTCGGGGGCTATCGCCGCCGGGCGTGAGCATCTGGGCCACCCGCCACTGGCGCCAACCTTGCCCAACAAACAGATGCTGGCGGCAGTCGGTCAGACCCAGCTCATTCGGGTGTGGCAGGATCTGTTCAACCTCTATGGCTTGCATATCGGCCAGATGCTGCTGACCCGCGCCGATCTGGAAGATCGGGAGCGCTATCTCAATGCCCGCGATACCATGCGGGCCCTGCTTGATCACCGCATCATTCCGGTCATCAACGAAAACGACGCGGTGGCGACCGCTGAAATCAAGGTGGGCGACAACGACAACCTCTCCGCCCGCGCCGCCATCCTGGCGGATGCCGATCTGCTGATCCTGCTCACCGACCAGAAGGGACTGTTTACTGCCGATCCGCGCACCAATCCGGATGCCCAGCTCATCGAAGAGGTGCAGACCATCGACGATACCCTGCGTTCGCTGGCGGGTGACAGTGTCAGTGGCCTCGGTACCGGCGGCATGGCCACCAAGCTGCAGGCGGCCGATGTTGCGCGTCGCGCCGGCGTCAACGTGGTGATCGCGACCGGCCAGATGCCGGAGGTGATCGGCCGTCTCGCCAAGGGCGAGCGGATTGGCACCCTCTTCCCGGCGCTTGCCTCCCCGCTGGAAGGGCGCAAGAGCTGGATCCTGGCAGGCCCACCCCCTCACGGCGAAGTGCATGTGGATCAGGGGGCCGTCGCCGCCATGAAGGATAAAGGTTCCAGCCTGCTGCCCAAGGGGATCGTCGCGGTCAAAGGCGACTTTATTCGAGGCGATGTGGTGCGCATTCTTGATCCCAAGGGCGCCGAGCTGGCCCGCGGCATCTGCCGTTACGACCATCTGGAGCTGGATAAGCTGCGCGGCGTCCACTCTGATCAGATTGAACAGGTATTGGGCTATGGCTACGGCTCTGTGGCCATCCATCGAGACGACATGGTGCTGCTCTAATCAGGGCGGCACGGCATGAACAAAGGGAAATGAGATGAGTCTGGAGAAAATGGGGCAGGCGGCCCGAGAAGCCGCCTATCAGCTGGCAACCATCAGCACGGCGCAGAAGAACCGGGCGCTGGCCGCCATCGCCGACGAGCTGGAGGCGCGCAGTGAGCAGATCCTCGCGGCCAACGACAAGGATATCGCGGCAGGCCGTGAGGCTGGCCTGTCAGAGGCGATGCTGGATCGCCTGCTGCTCAATCCGGCTCGGCTGGCCGGTATCGTGGCAGATGTGCGCAAGGTGATCACGCTGGACGATCCGGTCGGCGCCGAAATGGATAGCCGGGTGCTGGAAAATGGCCTGCGCCTCTCCCGTCGTCGGGTACCCATCGGGGTTATCGGGGTCATCTACGAGGCTCGTCCCAACGTCACCATCGACATCGCCAGCCTCTGCCTCAAGACCGGCAACGCCAGCATACTGCGTGGTGGGCGCGAGACCTTCCACTCCAATCTGGAGCTGGTGCGGGTGATCCAGCATGCCTTGGCGGCCTCCGGTCTGCCCGAGGCGGCGGTGCAGTACATCGACAACCCGGAGCGGGCGCTGGTCGGCGAGTTGCTGCGCCTAGACCGCTATGTGGACATGATCATCCCCCGTGGTGGCGCGGGCCTGCACAAGATGTGCAAGGAGAACAGCTCCATCCCGGTCATCATCGGTGGGTTCGGTATCAGCCATATTTTCGTCGACGAGAGTGCCGATCTGGTGCGCTCTCTGGCGGTCATCGACAACGCCAAGGTGCAACGCCCCTCCGCCTGCAATGCCCTCGATACCCTGCTGGTACACGAGAAGGTGGCAGCCACCTTCCTGCCGCAGCTGGTGACGCTGATGAACGAGCGCAAGGTGACACTGGTCGGCGCGGCCAACGCCATGGCGCTGCTGGCGGGGGCCGACAACCTGTGCGAGGCGGGGCCGGAGGATTTCGATACCGAGTGGCTGGGATTGACTCTGGGGGTCAAGCTGGTGGCGGATGTGAACGAGGCGCTGGCCCATATGCGCGAGCATAACGCCGGCCACTCCGATGCCATCCTGACCAACGATCTGGCCAACGCCGAGCGTTTCGTCAATGGGGCCGGTTCGGCGGCTGTCTATGTCAACGCCTCCACCCGTTTCACCGATGGTGGCCAGTTTGGGCTGGGGGCCGAGGTGGCGGTCTCGACCCAGATGCTGCACGCTCGCGGCCCCATGGGGCTGACCGAGCTCACCAGCTACAAGTGGGTGGGGCAGGCCGATTACCTTAGCCGTGCCTGATAACAGTCTGTTTCACATACAAAAATGCCGACCTCTTGGGTCGGCATTTTATTTGGTGGATATCGGGAAGATATCAGGTGCTCGGGTTACTCCCCCTGATAAAGCACCTTGTCACCGGATTTGAGCACATAGCCCTTCCAGGGGAAGAGGGTGTAACCGCTGCCCTGCCACGACCAGTTGCCTTCCATGCCCTGACGGGCAAGCTGGTGCTGCTCGCCGGTGGGCAGGGTCAGCTCGGCCTTGCTCTGATCGGTGTTGAACAGCACGAACGCACTGCTGGTCTGGCTGGCATCGGTCGGATTGAGTCGGATGCCCTGCTCGAACAGGCGCACGCATTTGCCGGTCAGCGCTGACCACTGATAGCCCGCACTGCCGATGCAGCCGTGGCTGTCGCGATCGCTGCCAACCAGATGTTGTTCCGGTGTACTGCATGCCGCCAGTAGCAGAGAGGCGGCCATCAGAGTCAAGGTTCGCATGGTTACTTCTGATCCTCTTCGAGGTTATCCCGTTCGATGACGATATTGGAGAACCCCAGCTCCTTGAAGTAGTTCTCCCGGTAATCCTTCACGCTCTTCTTGTCGCGCCGGCACACCTGAGCCAGCTGAGCCTCCATGGCGTGGAAGCTGGCGAGATCGATCCCTTCGGCAGCGGCAACCGCATCATAGATGCTGTTGAACTTGTCGTTGGCATAGCCGATCGTTTTGGCCTGCTTCTTGTAGGTGTAGGTAATCTTGAACGCCATGGCGTTATTCCTTTGATTTGGCTTGCTTGCGCTGAACGTAGAGGTAGAGGCTCTCTACCTTCTCCCGGGCCCATGGGGTCTTGCGCAAGAACTTCAGGCTGGATTTGACGCTGGGCTCATGGGTGAAGCAGCGGATATTGATCTGCTGCCCCAGCTCTTCCCAGCCGTAGTGCTCGACCAGCGCGGTGACGATGGCTTCCAGCGTCAGCCCGTGCAGCGGGTTGTTCTTCTGCGAGGCGTTCGGTTGCTCGCTCATGCCTGCTCCGCCAGCTTGGCAAAGGGCTGACCCATGCGGGTGGTGACCCCGTTGGCCAGATGCGGTTCGAAACCGGCCAGCATGCCCGGGCCAAACAGGCAGACGACAGTACTGCCCAGTTTGAACAGACCCATCTCGGCACCTTTTTGCAGGGTAATAGCCTCGTCGCCGGTGTAGTCCCAGCGCACCACCTTTTTCTCTTTGGTCGGCGCAATGTTGCCGGCCCAGATGGTCTCGATGCTGGCCACGATAGTGGCACCGACCAGCACCAGCGCCATCGGTCCGTGCGGGGTGTGGAAGGTGGCCACCACCCGCTCGTTGCGGGCAAACAGGTTAGGCACGTTCTCGGCGGTGAGCGGGTTGACGGAGAAGAGATCCCCCGGCACGAACACCATGCTCTCCAGCACGCCGTCCAGCGGCATGTGGATGCGGTGGTAATCCTTGGGCGCCAGATAGATGGTGGCGAAGTCGCCATCCTTGAACGGCGCAACCAGATCCTCATAGCCGCCCAGCAGCTCGCGAGCGCTGTAGTCGTGGCCCTTGGCCTGGATGATGCGACCCTGCTGGATCGGGCCGAGCTGGCTGACGGTACCATCGACCGGCAGCGCCAGAGTCATGGCATCTTCTACCACGGGGCGGATGCCGGGCTTGAGCTCGCGGGTGAAGAACTCGTTGAAGCTCTTGTAGTGGGCCGGGCTCTCGTGCAGCGCTTCGCTCATGTCGACCTGGTACTGCTTGATAAAAGCCTCGATCACTTTGGTGGTGATGTTGCCCGCTTCGGCGGCGGCAAACTTGCCGATCAGACGGGAGAGGGCGTGCTTGGGCAGACAGTATTGACCGGCAATTTTCAGGTTGTCAGTAATGCTCATGTTCATCATCAACGTAGGTTAAACAGGGTCACAGGCGCGCCTGTTGGCGACCGTGACGGGCTTCCTGCATGGTTTCCAGGATGCGGTGATAGTTGTGGAAGCGATCGGCGCTGATAGCGCCCGCGTCGACCGCGGCGCGCAGGGCACAGCCGGGATCGTCCTTGTGGGTACAGTCGCGGAACTTGCAGCCACCCAGATAGTCGCGAAACTCGACGAAGCACCAGGTGATGCGGTCGGCTTCCAGATGCCAGAGGGCGAACTCGCGGATCCCGGGGGAGTCGATGAGATCGCCACCGCTCGGGAAGTGGTAGAGCCGTGCCGTGGTGGTGGTGTGCTGGCCGAGCCCCGAGTTTTCGGAGATCTCGCCGGTGAGCACATCCAGCCCCGGCATCAGGGCGTTGGTGAGCGAGGATTTGCCCACCCCTGACTGGCCGACGAAGATGCTGATCTTGTCGGTGAGCTTGGCTTTCAGCTCATCAAGCCCTTCACCGCTCTCGCAGCTCACCAGCAGCACCTCGTAATTGAGCTTGCGGTAGGTTTCGAGCTGGAGCTCGATGCGCGCTCTGGCGGCATCATCGAGCATATCGACCTTGTTCAGCACGATGAGGGGGCGGATCTCCACATCCTCGGCGGCCACCAGATAGCGGTCGACGATGTTGGTGGAGAACTCGGGCATCACCGCCGAGACGATGATGATCTGGTCGATGTTGGCGGCGATGGGTTTGACCCCGTCGTAAAAGTCCGGCCGGGTCAGAACCGAGTGGCGCGGATGCACCGCCTCGATGACGCCGGCGATGGCGGCATTGAGGCCGGGACGCCACACCACCTTGTCGCCGCACACCAGACTGCTGATGCTGCTGCGGCGCAGGTTGCTGCGGTGGATGGTGCCATCGCTCGCTTCCACGTCCGCGTGCTGACCGAAACGGCTGATCACCACCCCTTCGATGGCCGGGCCAAACAGGGTGTCATCCACCTCTGTGGTGTGCTCTTTTTGCAGCCGACGCTCGCGGTTGGCCTGGACGCGTCTTTGTTGACCCAGATTGAGTTTTGCTTTCTTTGCCACTCGATTCGCCAGTTTATGAACAGATCCAAAGCCAGTATGATACATGCAAATTGGCAAAATTCCGCCATTCCTCCCAACAGAGAGAGTAATCATGACAGTCAGCGCGCAGAACCTGGTATGGATCGACATGGAGATGACGGGTCTCGACCCTGAAGAGAACGTGGTACTGGAGATTGCCACCATCGTCACCGACAAGGACCTGAACGTGCTGGCCGAAGGGCCGGTGATCGCCATTCATCAGAGCGATGAAGAGCTCGCCAAGATGGACGACTGGAACGTCCACACCCATACCAAGAGCGGTCTGGTGGCCCGGGTCAAGGCGAGCCAGCATGACGAGGCGAAAGCCGTTGCCGAGACCCTCGACTTCATTCGCCAGTGGGTGCCGGAGCGCACCAGCCCGCTGTGCGGCAACAGCATCGGTCAGGATCGCCGCTTCATGGTCAAGCACATGAGCGATCTGGAAGCCTTCTTCCACTATCGCAACGTCGACGTCAGCACCATCAAGGAGCTGGTACGCCGCTGGCAGCCGGAATTGCTGGATCAGTTCAAGAAGAGCGGCACCCATCAGGCGCTGGACGACATCCGAGAATCCATCGCCGAGCTGCAGTTCTATCGCAGCCACGTCTTCAAGATCTGATTCCCCGGCAAGGGTTTGTCATGCGCTGGCTGCTAAAATCGACAGTTCGGCCAGCTTTTGAGCGAACGCGCGCAACCAGGCAAAAAAGCCCTTGCAATTGGAAGGACTGCTCTTATAATTCGGCTCCCGTACAGTAGCGCAAGCAACCAAATGCTGTACGGCCTGTTTTAAGGTAGTTGCGGGAATAGCTCAGTTGGTAGAGCACGACCTTGCCAAGGTCGGGGTCGCGA